>NZ_VOBF01000009.1:0-138946 GCF_008369245.1 Psychrobacter sp. ANT_H56B
CGGCTGTTCTAGCGGTTACTTCAGCCGTGAAAAACTCTAACAGTCGTCGCTGTACTTTTTTACTTAGTTTACAACGGGTTATCTTCATAAAAGCAGTCTAGCATAGTGCTTATCTACTACAGCCCCTAGTTTTTTATACTACTTTGACATTCAATAAGCTTATTTGAGCCCTTTCAATTTCGTTGAATAAGCTCATTTGTGGCGTGTTGGGCGCGTCACTCTTGTGCTTATAATCAAATAGCGTCATTATCACTCAATGGACAGACAGATTGAGTGGGAATGATGCTATATTTTTTGATGGGTTCTTTAGGTTGGCTGGTTATAATTACTTTAATAGTAATTATGATTGCTCTTTATATTAGGCTACATCAGCAATTGGCACAACTGCGTCAAGATATGGCGCAGCTAAAGAGCGAGCTTGAGCAGAAAAAGAATAGTACCACTACTGCAAAAGGTACTGCTGTAAAAAGTATATTTGACATCGAATTACCTAGTGATAATGCATTGTCATCAACAGAAAAATCAATGCCGCCCCCGTTACCACTTAGTGCTTTATCCTCTAATCCTCTATCAAATAACTTTGTATCAACATCTGCAAAACAATCATCAGTTTCCAATAGTCAGCCTTTGACCGATAAAGCTGCTAATGCGCCGATAGAACCTGACGAGCGCTCATTTCCTATTGTTACCTCTCTTATTCACTCGATTCAAAATTGGTTTTTGGGTGGCAACCTAGTAGTGCGTGTTGGAGTATTGGTTTTACTAATCGGCGTGGTTCTACTGCTGCGCTTACTAAGTGACTTAATCCAAGTGCCTATTGGCGTCAAGCTAACAGTCATTATTATCATAGGATTAGGGCTGGCAGGATTAGGCTTAAAGCTGGCGGCAAAACGCTTTGCGTATGGTATAAGCTTGCAAGGTACTGGCTTAGCCATTGCTTATTTGACCACATTTTTTGCCTATAGTGTCTATCAGGTGATTGGTAGTCTGCCAAGCTTTATAGCGCTTGGCATATTATCAGCAGTCACGGTCGCTTTAGCGGTACGCCAAAACGCTTTTCCTTTGGCATTATTAGCATTATCCGGTGGATTTTTTGCACCGATTTTGACCAGTCAAGATGCTGGCAGCTTAACGATACTCTTTAGCTATTACTTGTTATTAAATATTACCATTGCCATTATTGCCCATTATCGCCCATGGAAGGTGCTCAATTTATTTGGCGCGAGCGTCACATTTGGTTTGGCATACTACTGGGGATTGACTGAAAATTTAGCGGTAGTTATAGAAAATCAACGCTGGACGTTGGTATTACTCGTCGCGCTACATGTACTGCTGTATCTATTCGTCGTCATTCGCTATGCACAGCAAATCATTGCTTACAATGATGCTATTTCTTATGACAATAGTGACGCCACTACCGTTATTGCTACTGATACCGACCAGACTGTTGATATTAAGAGTCAGCATGCCAGCTATGTGTTTCCTATTGATATTGGGCTGCTGTTCTCTGTACCGCTAATGGCGTTTGGTTTATTTTCAGCGTTACTGTACGATATCAATCACGCTTTAACCCTAACTAGCGCAGTTTTAGCAGTTGTATACTTAGGGCTTGGCTGGACGTTTATTCAGCGCAGTCAGCGTTATGCATTGATTACGGAAGGGATGCTGGCATTAGGTTTTGGCTTTTTGGCATTAGTGATTCCGCTGGCATTAAATGCAGAATGGATTGCCTTCGGCTGGTCGGTTCAAGGATTAGCATTGGTATGGTTTGGCAGGCGTTCTCTTCGTGCATGGTCAGTATTATTGGGTTTAGTATTGCAGCTAATTAGCATTGGCATGTTATCAAATACCTTTGTCATTACTCTTGATTACTATCCAACGCTCGCATTAACCATTTCTGCCATCAGTGCAATTGCTAGCGTCTTTATCTTACGTGCTAGTAATTCGCCTATTTCATTACCTATTTCATTACCTATTTCATCGCCTATGACAGCGGCGCAAGGCTCAATGCCATCTGTCCACGATTCTAAAAATCAGCTTAATGCCAATAATACGCTGTCCGAATACGGCAAAGCGTTAGGTATTAGCGAGACAGCAACTCAGCAATGGTTTGAAAGTATCAACAACCAAAGTATCGCGTTTAAAATCATTTGGCAACGCCCTTCTTTAATACGGCTGTTAACGCTCACTGCGGTGGGTTGGCTGCTGTATGTGTTAGTCCTCGATTTTGACCAATGGCTTGCCAACTGGCAATTGGCAACATCGACGCTTATCGCCTTATCAAGTGTCGTTAGCATGATTATTTATCATTTTATCAATCAATATCGTTCATGGCGAGAAATCAGACAATTTAGCCATGGTTTGCTGCTGTTATTTTATGCGATGCTGATCTTACAACTGCCACAACAATATGAATTTGACTATCAATGGACAGCCTTTTATTGGCCGATATTTACAACGTTGTTCATCGGCTGGCTGATTCTTGGTCAATTATGGCTAAAGACGTGGCATAACAATGCTAATAACGACGACAATAACGGTGCAGAATTAAAAGGCTACGATAGTGCAAGCTGGCTTGTTACTGGCATTATAATTTTGGCTGAGGCTGTACATTATGGTTTGCCCGATTCAAAAGGCGTGTTGACTATTCTTGTGCCGGTTGTGCTTATGTTAGCTGGGCTCTGGTTGACGTACCGTCAGCAAAATAATAATCAGATGAAAAATCTAATTTCACCGCTCTCTATGTATTGGTTTGACTGGCAACGTGCGCTGTTAGGTTGCGCCAAAATATTTGTGCCATTAACACTGTGCTGGGTCATTTTTACCAATTTCACCTATGATGGGGTGATTTGGGGACTGCCCTATTTTCCACTACTTAACTTGTATGATGTGACGTTGTGGCTGGTGTTGTTTTATGGATTGGGCGTTTATTTATTGCGTCAACGTAGCGAGCACTCGCAAAATCTATTTAGCGCCATTCGTAAGAGTGACACGTTGTTGATCGTACTAGCGCTGATTAGCTTTTGGATACTCTCTAGTATGCTGGTCAGAACGCTGCACGCTTTTATTAATACACCGCTGTGGATAGCGGAATTATATGATCATACTGGCAGCGCATGGGATAGTGAGCAAGTACAGACTGGACTGACGATTTTATGGACGCTACTGGCATTGGTCGCCACCATTATCGCCAGTCGCTATTGGCAGCGCGCGCTTTGGTTTATGGGCATTGGCTTATTGGGTATTGTGGTCTTAAAATTGGTCTTAGTTGATTTGTCACAGACTGAGGCAATTTGGCGAGTGATTTCTTTCCTTGGTGCGGGTAGCTTGATTTTATTGATTGGTTATTTGGCACCGTTGCCGCCGGCGCGTGATGGAACAGCAGAGCAGGTCGAATCATAGTTTCTTATTAGAGTAAATTGAAATTATAGCGTGAGCACTATTAGCATTATTACTTTTTAGCATCCGTACGTGGCTTATGTAGTAAACTGAACACCATGAAAAGTAAATGACGATCGTCTTACTTTGAGCATTTTTTATAAAAGGTTATGAAAGCAGATGGATAAGAGAGTAAGTATTCAGTGGTTCCCTGGACATATGAACAAAGCCCGTAATGAAATCAAAGAAATTATGCCGCAGATGGATGTGGTTATCGAAGTGATTGATGCGCGTATTCCTTATAGCAGCGAAAACCCGATGGTCGCTGCCTTACGTGGTGAAAAACCGGTTATCAAAATCTTAAATAAAGCTGATCTTGCTGATCCTGAGCTGACCCAAGCATGGATGGACTATCTTGAGCAGCAAAATGGTGTTAAAGCCATTGCTTGCGATACTGATAAAGCCAATGATGTCAAACGTATCATCGCTATCTGTAAACAACTCGTCCCCAATAAAGTTGGTACGGGTCGCCAAATCAAAGCCATGATTATGGGTATTCCAAACGTCGGTAAATCGACTTTGATTAATACTTTGGCTGGACGCGCTGTGGCAAGAACCGGTGACGAGCCAGCGGTCACCAAGTCGCAGCAATTGATTAAACTTGATGACGATATCATGCTTTATGACACGCCCGGCATGCTGTGGCCAAAAGTTGAAAACGAAAACTCTGGCTATCGCTTGGCTGCAACAGGCGGCATTCGTGATACGGCGTTTGATTTTGCGGATGTTGCCGGTTATACCGCTGAGTATTTATTAACCGCCTATCCTGAGCTGCTAAAAACCCGCTATAAAATTGAAGAACTGCCTAAGACCGATTGGGAGTTCTTTGAAATAGCTGGTCGCAATCGTGGCTGCGTGCGCGCGGGCAATAAAGTCGATACCTACCGGATGTCTGAAATCCTAGTAAATGAGCTGCGTAGCGGTAAGATTGGGCGTATCACTTTGGAGACGCCTGCTATGACTGAGGCTGAAGAAGTCGTCGTCGCTGAACAACGCATCGCGTCAGAAGAAAAAAGAATCGCTAAAGAAGAAGAGAAACGCTTGCGTCGCCTTAAAACGCGGAAGAATCGGAAGTAAACACTAATTAACATAGCTCGTAGGGTGCGCCTAGCGCACCTGTTTTATCTTTATAATTCACCTTTAACTTATCTGAAAATCCTCACAATCTCACTTGGCAAACAATACAGTTAATTGCCATTTTATCCAATGATCCTCACAACTAAGCTCACCTACTGTTGTCTTGTATCAATCGTATTACACCCCATAAATAACCTTAATCCCAAATTTTATATATCCCTGTTAAATTTACAAGGAATACTCTTGCATACTCAATTTTCTCACTCATTAACTTCTTTAGACGCATTCGCCCCGCGCCTCCTCGCTTGGTTTGCCGAAAATGGTCGCCACGATTTACCTTGGCAACAGCATCAAACCGATACGCCAAATCCTTATATTGTTTGGCTATCCGAGGTCATGCTACAGCAGACACAAGTGACCACTGTGCTGCCCTACTTTGCCCGTTTTATGGACTCCTTTCCGACCGTGCAAGATTTAGCAGCAGCAGAATGGGACACCATCGCGGAGCATTGGGCGGGACTTGGCTACTATGCGCGTGCACGTAATTTGCATAAAGGCGCGAAGCAATTGGTCGCTGTGATTGACGAATCTGGCGACTTTCCGCAAACCTTGGCAGGTTGGGAAGCGATATCAGGTGTTGGTCCTTCGACCGCTGGGGCGATTATGTCAATGGGCTTGCATCGTTATGGCGTCATCTGCGATGGCAACGTTAAACGTGTCTTGACGCGTTGGGCAGCAATTGATGGTGACATCACTAAGTCCGCGACGACTAAAGAGCTGTGGGCATTGGCAGAGCGTTTAACGCCTAGAGAACAATCAGGATTGTTTGCGCAAGCGATGATGGATATGGGTGCAACTTTGTGCACGCGTAGTAAGCCTGCTTGTCTACTATGTCCACTACAAGATGATTGCTTAGCGCATGCGCAAGGTCGTGAAACGGACTATCCAGTCAAGGCGAAGAAACAGCCTAAACCGAGTAAATTTAGTAATGCACTGCTTATTGAAAACGAAAATGGCGAAATACTTTGGTTACAGCGCCCTGATAATGGCATTTGGGGCGGACTGTGGAGTTTGCCGCTAGCATTTATAGAAAAAATTAGCGGAAAAGTTGCCGTGAAGGATGCTGACAAGAATAAAAATAAGGAACCAATTGCAGCGAATGATAATCAGCTTTTAGAAGTAGCTAGTAATGAAAAAATATACGAGACAGAATTTACTACTGCTGAGCAAATTATTAATGAGTGGTTAGATAAGAATCAATTGGTTACAAAATCAATCAGCAACACATTACTCGATGATTCGCCTATCAAACATTCATTGACCCATTTTCATTGGTATTTAACCCCGCAATCAGTAACTTTAAACGATAAACAGGTGACTGAGATAACCGAAGCCTTGCAATCTGCACAAATTAATATTAATTGGTTAAACGCTGATGATGCACAAGCAACGTTAGGATTGCCAAGAGCGATGGTGAAAATTTTAGAATAGGATTACATATATAATCACTAAAAAATCCGCTTAAAATAACGATTGTATACGCCATAAAAAAGCGACTCAGAATAATTCTAAGTCGCTTTTTTTATTTATAGCAATATAAAAACTTAAGACTTCGGCACTCGCAAACGCATTAAGCCTTCTTGTTGTACGGTCGCGACCAACTTCCCATCTTGCCAAAACTGACCATGATTGAGCCCCATCGCATTGGATGTCGTATCACTCCACATGTCGTATAACAGCCAATCGTTCAAGTCAAAGTGACGATGAAAATGCATTGAATGATCGATACTAGCAGCTTGCAAGCCGCTGGTCATAAAGCTAATACCATGTGACATCAGCCCCGTGCCAACCAAATAAAAATCAGAGGAAAATGCCAATAATGCTTGCTGAATCGCGACGGGTTGATTGCCAAGCTCGCGGATACGCAGCCAGTTCGCTTGCTTAGGTTTCATTGGTTCCGGATGGATCGGGTCACGCGGTTTCACTGGTTTAATCTCGATATGACGACGGCGCATAAAACGAGATTTTAATGCCTCTGGGACTTTACCAACATAGTCTTCTTTTAGATCCTGCTCCGCAAGTAAGTCTTCAGGCGGTGGATAGACAGGCATATCTTCTTGATACTCTAAGCCCTCTTCCATCGGTGAAAAAGAGGCAATCATAGAAAATATCACTTGCTCAACCGGCGGCTTACCACGTACTTGCTTATACTGAATCGCCGTTACTTCGCGCGCGGACAAACTACGCCCATCACGTAAGCGGCGCACTTGATAAATCACCGGCTGGTTGATATCACCGCCGCGCAAAAAATACCCATGCAAGGAGTGACAAGGCTTGTCTTCATCAAGCGTATGCGCTGCTGCCATGATCGCTTGTGCGAGCACTTGCCCACCAAAGATACGGGCACCGACATAGTCATGGCTTTTACCTTCAAATACATCAGGGCTGACTTCGATGAGCGCGACGGTAGCCAATAGCTCATCTATTAGTTGTGAATAATCAGACATGACGATTACTTTCCTTATTTTTATCAATAACGCCAAGCATCTAGATATAAGCGCCAAAGAATATCAAGACGATATGGCTTGAGCCGATATGGCGTTTTAATTTAAATAATATGAAATCAATAGCAGTAATATACAAGATAAATCTTTAGATGAGCAATAAATGGATTATCGAAAACTCATGATAAAAAGTCATAAATAAAAACGAGATGCTTAAATACACCTCGTTTTTACTATTGTATTAAATTTATGGTTTTACTGCCACCAATACACGGATAGAATCTGGCACCAATGACAAGCCCGCCAATGCTTGCTCGCCTTGTAATTTTAGCTGCTCTAAACGCTCAATCTCTGCTGGACGTACGTTTGGATTGATAGTTTGTAGATGCTTAAGACGTTTGATCTCACGCGACCACTGCTGGCTAAAGCGGGCACTTGCTTGCTCACCAATCTCAGCCAACTGCTGACGAGCAATATCTTCCGCTTCATAATAACGCTGCTCGATGACATCGCCGCGTACTTTAATCACTTGGCGGGCACGGTTTTTATCTAGGCGCTCAATGTGCGGCATGATCATATCGGCACTGATACGCGCTGACAAATCGCTGCCCTGCTCACTGATAAAGACGCGGATATTTTGCGTGCTCAAGGTTGCAGGCAAGTTAAGCAGTTTTGGCGCAATGGCTTCAACGCGGAAATTCACTTCTAACATCACCATGCCCTGTGGTACCGCAGCACTTTTTAGCATTGCAACCGTGGTATTACCAAAGGTGCTGGTACTTGCTAGCTCATAAATCGCCTGCATCAATGGATGTTCATGAGTAATAAAAGCAATATCCTCACGTTGCAGCGCTTGCTCACGCTCAAAAGTCAACGTCATACCGTCTTCATCACCGAGTGGCAGACCATCGATATAATCACTAATCTCAGTGCTGTCAATCGGTGAAATCACCCACGAGCCATCGCGTTGGATATTGTGCTCGATATTGGCTGAGGCAAAAAAGCGCTCGATAAACTGCGGCAATAGATTGTGCCCATCAAAATCGCGCATGGCATCAGCGATACGTCCAGCAACGCGCGGACGGCATGAGTTGTATTCTAATAAACGATCACGACCAGCTTGCAATTGTGTTTCAAGTCCCAGTCGTGTCTGTGCTGCTTCTGCGATAATATCTGCTAATATTGCACGATTGACGTCGTTATCGGCACCCTCAAGCATCGGTTTTAGTTCTTGAATATACTGCTCTTGTACGCTCTGCGCTGTTGGTGAGATCTGATTGAACATATTTAGCGCATTGTTATACCACTGATACAGACGCTCTTGCGCGGTACTTTGGACATAAGGTACATGTAGCATGATTTGCTGCGTCTGCCCAATACGATCTAGACGACCGATACGCTGCTCCAAGGTATCTGGATTGGCAGGCAAATCCCATAATATCAGCTGGCTTGCAAACTGAAAATTACGACCTTCCGACCCAATCTCTGAGCATAATAATATCTGCGCGCCTTCACTATCAGCAAAGAACGCCGCGGCTTGGTCACGCTCAAGCAAGGTCATCTGCTCGGTAAAGATAGCAGTCTTAATACCTGCATGCAGACGCAATACTGCTTCCAAGCTCTCAACGGTCGCACCACTACGGGCAATTAACAGTACTTTTTTGTGCTTAAGCTCACCCTTTAAGATATCAATCAGCCAAGGCACACGTGGGTCGTCTTCCAACCAGCCACCATCAGGTTGATTTTCTTCGCCCCATAGCTGTTCACGCAATTTACCATTGGTTTGATAGCTGTCGACCCATGCTTCAGGTAATGGCAGTGGATAAGGCTGGCTACTACGACCATAAAAACCTTTCACACTCTCACGGGTATTACGGAATAAAATACGTCCCGTACCATGGCGATCTAGCAATTCATTTAGGGCATAAGTACGGAGTTTTTCGTCTTCGTTAATCGTTGCTAATTCATCGATACTAATCGTCAGTAAACTGCTCAGTGCGGCAATTTGACCATCACTTAAAGGTTTATCTTCTATTAATAGGCTGGCGACGGCTGCCGTTTCTGCAAAGGCATCTTGACCATCGATAAACTCATCTAAGTCATCAAAGCGATCTGGGTCTAATAGACGCAAACGGGCAAAGTGACTTTGCGCCCCAAGCTGCTCAGGTGTCGCCGTCAATAGCATGACTCCTGCCGTCTCTTCAGCAAAATCTGCAATGAGGTCGTACTTATCATTGCCGCCTTGCGCTTCATCCCAATGCAGGTGATGCGCTTCATCGACGACCAGTAAATCAAACCCTGCTTCCATCGCCTGATCATACAAGTCAGGATGGTCAAGGAGTAAGTCCATACCAGCGATGACACATTGCTCAGTCATAAAGACATTTTGCTCAGGGTCATGCTCTTTAATCGCTGCGGTACGCACCAAATCAAACAAGGCAAAGTTGAGATTAAAGCGGCGGCGCAGCTCAATCATCCACTGGTATTGCAAACTGTCTGGTACAAGGATTAATACCCGCTCAGCTTTGCCAGTCAGTAGCTGCTGATGAATAATCAGACCTGCCTCAATGGTTTTACCCAAACCGACTTCATCAGCCAGCAAAACTCGCGGCGCAATACGTTTGCCGACTTCATGAGCGATATATAACTGATGCTCAATGATATCGACGCGCGCGCCCATTAAGCCCTTGAGCGGATGACCTGCAAGCGCTGATTGCATACGCAAAATATCTTGACGCAAATCGTACCAATCACTGCGCTCAATACGACCTGCCAGCAGACGCTCAAGTGGTTTCGCCAAAGTAATATTAGCAGCCAGACGAGTTTCCATAATGGCTTTTTCATGCTCATCAACACTGTATTTGAGCACGCCCATCACTTCTTCAACAGCATTTACTGTATAGCTCTTACCTGCCTGATCAGAGATACTATCGCCGACTTTAAACACCACACGAGATAACGGCGCAGAGTTTTTTGCATAAACGCGCGTCTCTTCACTTTGCGGAAATAAAATGTGCACACATCGGTCGTCTACATCGATGACCACACCTAAGCCCAGCTCGGACTCCGTATCAGATAAATAGCGTTGACCAACGGCGAATTCGGTGCTGTGCAATGAAGCGATAGAGATAGTCATAGGGCGATGTCTTTTTGTACTCAGATGATAAGAAAATAGGTAGTTTACGATGCAAGCCATGCTTGCTGGCTCAATTACATGGACTAACTGATAATTATTGGATATACGTTTATTCAATATACGGTCATTCAGTATATTGTCACGAGATATATCAGGCACATCAGCTTGTAAGCCAAATCCGTCGATAAAACAGATCATTATATAACGTTAGCGCTTAGATGAGTGCGTTAAGTTCACTTTTCAAGAGCAGATTTCTGCCAGATAAAGTCAAGGCTAAGCATAAGTTGGGCTTATAAACCAACAAGATAACGACTAGCAAGTAAACAAAAAATATTGTTATCGTAAAATTGTTACTGTATTGTTAAAAAATGCAATAGAACATCTCTCTTAATACCAAAGCTATTCAATTTAACTAAGTCATTAGACTTTTAGCTAACTACTACTTATATAAAAAATAGCATAGACCTCATAACCGTTATCGATGCTTTATCAGCGATTATGAGTATGCTATTGTCCATAATAGTCCATTAAGTTATAAGTTAAGTTTATTATCATAATTTTAAGTTATGTTAACACTATTTTCAGTTGACGTTTATGACTAGTGTTAACAAGTTATCTTGATGAAACTTAACCATATATTTCGTTGTAGCCAATCCATCCCATTGGCAATTCTTTTTGTGCTCCCTACTCCCAAGGACAAATCCCGTCATGAGTGCCTCTAAAAAAGTTGGCTTTTTTAATCAAGTCAGTACCCAAGTTACCACTATTTTGTTCATTGCTTTTGCGGTCGTACTTGCGGTCGTTGTTTATGTCGTTGATAAAGAAGGCCATGATAAAATCCGTCTTGAGTCAGCAAAGCTGGTCGCTGAACGTGGTAATACCGCGGTTAATAGTATCTCAGCCGACATCAATCGTGTCATGCGTAGTGCCTTGCTGTTACAGCAAAGCGCGCAAACGCTGCCACCGCAAGAGAATATTTTGCAAGTCAGTACCGCCAATGCATTCGATAAACGCGACTATAACTTATTGGGTAGTGGCGGCATTTGGCCAGAAAAAGGCGCTCTTGGTGCCAATACTGCAACCCATCCGTTTTTGATGGTACGCCAAAACGGTGATTATCAAGCGGTACTAAGCGATCCAAACCCAACCAATCCTTATTATCAAGAAGATTGGTTTAGCGTCTTAAAACTACTCAAACCTGACAGCTGTATCTGGAACCATGTTCGCGCCAGCCAAACCAAAGGCGAGCTTGCCATGAGCTGCGGTGTCGCAATTGAGCGTGACAATCAGTTTTGGGGTGCCAGTACGGTTAACTTTACCCTAAACCAGTTGCAAGAGAACATCGTCAAGTTGAGTGAGAGCTCTGGTTCAGGCTACATTTTATTATTAGATAACAGTGATAAGGTAATCGCCTCATCTAACCCTGAACGCTTAAGCTATATTGATGAAGCAACCGGTACACCACTTGATATCAAACAAGTTATCAACTCTGACCCTGCTTGGAATCCGGTATTAAACTTCTTGGAAACTCAGCGTAACGAGATTATCGAGCAAGTTGCAGCTAGCGTGTCACCGCAAGTTCAGCAAGTATTGAATACGATTGATAAAGCAGAAACAGGTGATTCCAAAGGTTATTATTTGGTCAACTATGCTGCTTACCTAAATAACGGTGAAAACAAGCAAAATGCTATGGATAGCCGCTTGCTACAAAGCTTTGAGCTGACCAATGATAACTTTTATAACGGCAGTCAAGCCTATGTCTTTGAGATTCCTGAAACCTATTGGAAACTTATCGTTGTCCAACCTGATGCTGAGATTAACGCCATTGCCGACAATTTAAGTGAAAACTTGATTAACTGGATTGCGTTAGCGCTCCTTATCACCGCTGGTATTATCTACTTTATGCTAACTTTCTTAGCATTCAAGCCATTGAAAGAAACCACTGATAAAATTTCTCTCGCAGAAAACATCATTAATAACAAGCAGTACAACAAGCTAAGCTCAGTTAAATTTAAGACAGGTCGCAACGAGATTGGACTGGTAAACGGCTCTATTAACGATCTATTAGATCGTATCCAATCTAACGAAGGTAAGCTTGCCAATATTAACCAACAGCTAGAGATTAAAGTAGAAGAACGTACTGCTGAGCTGCAAGACACACTAAAAGAGCTGAAAAGCTCGCAGCTACAATTGATCCGTTCAGAAAAAATGGCAACGTTGGGGCAGATGGTTGCGGGTGTTGCCCATGAAGTAAATACGCCTTTATCTTATGTACAGAATAACCTCGAGATTATCGGTCAGTTAACTGAGCAATACGAAGAGCTGATTGAACTGGTACAAGGGTTAAAAGGTATCAAGTCTGACGTCACATCTGATGGCAAGATTGATAAGTTATTAGCAGATATTGTCCGTGCTTCTGATGAAATTCAAGAAGATGATTTGTCCACTGAGCTAAAAGAGCTGATTAAAGACTCGCTATTTGGCGTCGAGCAAATCACCGAGATGGTATTAAACCTACGTAACTTTGCCCGTCTTGATGAGTCAAAAGTGAAGACCATTGATGTGCGCGAATGTATCGAAGCCTCGCTGAAAATCGCGGGTAACTCTATCAGACATCAAGAGATTGTCACTGATTTTGCGCCGACACCTGAAATTAAATGCTCACCGTCGCAAATCAATCAAGTCTTGGTCAATCTGCTCAATAACGCCGCGCAAGCCATGGGTGAAAAATCTGATGGCAAAATCGAAGTGCGTACCCGCGCCGATGACAGCAATGTCTATGTTGATGTCATCGATAACGGTAAAGGCATGAGCTCAGAAGTGCTCAGTCAGATATTTGAGCCGTTCTTTACCACTAAAGGCGCAGGCGAAGGTACTGGTCTTGGTATGGCAATCAGTCAGCAGATTATGGAGCAGCATAATGGCGATATTAAAGCCGTATCGACTGTAGGCGTTGGCACCACCTTTACCTTAACGCTACCGATTAATAATGATCTGACAGAAAAAAGACTAGCGGCATAATCGCTAGGTTCTGCTGTTATTTTAATTACTATTTTAATGATTATATAAAGCTATATCACTGTTATTCATCATAAGGAACTCACCATGAATGAATTAGAAAATGACACCAGTAATGACACCAACAATAACATAAGTACCGCTGAGTTAGGGGTTGAAGCGAAACCGAAATTGGCGTTCATTGACGATGAACAACGTATTTTACGTTCTATGAAACTGTTATTTCGTAAAACGCATGACGTTTTTATTACTACTGACCCGACTGAATACATCGACTATATCAAAAACAACCATGTACACGTCGCGGTCAGTGACCAACGTATGCCTGAGCGGGTTGGCGTTGATATCTTGCGCGAAGTAAAAGATGTCTCACCGTCTACCATGCGTATATTATTAACCGGCTATGCCGATTTGAACGCGATTATTGGCTCTATTAATGATGGTGAAATTTACCGTTATTTAACCAAGCCATGTAAATCTGAAGAACTGCTCGCTGTCGTCGGACGCGCCACTGAAATCGCTTTGACTTATAACCCAGACGAAGACGCCGAGCAGTTCGATAGTTCAGGCAATAAGCAGACTTTATTGGTCATTGATGAGACCAATGAGTTGATTGAGCAAATACGTAAGCAATTCTCTAACAACTATAAAGTGCTGCACGCCCAAGGTTTAGAGGAAGCTTACGATTATTTAGCGAATGAAGATATCGGTGTTTGTATTACCGACATCAATGTCAGCGGCGAGAATATTGCGCCGATTATCTTTACCCTAAAGCAAGATGCGCCGCATTTAGTCGTATTGGTACAGACCGAATTCCAAGATGCAGGACTGCTGATTGATTTGATTAATAAAGGTCAGGTCTATCGCTGCCTACCGAAGCCAATGCGCGCAAGCCTCCTTGAAATTAGTGTCAATCGTGCATTCCAGCACCATGCAAAACTAAAAGCCAGCCCTGAATTGGTCAAACGTTATGAAGTCGAGCACGATCCTGAAAACGATGTGCGCATTGACTTGAGCAGTCGTGTACGTAGTCTGATCGGTAAATTGCGTAAGCGTTTTTCTTTATAAGCGCAAAAAAATAAGTAAGCGCAAGAAACTGGTGTCTCAATAAATAAAACCTCTATTTCAGCTTGAAGTAGAGGTTTTTTGCTTTGTGCTTTTTGACATGTTTTTTGACTAAATGCAGCAACGTGCTACATTAAGCCGATAATAAACAAAACCCATTTACGATAACAACGAGATAAGGAATCATCATGCAAGCGGTTTTTTTAGATAAAGGCACTTTTTCTGATAACGTCGATTTGCCAGCACCCGCTGGCGTTACTGATTACATTACTTACGATGATACGCCTCAAGCACTGATCATTGAGCGCTGCAAAGACGCCGATATTATTTTTACTAATAAAGTGCAAATCAATGCCGAAGCGATTGCTAAGTTGCCGAAGCTAAAACTCATTCAACTGACCGCTACTGGCATGAATAACGTCGACCAAGATGCTTGTGCTGAGCATAATATCGCGCTCTATAACGTCGCCGGTTACGCGGTGAAAAGCGTGCCTGAGCATACCTTTATGCTGATGCTAAATGCCATGCGTGCCGGTCTGCATTATCATAATAAAGTCACCGATGGCACGTGGGCAGATAATGGTAATTTTTGCCTACTTGATATCCCGCTTATAGATTTGGAAAATAAAACGCTGGGTATTATTGGCATTGGTACCATTGGCAAACGTGTCACTGATATTGCGCGTGCTTTTGGCATGACGGTATTGTGGGCGGAGCACCAAGGGCGTATGCCGCGTAATGATGATTATACCGCCTTTGATGAAGTGCTCGCTTGTGCTGATGTGATTAGCTTACATTGCCCGTTAAATGAGAAAACTCAGCACCTTATCAATGCAGACACCTTGGCCAAAATGACTAAAAAACCTCTACTTGTCAACGTCGCTCGTGGTGGTATTGTTGATAGCCAAGCGCTTGCTGATGCCATTAACAATGAGCAGATTTTAGGGTATGGCAGCGACGTTTTTGAGCAAGAACCCATAGCTGCCAATGATCCTTTACTGGCTCTTGGCGAGCATCCACGCGTGATATTTAGTCCGCACAAGGCATGGGGCAGCAAAAGCGCGCAAGAAACCTTATGGCAGATGCTTAGTAAACAAGTCAGTGATTTTATCAATCAAGCGCAGTAATATTAATAATTAGCAAATTCTAACGATTAAACTGTAGCCACTCATCTTTGATTTTACAGTATTTGAGCATGATGCGATCGGTGACATAGTTGTTGTTCACTCGCCAAGGATAGCGATCACCTTGTTTTGGCAGCTCATCCTTGGCACGGCTGACATACCCTGCCGATAGTGCCCCAAGTACCGTATCTGCCTGCATTTTCACTTGTTCGTGCTCCGTCTCAGCCTGCGCACATACTGTTTTGTATCCTTCTTTATTCATATAACTCAGTAAACGCAGCACATACTGACAGGCCAAATCAATCTTCAATGTCCAAGACGCGTTAGTATAGCCAAACATGATTGCCATATTTGGTACACCCTCAAGCATCACTGCTTTGTAGGTCATCCGTGCGCCTACATCGATCGGCTCCCCATCGACATATAAAGCTGCACCGCCTAACATCTGTAATTTTAGACCCGTCGCAGTAACGATGATATCTGCGTCCAAATGCTTGCCTGATGCTAATGCAATACCAGTTGAGGTAAACTGGCTGATGCTATCGGTTACTACTTCAGCGCGCTTGCTATGCAAAGCTTGAAACAAATCGCTATCAGGTACCGCACACAAACGCTCTTCCCAAGGATTATAAGCCGGCTTAAAATGGGCAACATCCACGCCACTACCTTTAAGCTCTTTTCTAACTTTATGGTTTAATAGCGCTTTCATCATCTTTGGCGCATAAATCGCCACCCGATAAACACCTTGTTGAAACATCACATTGCGCGTACGCAACAAGGTGTACGCCTGTGCTGTTGATAAAGGTGAGAATTTACCTGATAGCCAGTCAAGCGCATGATCATCGCCTGGTACGCTTGCAACATACGTCGGTGAGCGTTGCAGCATGGTGACATGACGGGCACATTGTTTACTACTTTCATCAACCAATGCCGGTATCAGTGTCATCGCCGTCGCGCCACTACCGATGACGACGACCTTTTTATCGTTGTATTGTGTATTTTGCCAATACTGTGGGTGGACTATTTCACCTTTGAAATTTTCTTCATTTTTAAAATGTGGTCTATAACCAGTTTCATAGTCATAATAACCGGTCGCCCCAACGACAAAGTTTGCCGTTAAGCTCAATACTTCACCGGTAGCATGATTTTTAATCATCGCCGTCCATTGCTGACTGTCGCTTGACCATGATAACTGCTGTACTTCATGCTGATAGCGAATATGCTCTACCACTTTAAACTCGCGTGCTGTATCAGCAATATAGCTTTTAATGTCTGCACCTTTTGCAAGCATCTTATGATCCAGCCACGGACGGAAACTATAGCCAAAAGTCAGCGCATCCGAGTCAGAACGAATACCAGGATAGGTAAACAAATCCCATGTACCGCCCAAATCCTCACGTTTTTCTACGATTAAAAATCGTTGGCTATTAAGTTTGAGGCGTTTTTTCTGCTTAACGCTTTTACTATCAAAAAGACTTTGATGACTTTTTTGCGAGCTCTGCTGCTGCAAATGGCAAGCCATGCTGATGCCTGCGATACCCGCACCAATAATCAGTACCTCATAATCTGTAGGAGCATCTGATGAATAAGGTTTAGCTTTAAAGCGCTTCTTAAGCGCCTGCTTGGCAGTAGTCATATTAAGCATAATACAATCCTTGTTTTGCAAGTTGGCTGACCTATCAGAGCGCAGGATGCCTTACTAATTTTCTATAGCAGCTTTACCTAGCAACTTTATCTAGTAATTTGCAACAATACTAGATTTTAGTTTATTTTAAAAACACTAAAAAGGCGTTGGACTTTCCCAGTCCATCCACGCTCCAAGCGTTGGATGTTTTAGGCGCAGTTGCTGCGCATGTAGATTTAGTCTTGGCGCAATATCCAATGCAATACCTTCTGCATAAATCGGGTCACCAATCATCACATGTCCGACATGTACCATATGGACGCGCAGCTGATGACTACGACCGGTGACTGGTTTTAATAGGAGGCGAGTTACTATTTGACCATCACATTCTTCATGCGCCAATACTTCATATAAAGTCAGCGCATGTTTTGACCAATCATGGTCGACGATATGACGCGGTTTGGTTGCAGGCTCATAACGTACTGGTACCGATATCTTGCCAGTAGCGCCAACGCTGTCCCATTGACCAAAGACACGCGCTTGATAACTTTTTTGCGGTAGTCGGTCGATGAACTGCTTACTAATATTGGTTTGTGCGGCTGCATTTTTGGCGAAAATAAGCAGCCCAGAGGTATCCATATCGAGGCGATGAATCAGTTTGACGGCAGGATTGGCACGTTCAAGGCGAGCTAGCAAGCTTACTTTCAAGCTCTTACCGTCGACACTCAATAGTCCTGCTGGCTTATCGACTACCCAGATGTCTTCATCTTCATAGACGGTAACTTTTTTTGCAAATGTTTGAAAAAAATCAAGCGAACGGGTTTTTTCTTCAGCATTAAGGGCATCGATTTTTTCATCTGTAAAGGGCATAAATGTGGGCTACTTATATGAATGGACTTATATTAATCAGTTCGGATATAAAAATCAGAATCCGTTATAGAATCAAAATGCAAGTAATCTTAACGAGCAGTTAAAGGCAGAAATAAATACAGTAGGTAACAGATAAAAGCCAACCCTGTATCCTTATGTGTCGATTTATTGTGCTAATCGTAATTGTTAAACAATTTAACCAGTCTACGTCTGTCAACTTTGGGCAAACATGTTAATATAATGGCAGATCTCTACCCATTCTTAACATTCTTTAGCCGGTCATCATTTTGGTATGACATTTATTGTTTTATCGATAAATGGTGATACATATAATAAAACAAGAGAGAAAAATTATGTCAGACCTTATTGTTAATACCACTGATGCCAACTTTGACCAAGACGTCTTACAATCTGATGTGCCAGTATTAGTCGATTTTTGGGCAACATGGTGTGGTCCTTGTAAAGCAATCGCACCTATTTTAGAAGATTTAGCGACTGAGTACCAAGGTAAAGTTAAAATCGTTAAAGTTGACGTTGATAATAACCCACAAGCGGCAAGCCGTTTTGGTATCCGCAACATTCCTACCCTATTCGTATTTAAAGGTGGCGAAAAAGTGGATTCAGTCATGGGCTTGCAGCCAAAGGCTGAATTGGCAAAAGTGCTAGATAAGCATTTGTAAATTAATGCATGCTTGCTTTGGTTATTCTTAGTAAACGCGCTGAAAACATCGTAAACGTCAAAGCCATTATCTGATACAGATAGTGGCTTTTTTGTTGATTTTATGAGCAAAAAGCTAGATTACTTTACTTTTTTGGCAAAAATTATTGACAATACTATCTTTAAGCCCGTATAGTCTGCTGATAAGAGAACACTAATGGCTCTCCTAAATATCTTGTCGCTATTCTCCTCGTGTTTATCAACAAAAACACCATCGTCATTATTAAATACCACTACTGACCGAATGACTAAACACAATGACTGATATTGAGTTTTTGACGCAGACTCTTATGTAGATTTCTTTATCTTCACCTTTTATAACTTGTCTGCCTCTCTTGCGACAAGCTCATAAACTGACACATAAAATCAAAACTACATAAATTTTAACTCTGTATATATACCCTCTATCGCCCTAATAACATTGTTTTAATCACTGTCGTGATTTGTGAATAATGGCATCTCTCATCTTATCAACTGCTAACGACCTATCTATGAATCTTACTGAATTAAAGAAAAAATCAATCGCTGAGCTACTGGCCATCGCTAAAGAGATGGGTCTTGATAATATGGCACGTAGCCGTAAACAAGACATTATCTTTGCCATTCTAAAAACTCATGCCCGTAACGGTGAGGCCATCTATGGTGATGGTGTGCTTGAAGTGCTCCCTGACGGTTTTGGTTTTTTGCGCTCATCTGAAGGCTCTTATTTAGCAGGTCCTGATGATATCTATGTCAGCCCAAGCCAAATTCGCCGTTTTAGTCTAAAAACCGGTGACAGTATCGCAGGCACGATTCGTCCACCAAAAGACTCTGAGCGTTATTTTGCACTATTAAAAGTCGGTGAAATCAACTTTGATACGCCAGACCGCTCACGTCATAAGCTTATCTTTGAAAACTTAACGCCATTATTTCCAACTGAGCAGCTAAAACTTGAGCTAGGTAACGGTACGACTGAAGATTTGACCGGTCGTATTATCGACCTGATTGCACCGATTGGTAAAGGTCAGCGCTCTATTATTGTGGCACCGCCCAAAGCGGGTAAAACGATGCTGCTACAGTCAATAGCACAATCGATCACTCGTAATAATCCTGAGTGCTACCTCATTGTACTGCTGATTGATGAGCGTCCAGAAGAAGTCACCGAGATGGAACGTACCGTACGCGGTGAAGTAGTTGCCTCAACTTTCGATGAGCCGCCACAGCGCCATGTACAAGTGGCTGAGATGGTCATTGAAAAAGCCAAGCGCTTGGTTGAGCATAAGCAAGATGTGGTCATTCTGCTTGACTCGATTACCCGTCTTGCCCGCGCCTATAACACTGTTATTCCTTCATCAGGTAAAGTATTGACCGGTGGTTTGGATGCCAATGCGTTAGAGCGCCCAAAACGCTTCTTTGGTGCTGCTCGTAATATTGAAGAAGGCGGCAGCTTGACCATTATCGCCAGTGCCCTTATTGATACTGGTAGTAAAATGGACAGTGTTATCTTTGAAGAATTCAAAGGTACCGGTAACCAAGAGATTACCCTTGAGCGTGATCTGGCAGAAAAGCGTGTCTTCCCTGCCATTAATATCAAAAAATCGGGTACACGCCGTGAAGAACGTCTGCTTGATGAAGATAAGCTGCGTAAAGTTTGGATCCTGCGTAAATTGCTACAGCCGATGGATGGTGTACAAGCAACTGAGTTCTTATTGGACCGCTTAAAAGAAGCCAAAACCAATGATGAATTTTTTGAGCAAATGAAGCGTAAGTCACAAAATTGATTTTAAATCTTTTACGACAATAAAGTTATATAAATAATTTACGTTTTACTCATAGAGGCTGCCTATAAGGCGGTCTTTTTGTTTTTATTACTATTGGCTCTCTCATTAGGAATAATTCGCGTCGAAAACAGTTAGCTTACTATCAGGATAAATACAATAACCCTAAGCAAAGGCACTACCAATGACACAGTGAGGCAACATAATTTACAGCTTACTTGCAAAGCTTAGCGTTTTTACTACGACCAGATTTATATATAAGGGCTACTATAAGGGTTAAGAACATACTGAAATATATACTGTATACTTAGTATTTTAAACTTGACGATTTAATAGGTGATATTATGAAACTTGCTAAAACTATCGCAATGACGGCTCTAACTAGTTCTGCTCTTATCATGGGTGGCTGTGCTACTAACGGATATAGCACTGGTCTAAGTAATACAGCTAAAGCTGCCACTGCTGGCGCTGCTGCCGGTGCACTGATCAAAAGTAAAGGCGATAGCAAAGATATCGCTCGTGGTGCAATCGCTGGTGCTGCTATTGGCGGCGCTGGTGGTTATATCTATGATCAAACTAGATAATCAGTTTTAAGCAGCTCTTTTGGCACATATATTTTATGAAAGATATTACCTAGCCAACTAGCTGACAAAAAAAGCCTGCAATTGATTGCAGGCTTTTTTGTGTCTAATGATTACTATATTAACTATTGATCATACCAATCAATATAACTGGTTTTATAATAGTCAGTGCTATAAAGCACCGCTAAACGTATCACAAGTTTGCACATTACCGCTCTCTAGACCGCGCGTAAACCACTCTACACGCTGTTGGCTAGTACCATGAGTAAAGTTATCAGGTACTACCGCCCCGCCTCCTGCACGTGCTAAGCGATCATCACCAATCTGACCAGCAGCATTGATAGCTTCATCGATATCACCTGCTTCTAAAAACTGTACGCGCTCTTGATTGCGCTGCGCCCAAACACCAGCAAAGCAATCAGCTTGTAGCTCTTGTAGTACAGACAATTTATTTGCTTGTGCCCGAGTCACTTGACGGCTGGCTTCATTTACTTGCTGAGTAATACCAAGCAAAGTCTGTACATGGTGACCTACTTCATGGGAGATCACATAGGCTTGGGCAAAATCGCCCGCTTTGTTCTGATTGTCACTATCCCCTGAGTTTTGGATATCACCAGATATACCAAGCTTTTGACGCATCTCTACGAAAAACGACGTATCTAAATAGACCGTTTGATCACCTGGGCAATAAAAAGGACCAGTCGCTGAGCTGGCACTACCACAAGCAGAACTGACTTGCCCATTAAACAAAATCAGTGACGGCTCTTTATATGTACTACCACCCTCATTGAATATTTGATGCCAAACCTCTTCAGTGTCCGCTAGGACAACTTTGACAAACTGTGTATCCCGATCGTCACTGGTAGCTGGTTCAGTAGAGGTATTACCACCGCCTGCGACCTCTTGACCTGTTTGCAATGCGGTCATGGGATTTACCCCAAACACTAGCCATAAAATACCAGCAATAATGATACCGCCGATACCGCCGCCCATTAGCTTACCGCCACCACTACTAGTACGCACATTAGTACTGCCACGTCTGCCTTGCCATTTCATAATCCTTCTCCCAAAAAATACGATATCTTATGCCACTCATATCGATCATGATTCATGTTATATAGTTTTTAGCTCAATCCTTTGATGTCATATTTTGATAACCTTTGCTAATTTCATCTGCCACAGACTACAAACTGCTTTAAAACACTTAGCGCTTTTTTATATTTACAGCCAGTTATTATGACTACCATTTAGCATTACTTATGTATCCGCTATCTTCTTTATTATGCTGTCATAAATAGCGCAAACAGATACAAAGTACCAGACATAAGAAATTTATCTGCAATAAGCAGATGTCGTTGATTATACGTCGATTAATTTGACTTTTTGTATGGATAATTATGTAAAATAAGTAAAATAAAACCCTCTTTACAATTTTATTGTAACTTAATTGTACAACCTCTTTCTATGCAGAAAGAAATCATATAGAATGCGTGAAAGCTGAGTAGCTGTGACTAAGACTAGTTGAATATCTGAGACATCTCGGATGTTCAACCTTTTTTGCTGCTACTGCTCATTTAATTATCCCGGAGAAAACCTTATGAACTTAAAATTACTTGCTCTAGCTGGTATCATGACTGCAACTATGGGCTTAACTGCCTGTGATAGCAACAAAGAAAACGCTGCTGAAGATTTATCTGACGCTCAAGAAGAAGTAACTGATGCTTCTG
This sequence comes from Psychrobacter sp. ANT_H56B, assembly GCF_008369245.1. NCBI lineage: Bacteria > Pseudomonadati > Pseudomonadota > Gammaproteobacteria > Moraxellales > Moraxellaceae > Psychrobacter > Psychrobacter sp. ANT_H56B. The sequence continues at coordinate 22,640 of NZ_VOBF01000009.1, forward strand.
AGCAATTAGACGAAGCTGCTGCTGCTGGCGAAGCTGTTCCTGCTGAAGCAGAAGCTGCTGTTGCTGGCGCTGAAGCTGATATCGCTGATGCACAACTTGCTACTGCTACTGACGAAATCGATGCTGAAGTACCTGTAGACGGTACTACTACTAGCGTTGACGTAGCTAGCGAAACTCCAGCTGTAGACGCAGCTGACGAAGTTGTAGTTGAGCAACCAGCTCAGTAATTTTTATTTTTATAAATAAAAATACTGTACTAAAAAAAGAGAGCCTATGCTCTCTTTTTTTATGCCTGCGATTTATGTTTTATATAACTGAGACAATGTCGCATAAAAAAATGATGGCTATAACAGTCGATTTAATAGACAACTGCGAACCATCACTTTTAGTCTTACTCACTACTATTATTGGTCAAATAGGCGCTCATCGACCTGTTGACGGAATTTTTGTCCTGTTTTAAAGGTCACAACGCGGCGCGCTGATACCGCGACAGGCTCCCCTGTCTTAGGGTTGCGTCCTGGGCGACTATTTTTGTCTTTAAGCTCAAAGTTGCCAAAGCCTGAAAGCTTGACCTCTTTGCCATCAATCAAACTCTCTGACAGTTCGTCAAAAAAATTCTCTACCAAACAGCGACCTTCTTGGCGCGTTAGGTTTAGATGATTCATCAAATGCTCGATCATGTCAGATTTGGTTAAGGTGCTCACAGTACGACTCCTATGCTATGTCGTGATGTCGAATATCATGGTTTAGCGGTATGAGAATTAGTGTTAGCTATTATAAAGGTTTTTGTGCGTCTTTTTAATAAAGTCTGCATTAAAATCCTTTATTAATAACTACTTAACTTACTCTATGAATAAAATCTTCTATCAGTTAATAATTTTTATAAATAGCAAAAATCCATAGCCTCATTTATATTGAGGCTATAGAGTATTTGTCTTTTTCGATTAGAGGCTAGCTGTCACGTAGCTGTGCTGAATGCTCAACCGTTAATGCTTGTACCACTTTATCAGTGGCCGTTTTTACAGCATCATCCGATAAGGTTTGCATTTTATCTTGCCATATCAAGGCAAATGCTAATGAGCGTTGACCTGCTGGCACTTTTTCGCCTTGGTATACATCAAACAACCAAAGATCAGTCAACAGTGCACCTGATGCCTTACGTATAGTTGACTGTAGGGTTTGAAGGCTGATATCGCTGTCTACTAATATGGCAATATCGCGGCGTACTTGCGGGAACTTACTTGGAGTAGTAATGGCATGCTGTTCACGAGCAAGCGTTAGTAATGGCGCAAGTAATAATTGAGCAACCCACGTAGCTGGCAGATCCAACTGTTTAGCGGTATTAGGATGCAATTGCCCCAACCAACCGACATACTGATCATCGATATAGAGCTTAGCACTTTGACCCGGATGCAAGAAAGCTAGCTCACTACGCTCATAGCGAATACGCGCACTATCCATTTGTGCAGGTAATAACTGCTCAATATCATGCTTAAGATCATAAAAGTCTAACGCACGGTTTTGATACGCTTGCTCGTCCCAGACATCGCCAACTGCTACTAACGCAATACTTGGCGTTTGTACTAACTCGCTAATACTTTGACCAACAAAGCTAAGCCCAGTTTCAAAGAAACGCACGCGCGGCTGCTGACGATTTAAGTTATATTGTACACAAGGCAATAAGCTTGATAGCAAAGTACGGCGCATCACGGCTAAGTCACTAGAGATAGGATTGGCCAGTGCCAGTACTTCTCCTAGGGCTTTATCATCGAGCAAGGCTTCTATTTTTGCGTCACTAAAGCTAAAGCTGATCGCTTCCATATAGCCATTATCGACCAGTGCCAGCTTTATCTCATGCGTCAAGTCTGCGGTATCGTCATAATCCATGCTGACTTGCAGGTGCGGCAAGATGCTTGGGATATTGTCATAGCCATAGATACGAGCAATCTCTTCGATCAAATCTTCCTTAATGCTCATATCAAAGCGATATGATGGCGGCATGCAAATCAGGCTATCTGCTTGCTGCTCTACCTCAAAGCCTAATTGGGTTAGGATACGCACCATGACTGCTGGCTCAATCTCAATACCGATAACATCACGGACTTTAGCAATTGGCAAGGTAATGGGCGCACGTGCCGGTATGTGCTTGCTACTTTCGACTGTGATTATTTGCCCGGCTTGAGAATTCGTGACACTGGTAATCAAATCAACAGCACGCGCTAAAGCAAGCGCTGGCAATTCAAAGTCTACCCCACGCTCAAAGCGTTGTGAGGCATCAGTATGCAGACCAAAACGGCGTGCACGTGCAGCGATAGCCAATGGATTAAAGAAGGCACTCTCTAACACAATATTGGTGGTACTATCAGTCACACTACTGCGTTGACCGCCCATGATTCCAGCAAGTGCAAGTGCGCCTTTATCATCAGCAATGACCAATTCATCACCGGTTAAGGTAATGGTTTGCTCATTCAATAAAGTAATGGTTTCTTCAGGCTGTGCCAAACGCACAACGATATCGCCCTCGATAGTATCGGCATCAAAAGCATGTAGCGGCTGACCCAATTCCATTAATACATAGTTGGTCACATCAACCAAAAAGTTGTGCGAGCGTAGTCCTGACTGAACCAGCGCATCTTGCATCCACTTTGGCGTATCGATACTACGATCGATATTGCTTATCGACTGTAAAAGGTAGCGTGGACAAGCTTCTACAGCACTGACTGTTACAGCTGGCATCACTTCGTTTTGAGTGAAATCGATATTATCAGGGATATTTGGCATTTGTAACGGCAAATCGTTAATCACTGATATCTCGCGCGCAATACCACGTACGCTAAAACAATCACCACGGTTTGGCGTGATAGAAATATCCAATATTTGATTGTCTAAGCCTAGATATTCACGGATATCAATACCGATTGGCGCATCAGCTGGCAATTCGAGCAAACCATCAATGTCATCGACTAAATCAATTTCAGAAGCGCCGCAGAGCATACCGTTAGAATCGATACCACGTAGATTGCCATTTTTAATTGTGAAGCCTTTTTTGTCATCACTTGGCAAAACGGCACCAACAGTCGCAACAGGCACTTTCATACCGACAGTCACATTGGGCGCGCCACAAACGATTTGTAACCGCTCAGCTGCACCAATATTGACCTGTGTGACGCGTAGCTTATCAGCGTCTGGATGCTGCTCGACGCTGATAACTTCACCAACGACCACACCACTAAAGGCACGAGCGACTGCAAAGCGATCATCAATCTCTAGCCCTGCCATCGTGAGTTGTTCAGCCAATTGCTCACTGCTATTATTGGGGTTTACCCATTGACGTAGCCACTGTTCGCTAATTTTCATAAGTATCTCGGATCAGAATTTTATAATAAATATTTTGAAGTAAAGGTTGGCACATTAACTTGTTATATTAACAAGGAGCACTTTTTATATAAACAAAGAGCACTCTAGCCAAACTGCTTTAAGAAGCGTACGTCGTTTTGGAAAAACAGGCGCAAATCATCGATGCCGTAATATAACATCGCAAAGCGCTCAATACCCATCCCAAATGCAAAGCCAGTATACTTTTCGGCATCAATACCGCAGTTGGTCAGCACTTGTGGATGTACCATACCGCAGCCCATGACCTCAAGCCATTTACCATTATCATCGAGGATATCAACTTCAGCTGACGGCTCGGTAAATGGGAAAAATGACGGGCGGAAACGTACGGTTAGCTCTTTGGCAAAAAACGCTTCCAAGAACTCACTAATCAAGCCTTTTAGCTCAGCAAAAGTGCTCGACTCGGTAACCATTAAACCTTCTAGCTGATGGAACATCGGCGAATGGGTTTGGTCCGAGTCATTACGATAGACGCGACCGGGACAAATAATACGAATCGGCGGTTCATTCTTTTCCATGGTTCGAATTTGAACGGGGCTGGTATGCGTACGCAGTAAATAATGCGCATCAAAATAGAAGGTATCGTGCATCGCGCGTGCTGGATGATGCGACGGAATGTTGAGCGCTTCAAAGTTATAGTAATCGCTCTCAACTTCAGGACCAGTAGCAACGTTGAAACCCGCTTGTATAAAATACTGCTGCATACGTTGGGTAATCATGGTCACGGGATGCAAATGACCTTTTTGAACACCGCGAGCAGGCAAGGTGATATCAATGCTCTCGCTTGCAAGCTTGGCATTTAGTGCAGCCACTTCTAGCTGCTGCTGCTGCTCTGTCAACGCATCTTGAATACGGCTACGGACTTGATGCAACCAGCCGCCGTAGGTTTTTTTATCGTCGCTGCTGAGTTTACCCATCTGCTTTGACCAGCCAGTTAAGGGACTCTTTTTACCGGTCAATTGCACCCGCAAATCTTGCAACGCACGCACATCGGTTACTTGTAGAATCAAGGCTTCAGCGGCACTGGCCAACTCATTTAGCTGAGCTTCATTAAGCTCGCTTAGCTCTGTGGACAAGGTCGGTAGCGCCGACAAATCGGTGGTAGCAGCAGGGGTAGTCATAAGACGCATTCTTCCTGATTTAAACGGACTATTAATAATAGTGATAGGTAATTGTAGGGATTTGACCAAATATTGCAAATCATTTACCCATTCATGTGACGATAATTTCAATGATATGAATGGCTTGAATATTTAGACGATGATAAACGCTATCCTATAACAGCGTATGTGATTCTGGTACTAAAAGTGGGCAGTCAGACAATGTGATATAAAAAAAGCCACCGACCAGCGGTAGCTTTTATTAATATCAACCTATTAATCAATATTATTCCTATCCATGTAGATAACTACTTATCAATAATGATTTAAAAAGCAGCCTACCTAAAGGAAGGTTAATATTTATGCTAGTTCCGCTTTAGCTTTTTCGACCAACGCTGTGAAAGTCGCTGCATCATGCATAGCGATGTCAGCAAGTACGCGACGATCGATTGCAATGTTAGCTTTTTTCATGCCATTGATAAAGCGGCTATAGCTTAAGCCGTTTAAGCGTGCACCAGCATTGATACGTGCAATCCAAAGACGACGGAAAGTACGTTTTTTGTTGCGACGGTCACGATAAGCATATTGACCAGCTTTGGTCACTGCCTGTACCGCTACGCGGTAAACACGTGAACGGGCACCGTAGTAGCCTTTTGCACGCTTTAAGATTTTTTTGTGACGACGATTCGCCTGTACACCACGTTTTACACGGGCCATAAATTACTCCAAGATATTTTTAATCATTATTAAACGAATCACGATGTCATCAGATAATAGACATCGTTATCAAATTGCAAAGTCATATACTTTTAATTCAGTCGCTATTCATTAAACAGCGCTTAATTAAAGATAAATGACGATAGCCTATTAAATGTATGGGCACATACGACGAACTGCTGCTTCGTCAGACTTGTGCACCAACTTAAGACCACGCAACTGGCGAATACGCTTAGGTGATTTCTTGGTCAAAATATGGCTTTTGAATGCTTGCTTACGCTTAAAGCCGTTCGCTGTTTTTTTGAAGCGTTTAGCTGCACCGCTTCTGGTTTTCATCTTATTTTTCATGATGATTTGCCTCTTTTTCTGTTTTAGAACCTGGTCGTCAAATAGTCAATAATGATTAGTGGCTGTAAAAACAGGCACCAAACCTCTATTTGCCTCGAGGTGGGAGGCGACATTTTAACAGATCGTGCGCTGTTTTGCCAAGGAAAGTTTTAACGCTGTTTAGCGTATGTTGTTCTTTCTAATCACAAATACCTTGCTGCTTATTTTCGTCTTCCAAAACTTGGTTATTAGCCACTTAAAGCACACGCTTAGAAGCAAAAACTGAGCAGCCACAAGCGATAGCTAGATGAAAACAAACTAGGCGAATTAAAAACACTGTTAATTTGCAATTCTTGCTGTATCAAAATTCAGCTCGAGTATAATTGTGCTGTATTTACTGATTTAACATATTGAATGTCAGCTTAAGCTGTGTTTAAGTAGAGACTGCGTGTTGATAAAGCGCTCGCATAAATGACAGATAGGCTGAATAACTATTATTGAGCGAATACTTAGCGACTTTTTATTATTTTCTACCTATAAGATGGCAACAAGATTATGACTTCACCTGCTTGGCTGGCTGCCATAAAATTTAATGATGATGGTTTGATTCCTGCAATTGCTCAAGATCATAAGTCTGGGCGTATTTTGATGATGGCGTGGATGAATGCCGAATCCCTACAATTAACCGCACAAACGCAGACAGCGGTTTATTTTTCGCGTTCGCGTGGCAAGTTATGGCATAAGGGCGAATCCTCTGGACATACCCAACGCATACATGATATTCGTCTAGATTGCGACGCCGATGTGATTGTCCTTAGCGTCACTCAATCCGGTGGTATTGCTTGTCATACTGGCCGCGAATCTTGTTTTTATCAGCGTTTGGATTTATCAGGGCAAACGCCTGAGTGGCAAACGGTTGATAAAGTATTGAAGGATCCTGCTGATATTTATCATTCAAATACAGCAACACAAGCCACGCCTGATATTAACGAAGCACCATCTCATAATATAGTCGATTCTGATACCAATCAGAATGACCACAGCCCCATCACTCTCTCCATTTTGCAACAGCTTGACGGTGTATTGGCTGAGCGCAAACAAGCGGATGCCGATAGCTCATATGTAGCAAGCTTATACGCCAAAGGTCTTAATAAAATATTAGAAAAAGTGGGCGAAGAAAGTATAGAGAGCATTATCGCTGCTAAAGACTTTGCTAATTGCAATGAAAATACGGATAAAGCCCAATATGACGAAGCGCGTCATGAGCTGATCTATGAAGTCGCTGATGTTTGGTTCCATACCTTAGTAGGTTTGGCTTGGTTCGACATCGAGTCAGAGGCAGTATTAAATGAGCTAGGTCGACGCTTTGGTCTCTCAGGTATTGATGAAAAAGCCGCTCGATAGCGTTTTATAAGATTAGCCATTACCCTGTTTGATTATTGTTGCTTTCACCTTTTTGTCATAACAGCAGGTTATAATATAGTGACGTGTTACTTCGCATAAGCGGTCGATAGCTTTTGTGTACGATCACAATACTCTATACACTCAACGTATTCCTATAAAGACTGAAAACTAAGACATAAGGATAGCATTATGGGCAGTTTTTCCATTACGCATTGGCTGATTTTATTGGTGGTGGTGGTTGTCGTATTTGGCACCTCCAAACTGAGAAATGCTGGTAAAGATTTGGGCGGTGCGGTCAAAGGTTTTAAAGAAGCCGTCAAAGATGAAAATACTGAACATGCCAAAAAGCAAGTGGTGCTCGACCATGATGGCAACGCACACACTGAAGAGCGCCCAACAACCACTAAGGTTGATGACACGCATAATGTATAGCATCTAGACAGTGACATCGAAACATTATGTTTGATATTGGGTTTTCTGAATTATTGCTTTTTGGCGTCATTGCCTTAATCGTCTTGGGGCCAGAAAAGCTGCCCCAAGCGGCGCGTACCGCTGGGCAATGGTATGCCAAAATTCGCCGCACGGTTTCTACTTTGCAATCTGAAATCGAAGCGGAGCTTGACTTAGCTGAAACGCGCCAGCAAATGCAAAAAGAGCTGGCCAAAATTCGCCAGACTGAAGCAGAAATGCGCCGTGAAATGGCAGAAATGCGCGGCAGTATGCAAGAGTTTGAATCCTCGAAAAACCAGCATTTAAAAGCATCGCGTGATCCAGTCGATGGCAATACGCCTAGGCAAAGTAGCCAAGCCAGTAGTGAGAATGGTGATAATCGACCAGTGAGTCCAAAATCCTTTGACTACGCCTACGATAGTAATAGACAGGCTGAGAAACCAGAAAGCTCTGAGCAGCCATCGGCACAAGGTGATAACGACAGTCTAAAAACTGACTTTAATGATAACGCCAATCCAGTGATTCAAACCATCACAACTAGACCGTGGGAAAACATGTGGTTTCGTCTTGGTGCTTATGATAAAGCGCGTCGTTTGCCGCAACCGCCTTACTTACCAAACTATAAAGCCGATATCTTACTCAACAGCCATCTAGACAGTCCTTTACCCAAACAGACTTCTGTTAATAAGCAGGAGAGTAATTAGTGGGCTTATTTAAACGTAAAAAAAGCCGTCAAGAAAAAGTCGCGGATTCAGATATCGAGACCTCAACAGCTACCATTAATGGTAATGTCGACAGCAATACTGACGACTCTGGCGATATCCTAAGCTCACTTGGCGATATGCCGATTACCGAGCATTTGATTGAGCTGCGTCGTCATTTGATTAAGATATGTGTTGCCGTACTGGTAATATTCTTAGCCTTGGTCGGATTTTCCCGCGAGCTCTATGATTTTTTGTCCGACCCATTGGTTGCCCAGTTGCCTGCCAACTCAACGATGATCGCGACGGATATCACTTCCAACTTTATGGCACCGATACGCCTGACTGTTTTTGTCGCTGCATTCTTTGCAATGCCCTACATTTTGTATCAAATCTGGTCGTTTGTCGCACCCGGTTTATATAAAAAAGAGAAAAAAATCGCCATTCCCGTTTTAATGTCCTCTATATTTTTATTTTATGCGGGTGTGGCTTTCTCTTATTTTATTGTCCTTAAAGGGGTTCTAAAATTCTTTATTATGTTCGCGCCGCAGAACGTCTTGCCGATGACCGACATCGACAGTTATTTAAGTTTTGCACTCAAACTCTTTATGGTCTTTGGTTTAACCTTTGAGATTCCAGTCGTCACCTTGCTATTGATATTGACTGGCGTCGTCTCCATTCAGAGCTTAGAAGATAAACGTCGTTATATTATTGTCGGCTGTTTTGCCGTTGCTGCGGTCGTTACACCGCCTGATGGGGTGTCGATGTTGATGCTTGCCATTCCGATGTGGCTACTATTTGAGCTAGGATTATTTTTAGCGAAAATATTAATTAAAGAAGAACACAGTCCTACCTTAGCAAGCGATACAGGGTTAAATAAAGAATAACATCACTTGTCAGACACTTATTCCAAAAACAGCCAACGTGCTAATCTGTTAATATAACCTGCTTATTTCCACCTTTATTTTCTATCAGTTTTTTTATTATTGTCATGTGCACTTGCAAGTATTTTGCAATTTCATATGACGAGCCAGCCATTGTCTATGCAGTGGCTTTTTTTACCCCCGTCATTTTTGATCCGTTTTACTCTTTTAGGTAATTTTTTATGTCCGCATCTATGCCAGCTTATATGAGCGATCCCACTGATGAGCAACTGAGCGCGCTCAACATGGCGATGGATCACAAGTCATTTAAAGTGGTGGCTTATGCGGGTGCTGGTAAAACGACGACCTTAAAACTGATTGGTGAGCGTTTGCGTGGACGTGGCTTATATTTAGCTTTTAACAAAACGATTGCCAATGATGCTCGCTCAAAGTTTCCACCCCATGTGGAATGTCGCACTTTTCATTCGCTTGCTTATCGTCATGTCGCCCGTGATATCACAGCTAAGCTGTCGTTGCCGCGTTTTTCACCCAAACGTCTGGGTGATGATTTGGGTTTGCAGCCCGTCCAAGTACGTCGGCAAATGGATGGCATTAATAAATACATTACCCTCACACCAGCTAGACTATCTCGGTTTGTCAGTGACGCTGTCAGCAATTTTTGTAGCACCCATGCCAGTTATCCTGCACCAAGGCATATCGAATTTCCAAGCTGGCTCGATGAGTCAGATGCCGAACAGTTGCGTGAAATGCTCTACCCTGCCGTTGAGCAACGCTGGCTACAGTCGATTGATGCGCGCCATCCAGCTGGTATCGGGCATGATATTTATCTTAAATTATGGGCACTGTCTAAACCCAGTATTCCCGCTGATTTTATATTGTTTGATGAAGCCCAAGATGCCGATCCATTGATGATGGGAATTTTAACCCAGCAGCCACGGCAAGTAATTTATGTGGGTGACGCTCATCAGCAGATTTATGAATGGCGCGGCGCAGTCAATGCGATGAAAAAACTACCCTTACCACAAACCTTATTGACCCAGTCGTTTCGTTTTGGCGAACCGATTGCTGAGATTGCCAATACTTTGCTTAAAGCATTGCAAGAAGATGTCCCGTTGAAAGGCAATCCTAATAAGCAATCTTCTACTGATAAGGGTATGGTACATAGTAAAAAAGATGCCATCCTTTGCCGTACCAATGCGGCAGCAATGTCGCAACTATTGACTGGACTCAAGCTCGGTCACCGCGTGGCGCTACAAGCTGATACCGATCGTATGCTTAAATTTTGTCAGGCCGCCGAAAACTTAAAAAATGGCAAGTCTGCTTATGGCGTGCCCGAACTGGCGTATTTTTATAATTGGGGCGATGTACAAGAGTACTCTGAAACCAATGAAGGCAGTGATCTAAAAACATTGGTGAAATTGGTCGATGATCATGGCACCAATGTATTAAGCCAAGCTGTCAATAGTCTTACCAGTATCGAAAATGCTGACTATGTTATCTCCACTGCCCATAAGGCGAAAGGGCTTGAATGGGGAAAAGTACAGCTCGATGATGACTTCTATTATGATGTGACGACCAATGCCGTCAAGATAAGTCCAGAAGAGTTGCGTTTACTATACGTCGCTTGCACGCGTGCCCAGAGCAATTTAGATATTCATAATATTAAAGATCTAATATCAGGATTGCAGACAGGTAAGAAAGTTATTTTTGGTAATACTTAATTTTCCTCAGTTAGTCACTCTCTGTATTTGCCACTCTAAACCTCTAGCCTATCTTTCTTTATGGCAACATTTTAATAGCACCCTTTTAGCAGTGAACAACAAGCATGAATAATAGTCAGCAACTTCAAATACGTCAAAAAACAATACAAAATCTATTTGCCAATCCTGTCCGACTCCTTGCACCAATGGAAGGTTTGACTGACCCGTTAATGCGACAAATTCTCACGCAAATTGCATCGGACTTGGGTCGCCCTTATGATTGGTCGGTTAGCGAATTTATCCGTGTGACTCAGCACGTATTGCCAGCGCATGTATTTTATAAGTACGTTCCAGAATTGCGTCATGATGCTAAAACTGCCTGTGGCACACCGATTCATATCCAGCTACTCGGTAGTGAAGCGCAACTCATGGCAGAAAATGCCGCTTATGCTGCCGAGCTTGGTGCGCCAGCGATTGATATTAACTTTGGTTGTCCTGCTAAAACGGTCAATAGCCACCGTGGTGGTTCGGTATTACTGGATGAACCCGAAACCATGTATCAGATTATCAGCGCGGTGCGTCAAGCGGTACCTGCCGACATTCCAGTCTCAGCCAAAATTCGTTTAGGCTATACCGATACCAGTCGCATGGATGATATCAAAGCTGCGATTAACGACAGTGGTGCTGATTGGCTGACCATTCATGCACGAACTAAAACCCAAGGATATAAGCCGCCAGCCTATTGGGACAAGATTCAAGGCTTTAATGCGCTTGATATTCCCGTCATTGCCAATGGCGAAATATGGAATGCAGAGCACGCACAAAATTGTATGACGCAATCGGGTACAGAGCATTTGATGTTGGGTCGCGGTGCAGTTACCCGTCCCGACTTAATTGCACAGGTTGATAGAGAACATAGTCAGACTTTAAACAATGAAACAACATTATTATGGCAAGACCTGATTGCGCATCAGATTAAATTTCTGCAAGGCACAGCAAAAAGCGATATTGTATTGGTCGGTCGTTATAAACAATGGTTAGCGATGCTCACCAAAGGCTATAGCGAGGCGAAGATATTATGGGACAGTATTAAAAGAGAGAAAAATAAAGCAGCTATCATTAGTGCACTGCAAGCCAGTGTGCGCCAATAATAGCTGCTTTTATCTTAAAGGCAATTTGTCTAACGAATAAGATTAAACACTCACTCTAATCGCTAAATAGAATAACATCAAACAACAGGCAATCGATAACGCCCAAAGTATGGAGCGGAACATCTCCAAATTAGTGATGTAAGCCACGCAAAAACTGATACGAATCAGTACGTATAGCCAAGCCAATGTATTTACAATCAGCTGTGGCACAAAAAACAGCATCGCTGCTAAGACTGCAGCTAAGAATACCGGTAAAGTCTCATAGCTATTCTGCTGCGCGGCATTAGCACGTGCAGCAGCGCCCGTCGTACCTTGTAAAAAATTACGTGGATGGGCATTGTCAGCCAAATTAAAGCCGCCGAGCATTTTTGCAGTCAATGCCATTGTTAATGGCAACAGACTTGCTACGACCATCGCCCAAATGGCTGACGATGCAGTATCAGAGACCAACCCTAAGAATAAATTCATCAATATATTCGCCTTTATCCTGCGATAACTTCAAAGTCATGCGTCACATTGACCCCGCCTTGTACTAACATACGACTGGCTGAGCAGTATTTTTCTGCGGATAATTTTATGGCTTTTTCTACTTGGCTTTCTTTGACATCTTGACCGGTCACGACAAAATGCATATGAATATCAGTATAGACAGCCGGTACGGTTTCAGCACGTTGAGCAGTCAGCTCACAACGTACGTCAGTCACATTTTGACGCGATTTCTGCAAAATCGCCACCACATCATAGCTAGCACAACCTCCAAGCCCTAGTAGAATCAGCTCCATTGGACTGGCGCCTTTTTCTTTATCAGCATCGATTTGTACATTATGCCCTGATGGCGATATACCCATAAAGGCTTTGTTCTCTTGCCATGTAACGCTTGCTTTAGATTCTGACATTTTTAATATTCCTAGTTTTATTTAATAATAGGTTCTTATTTGTTCGATATTATTGGTTCAATATATAAGAATAACTTTATCGATTTAATACTTTATCGTTGATTAAGATAAGCAAAATATGACTAGTGTAGCATAAGCTAAAACCCGCATTAATGAATCAAAAACTCGTATTATTACTTATATTATTAAGTAAGCACTTATAACGATAAGACACTAAAGCAAAAACTTTGACAGCAAAATACCTTAGCTAAAAAATACACAAAAGTCTGCTTAAATATCTTTATATAACCTCTTGATTTTAAATCATTAAAGCTGTGAAACATTTTATAGCAAAATACTGTTACACATTTTGCTCTTTTCTTGGTTTAATGATGGTAATGAATCTTATTTTGCCAAAGTATCGATAGCAATCACCCTATAATAATTATGATTGCTGTCACTGTGCCTTGTTGAAATAAGCTATTTTTAAACATTTTAAAAGGTTACGTCATGATAGATGCAGACGGCTTTCGCGCCAATGTCGGCATCATCTTGGCAAATACACAAGGGCAAGTTCTGTGGGCAAAACGTATTGGTCACAACGCTTGGCAGTTCCCTCAAGGCGGTATCGACCGTGGGGAGACGCCGATGGATGCGATGTATCGCGAGCTCTGGGAAGAGGTCGGTCTACATCCGCGTCATGTCGATTTGCTAGCGGTTACGCAAGATTGGTTGCGCTATCGCTTACCAAAACGTTATGTGCGTCATGGGCAGTACCCTTTATGTATTGGGCAAAAACAGAAATGGTTTTTGCTACGCTTAGATGAGCCAAATACCCAACACATCCGCTTTGATGAGGGAAAACCAGAGTTTGATAACTGGCAATGGGTCAGCTACTGGTATCCACTTGGACAAGTGATTCACTTTAAACGCAGCGTATATCGTCGCGCCTTACAAGAATTGGTGCCCGAGCTACCGCTTCAACAAGGGCTTATTATTCCGGAACAAAACAACCATTTGTTGGTGGAATAAACTCACCAATTTTTCATGCAATTAGCACAATAATGAATACCGTTAGTGATATTTCATATCACTAACGGTATTTTTTTATCACTGGATTTTTATAAAAAGCTAATGAGAGCATTCACGGCTGACGATTTCAGCTTGAATGCCTGAATCTTTAATAGTATTTCGCCGTAACGTTAAAATACTTTGTGTCCTTGTACCATAGCTTGGCACGGCGTTATTGGCAGCCTCCTTACTAGCAATGCCAGTAAGATTGGCACCTTCAATATAAATCGAAGACAGCGCTTGCTCTATTTTGATATCGATACCAGTATTTGGTAACTCTTCTTCTGGTGCTTGAGTATTATCGGACAATACCTTAAAAGCAGCGTCTTGCCAGTATTCAAAATCACTATTTTCGCTAATTAATGGCAATATTTCTTGACGTAACCTGCCACGCAAACGCTCTGTCTTAAACCAACCCTCTTCTGGCTGACCATTAGAGAATACGTGCAAGCCTGCATATAAAGGTGTTGGTGCATGACCACGGTTATTAACGACAACCGCTTGTTTGCTATCGCCGATAATCAGATTAAACCCAGCATATTCTTGCAGACTGATTTTCCGTGCAAATTCCATCGTGCTTAAGCAACTGGTCAAAAAATCAGCGACCAATTCACCACGTGAGCGCTCATCATTACTTGCCTGCACACCATCGCGAAAGTTCAATACTGCCGCCCAGCGACCATTTTGCTTATAAAATTCAGCATGCTGCTCTTGGTGAATTCCTAACCACGTACCGCCACTTTGCGCATCACGCCCTGCAAAAATAGGCTTATCTTCCCATTGATGTAGTGGCTCTGTCGGACGCTGTAGAAACTCATCGCGATTAGATAATAAAACCAAAGGCAGCTCATCAAATAACTGCCAAGCAATGGCGACAATACACATAGAATTCCTTTTATATGATTGTTATATAGTCATTTCAATATAAAATAGAGTCGTTCAAAATAGGGTTATGCTGGGATAAATTTTCCTCGCTTGCTGTGCGCTTCGCACTCCAGAGGCTTCATAAAATTTATCCCAGCAGCATTCCCATCAGGATTGTATTTTTTAAATTGAATCGATTATATGGTTCTGATTTAACATTAATTCGTGCTTAATTTTTTATCCGCAGGATAGCTAATTTGATAGATCGACTGCACGACTTGAGATTGTTGACTCGGTAAATCGAACTCCCACGCTACCATTCCTTTGTTATCATTCCAATCTTTTTTGCTAATCGCTGGTGTATGCGTCGCGGTTACTTTAATGCTGTCATCGCTACTCAAGGGTTCTGCGCCTAACACTTGCATGCGCATACTACGATTGTGCTGATTGGTAAATTGATAAGCCTGAGTGATGGTCTTGGTTTGTTGACGATTAAATACGCCTTTGTCGCCTTTTTTGTCTTCATCAGTCAGTGGTTTCACAAGCAAGCTCGGATCAACACCAAAACCAATCCCCTGCTCTTTTAAACTCTGATAATCATAGCGCGACTGACCAACATAGTTATCGTCGCGATACAGTTGCAATGAACCATCTGCCCAAGCTGGCGTCAAAAACGGTGCAGACGCATACCAGTAAGCGGCAGCTTCGATGCTTGGTGTACTCCGTAGCCAAAGCTTACTGATGCCGGATTGTTCATCAATAATAGTGCGTACGCGTCTGCCATCACTTGGAATACTGACGCGCTGCGGCAGGCGATATTCAGTGATACCGTTTTTATTTTGACTACTAACCGTAAAGCTCGGTAGCGGCGCCATACCACCTGCACCGCCATAACTGTCGCTGGCAGAAACAACAACCACTGGAGCAGCTTCCATCATTGGTTGTGCATAACGGCTCAACTTAGCTTGCTCTTCTTCATATAGTGACAAACGTTTAACTCTTGGTAGCTGGCTGGTCGTCGTTTGATTGGGATTAACGGTACTTAAGATAACTGGCACATTGTTCCAATTCTCTCCCGTTTGTTGGGCGATGATGGCAGAGGCGGTGATATTGAGTTGTTTATTATCGGTATTTAAACGCGCTTGATAAGTCGGCTCCCAGCTGGCACCGCGTACTTGATAATGTAATTTAACACTACTAGCAGAACGGCTAGCGGTACGTACACTGACTTGGGTGACATTACTCTGTACTGAAGAAGTACTGCCAGCGACCAGCTGATTTAAGTCGTCTTTAGCACGAGCTTCTCGTTTTTGTAGCTCTACTATTTTTTTGTTAATACTGGCGGCTTGCGTTTCTAAGTCGCGTGCATTATTGGCAAGGGTGCCAGTGGTGTTTATTTGCGTGACTTTGGTTAGGTTTTGCAAATAGGCTTTGGTCAGGCGTGCCGCTTCCAATTCGGCACTGATATCCGCTAGATTATTCTGCTGAGTCTGTACATTAGCTGCTCCTTGATACTGGCACTGCGCTGCTTGCTCGCCACTCAAGGTTTGAATACTAACTTCACCGATATTGACATTGCCCAGTGCTTGTACACTAATACTTTCGGGTTCAATCGCAGGCGAAAGACAGGAAAAAACCAGTGTCTGCTCACCTGTGCCACTGATGGGTAATGCACGAGTGACACTGGCTAAGCCTTGATAAATGGTAATTTGTTCGATACTACTGGTTGCTGCTTGCGCCGTCACTGGCACGAAAAAACTGAAGCCTGATGCGACTATACACAATAAAGATAATCTGTTTCGCTTAAGGTTTGGCGATTGCACATCAACTACGGTAGTTAACCGTTTATCGTGCAAAAATGATCGTGATGATACGGTAGCAGACATGATAATTCCTTAGAAGTTGATGCGCTTTTTTTCATCTTATCGGTTTTTTTAGCGCTTTGCTATTCATTCAATAAACCATACATTTATCATAGTGTTCGCAAGGGATGAATTTTGCTATTATAGACAGCATTTAATTACCAATAATGATGATGCCCTTATGATAATTCATCCTCAGTATAATCCTGTAGCGCTGTCCTTGGGTCCAGTAGAAGTACACTGGTATGGCTTGATGTATTTGCTCGCATTTGCCGCAGCTTTTGGTCTGGCATGGTATCGCAGCAGCAAACGTGACAATTGGACCACCGATATGGTGTCTGATTTGGTCTTTTATGGTGCGCTTGGTGTCATTTTAGGCGGTCGTATCGGTTATGTGCTGTTTTATCAGTTTGGCGAGCTATTACAAAACCCTGCCTATCTATTAAAAGTTTGGGAAGGCGGTATGTCTTTCCACGGCGGTTTTCTCGGCGTTATGGTAGGTATGTGGTTTTTTGCTCGTAAATATAAGAAAACTGCCTTTCAAGTATTCGATTTTATCGTGCCTTGTGTACCAACCGGCTTATTATTTGGTCGCATCGGCAACTATATTAATGGTGAACTATGGGGACGCGTCTCAGACGGTGGCTATAACTGGCTGACCTACTTTCCGCAAGCCGCTGCCTTTGATATGGAGCAATTACAGAGCAATCCACAATTGCAAGAGTTGATGATTGAGGTCAATGGTCAGTATGTGCTGCCGCGTCACCCATCGCAGCTATACGAAGCCTTTGCCGAAGGTCTGCTGCTATTTATCTTCTTATGGTGGTATTCATCAAAGCCGCGTCCACGTATGGCTGCTTCTGCTGTGTTCTTACTAGGTTATGGTATCAGCCGATTTATCATCGAATTCTTCCGCCAGCCTGATGTTGACCAAGGATTTATTTTATTAGGTTGGATGACTAAAGGACAGCTATTGAGCGCACCGATGATTATCGCTGGTTTGATTATGCTAATTTATGCTTATAAGCGCGGTATTTATGATTGGGGTAAGCAAGCCGCTTATTAAGCTTTATCTTCTTCATGCACCACGTTAAGAACTATATTAAAGATGCGTTTTAATAGCGCAGAAGAGTAATTTTATGACCATGAACAGCTCTATCAGTAAAAACGAGCAAGCCTATTTAGACCTGCTACGCCTTGTCTTTAACGAAGGCACGGAAAAAGGTGATCGTACTGGTACTGGTACGCTGAGCCATTTTGGCGCGCAGTTACGTTTTAATTTAGCCGATGGCTTTCCATTGTTAACCACCAAAAAAGTTCATCTTAAGTCTATCACTTATGAGCTCCTATGGTTTTTAAGTGGCAGTACCCACGTTGATTATTTGCAACAAAACGGTGTACGCATTTGGAATGAATGGGCAACTACAGAGCAAACTGCGCGTTTTAATCGACCTGCAGGCGATTTAGGTCCTATTTATGGTCACCAATGGCGTAATTATGGCGCGACCACAACTGCAGATGGGCAGTATAACTCTGACGGTGTCGATCAAATCGCACAAGTGGTTGAACAAATAAAGACTAATCCTAACTCGCGGCGCTTGATTGTCTCTGGCTGGAATCCGGGTGAAGCAGATCAAGTTGCGCTGCCACCTTGTCATACGTTATTCCAGTTTTTTGTTGCGGATAATAAACTCTCCTGCCAACTCTATCAGCGCTCAGCAGATTTATTCCTAGGTGTGCCATTTAATATTGCCAGCTATGCCTTGCTCACCCATATGGTCGCACAAGTTTGTAATCTAGAAGTTGGTGAATTTATTTGGACCGGTGGCGATTGCCATATTTATCAAAACCACCGTGAGCAAGTGGAGCTGCAGCTGACCCGCTCGCTTTATACGCTGCCGACATTAGCACTTAACCCTAATGTAAAAGATATTTTTGCTTTTAATTATGAGGATATCAGCGTTGATGGGTATGAGTCTCATCCAGCGATTAAGGCGCAAGTTGCGGTATAGCGCCTGTTTGTTCAATTGTATTTAAATATATTTAAACATTAGCAAAGGATAATTTATGAGTTATGCCAACACCGAAGTTGCCCAAATAGCGGCTATCAGTAGCAATCGCTGTATTGGTAAAGACAATGAGCTACCGTGGCATATCTCAGCCGATTTACAGCATTTTAAAAGCATGACGACCAAACCAAATGACGGTGCGATACAAGGTATCGTCATTATGGGTCGCAAGACGTTTGAGTCAATGGGCAGCAAGCCGTTACCTAAACGTGTGAGCTTTATTATTAGTAGCCAGATAGATTATGCTGAGCAAAAAGGCTTAGTCGGCAGTGATAAAGCTTATGTAATGCATAATTTAGACGATGCCTTAACCCAAGCAGCAAGCCTTGCGCATGGTGCGCATCTTGATACGATTTGGGTAATTGGTGGCGAGCGCGTGTTTAGCGATGCATTGCTGTACACCGACCGTATCGAACTGACTCACGTCGATACTGAAATCGTTGATGGCGATGCCTTTTATCCTGAGCTGCCAAGTGAGTTTGAAGTTGCGGAAGAATCTGAGCAAATGCATGATGAAAAAAGCGCGTTAGATTTTAGATTTGTGACTTATAAAATAAAAAGCGCTGAATAATAGTAAAATTTTAAACAAAACGTAAAAAGAGGCTATCCTAAATAACTCTAGGACAGCCTCTTTTTTCATGTTCAAAGTTTATGAACATAAACCTAAATTTGACGAACATTACCTCGACTACTCATGCAGCACTTTATAAACGGTTTTCGCTAATACCGGACCAATTCCTTGCACGCCTGCCAATTCTTGCTGCGAGGCACCGAGCAATTGCTGCATGCCGCCAAAGTGATTGAGCAAGTCACGGCGGCGCTTTTCACCTAGCCCCGGAATCACTTCTAGCACCGACGATGAACGACGCTTATCGCGCTTCTTACGATGCGCTGTAATCGCAAAACGATGCGCTTCATCGCGGATATGCATTAATAAATGCAGCGCCTTGCTATCCATAGGCAAGTCAAGTGGCTCATGGTCAATAAAGTGTAGAACTTCAAGTCCAGCCTTACGTCCTTCACCTTTTGCCACACTGATAAGCAAAGTATCACCAAGGATACCCAACTCAGTCAGCACTTCTTTGGCGATACCAAGCTGCCCTTTACCACCATCGATAAGCAATAAATCCGGCAATGGCTGCTTCTTATAACGCCGTGTCAAAACCTGCTTCATCGCTGCATAGTCATCACCGCCGACAATGTCATGGATAGCATACTGACGATAATCACGACGACGCGAGCCACCTTGATCAAAGACCACACAGCTACCAATCGTCGCCTCGCCCATCGTATGCGAGATATCAAAACACTCGATACGGTCAATGGTACGATCCGTGACTTCAGTCAAAACATCTTTTAACGCCCCAAAGCGTGCATGTAACTCTAAATAATCACCAAGTTTGGTTTTTAGTGCATTATTAGTATTGAGTTTTGCTAAGTCTAACCATTCAGCACGGTGCTCACGTACGCTGGTTTTGATAACGACCTTACTACCAAAGTGTGTTGCCAACGCTTCACTCACTGCTAGCTGATCTGGTAATTCATCGCTCAATATAATCTCTGCTGGCAAATCATCTGTCACCTGAAAATAAAATGAGGTGATAAACGCTGATAAATTGTCTGCAAGAGGCTCACTGCTATCGACATCAGGGAAGTAGTTCTTACCGCCAAGCACGCGCCCACCACGAACCGTCAATACGTTGACACAGGTCATGCCTGCTTGACTGGCAATAGCAATCACATCTGCCTCACCCTGCACTGTATAAACGGCTTGCTTGGCTTGTACTTCACGCAGCATAGACAGCTGATCGCGATAAAAAACTGCCTTTTCAAAGTCTAGCTCTTCAGCAGAAGCTTCCATTTTTTCAATCAAAGCAGTATGGATATCACTAGAGTCACCTTTTAAGAAACGAATAGTATTATTGACGTCCTCGCTATATTCTTCTGGCGATACTAAGCCCACACAAGGAGCACGGCAACGCTTAATTTGGTATTCAAGACACGGACGCTTACGTTGCTTAAAAAAGGTATTGGTACATTGGCGCATTTGAAACATTTTTTGCATGAGCACCAGTGTTTCTTTTGCCGCATGCGCAGAAGGAAAAGGACCGAAAAAGCGACCCTTTTGGTGATTGCCTTTACCGCGACCATAAGCCAATCTTGGATAAGGCTTATCTGCTGAAATAAACACATAGAGATAGGATTTATCATCGCGCAGTAGCACGTTATAAGGCGGACGATATTCTTTAATCAGATTTTGCTCAAGTAACAGCGCTTCCGTCTCACTGCGGGTAATGATGGTTTCAATATTATGTATCCGTGCCACCAGTGCTCGTGTCTTAGGATGATCAATGGTTTTCGCAAAGTAGCTGTTCACACGGCTCTTGAGTGATTTAGCTTTGCCGACATATAAAATATCACCATTTTTACCCAGCATTTTATACACTCCCGGCAAGTTTGGCAGGCGCTGGATTAAATGTTTAAGACGGGCTTTCTTGTCATCGATGGGACTCGATTCTGAGACATTGACCATAGAATTTATTGCTCTCAAGATACTGATATACAGATGTTTATGGGGCGATGGTATGGGTTTTACAAGAACCCTTATCAGCTTAGCAATAACCATAAAAAAAGCCAGCACCAAGGCTGACTTTTTGCAGAAAAACAACCCTACAGTGCGACTAGTGACGGAAATTTGGTAATAGTGCTGGGATACCTGGCAACATACCGACGATAGCCATAACCCCGGTCAATATCACGAAGGTGATCACAGGAATAATCCAGCGGCTCATTTTGGTCAGACTGGCACTACGCTCTTTAGAGCCAATTAATCCTAAATTATCAAGCACCAAAGTAATAGACCAACCGAAGGCGGGATTCACCAACGCAGATGCAAAGACGACAATGGCGGCAGATTGGGTGGTTTTACCTTCGCGAGTCATCTCCATCCCAGCTTCAAGCAATGGAATGAATACCCCAACAATCAGAGCCACACACATCACTGGCTCCCAGATTGCCAAGTCCATAGGGTAACCCCAAACACCTGCGATAAGGCAGAATAGTCCTGTCAAAATCGCACCAGCTGGAATGGGACGTTTGGCAATTGCTGCAGGTACGATATACGTACCCCATGACGACGCAAAGTTCGCCCCACCGAGCACAGAACCTACGACCTGACGAAACGATGCACTGGTCATCGTATCATCAATATCCATCAGTACACGTTCAGTACGTTTGGGATAGCTGATTTTCTGGAAAACCTGATGACCTAAAAAATCTGGCGACCACATCGCCACTGCTAACACCGCAAAAGGTAATACCACGATAAAGCTCTCAACCGTCGGTAATCCTAACATCCAACCAGTATTTTCGCCCCACCAATACATAGGGCTCATATGCGGTAGACCGGGTGCGGTTTTAAAGGCAAAAGGTGCACCCATAGCGAACGCCACGCCACCACCTAACAAACAGCTCAGTGGCACAGCCAGCCAGCGCTTTTGAAAATTTTCTAACACGGCATACAAGATAATCGTCAGCAAAATCACCACAAAAGCAATATGCGCCATGCCAATGCCCTCTGCCCATGCAAACAAGTTTTTAACTTGTGATATCGTACCAATAAATCCCAAGTAGAGCAGCAAACCACCGCACACGCCTTTACTGGTCAAATTTGCTAGTAAACTGCCCCCTTTACTGATTGCCAATAATAATCCAAAGGCACCGATGAGCAGACCAAAGGCCATCGGGTGACCACCAGCTGCGACAACAATAGGAATAAGCGGAATTAAAGGCCCATGAGTACCCGCAAGGTTGGCGGTCGGTAGTAGAAAACCTGAGAATAAAATGACAAAAAACGAAACAATCAATAACTCATAACGGACGTTTTCTAAGATAAAAGCATCACCCAAACCGAGTGGTCCTGCAAAGGTCGCCGCAATAGCACCCACCATCACGACTTTACCAATGGTCGCTGCCATTGCAGGAATAGTATCCTCGTACTCAAAACGATAGTCACGGAACGGTAAGTTGGCGCGCCAGCGTTTTGGCTGCATGATTTGCAGTTCATGATTGAGGTAGGCATCACGATTTTTAAAACTTGAATAGGGCTTATGTAATTCTACATAACTACTTTGAACATCATTATCAGAAGGGGTTGGCTGCTGCGGATTGGCATCTAAAGGGGGAAGCTGCGTGTTACTCATCACATTTCCTTGTGTCGACCGACGTTTTAGTGACTGCTTATCCACTTACTACTCTTACGATAAGTGTTCAGCCACTGAAGAAAAAATGCAGTCATTGTATGTCATGAGACTTTAGAACGCGAATGTATAACGATTCGAATATACTATAAATATAGCAGCCATTAATAACATAAAGTTTCCTTTTGAAATAAATACAAACTTATTAACTACTTAGTTGCTAATAAAATAGTAGATTGTAGTCATTATGATGATGGTTCTTATAATTAATGATGCGTTATGGTACATAAACCATCGACAATCACGCAATAGACAAAAACAAAGCGCTAAGATTTGAATGAAGTTACGCTTTAGCTCTAGCGCCTTTATAAGTTTTTCACTATGATAAATACCTTTTTACCCATAACGATTGAATAATAGCAGTCTAAAAATCAAGAAGTTCCCTAGGATAAGTTTATGAGTTTACTACCCAAAAATCTTGAGACGCTAAAACGTAACGCTAAAAAAAATATTATGCCATTGCTCACGCCTTATCTGCTCAAGCTACGTATCAACACTTATGCACCTTATATCGGTGCCGGCATCAAGATTGAGCACATAAACCTTGACCAGGGTTTATGTGTGGTCAATATGGGACTAAATAGTTTAAATAAGAACATTGTAGGGACACAGTTTGGTGGCAGCTTATATTCAATGGTTGATCCATTTTATATGCTCATGCTCATGCATCAACTGGGTAGCAGTTACGTTGTTTGGGATAAAAGTTCACATATTGAATTTATCGCGCCGGGCAATAGCAAAGTCACTGCTCGCATGAAAATCCCTAGCAGTGAGATTAAAGCCATTCAAGAGCTGGCAAAAGAGGGTGAACCCGTCTTTCGTGAATACCAAGTAGATATCGTGGACGATCAGCAAAAGACCATCGCTATCGTCACCAAGACGCTATACATACGCTTGCGTAAGTACAGCAAATCTAAAGACCAAAACAGCCGTATTGAAAATCTCGATGATTAAAGGCAACGTTTAAAGCTTTAATTTAATTCTGTGATTTAAAGCGACAGAAACAAAAACCCCAATCTGGCATATGCACAGATTGGGGTTTTGTCTTTTTTGGTATGACCCGCTTATTTATATGATAAACCTATGAATAAGGGTTTGTATCTACTATCGCCTTACTCTAGTCAACTGTATACCATACAGCTCACTAAAGATGGCAAACTTTTGCTTAAATACCAGGTGCAGTTTCAACTGCATCAGGAACGCGAGCATCAGTTTTTGCCTTAACAACTTTAGGCGCACGCGGAGCAAGCTTCTCGCGGATACGTGCTGATTTACCAGAGCGCTCACGTAAGTAGTACAGTTTCGCACGGCGAACAGCGCCACGGCGTTTCACTTCAATGCTATCGATGATTGGTGAATGCAATTGGAATGCACGCTCAACACCAACGCCACTTGAGATTTTACGTACGGTAAACGCTGAGTTTAAACCGCGGTTACGCTTAGCAATTACAACGCCTTCAAAAGCCTGTAAACGCTCACGCTCACCTTCACGTACTTTTACTTGAACCACAACGGTATCGCCGGGTGCAAAGCTTGGGCGCTCAATCAATTGAGCATTTTCGATGACCTGAACCAATGGATGCTTGTTGCTCATGAGAGTTATCTCCTCACATTAGATAATAGAGGCTTGACGCATATCACCTGTTTGTAATAATTAATTATATCTCTTTTTAATAAGACACAACGTAAGTAGGTTATGACAAACGGCCATTATGCTATGACTCGTTTTGTTGTTGCTCAAAATTTTATTACTTAACTGCTTATCTTTTTAACCGCTATTTTTTATCAGCTTTTGCTAATGCCTTTAGCCACTTTGCTTGCTCTACCGTTGGCGTAAACGCTTGCCATAAGTCTGGACGACGCGCTTGCGTACGTTCGACTTGCTGACTAAAGCGCCACTTCGCGATATTGGCATGGTGACCTGAAAGTAACACTTCAGGCACTGCCATACCTGCAAACTCATGCGGCTTGGTATAATGTGGACAATCAAGCAAGCCATCGACGAACGAGTCTTGCTCAGCTGACTTATCATCACCCATAATATCAGGCAGACGACGTATCACACTATCCATTAGCACCATTGCCGGTAGCTCACCACCGGTAAGCACATAATCACCAAGTGATATTTCCATATCAACATACTGCGACAGTAAGCGCTCATCAATGCCTTCGTAACGACCGCATAATATAATCATGCCGTCATACTCGGTCATATCGACCACACTACTCTCACTCAGCGTCTGTCCTTGTGGCGACATATAAATCACCGGACAGTGCGCTTTGTCGACACGGCAGCCATGCTGACTTGCTCGTAGGCGCGCATCCTCAATCGCTTGGGATAATGGCTCAGCCATCATCACCATGCCAGGACCGCCACCATACGGACGTTCATCAATACGGCGATAATTATCACTGGTAAAATCACGCGGGTTGATGCATTCAATCGTTACTTGCTTCTGAGTGACTGCCCGACCTGTGATTCCAAACTCACGAATCGTGGCAAACATTTCAGGAAAAATACTAATAACGGCAAAATACATCAGATGTCTACTTGCGCAGTGGCTAATATTGGCTAAATAAATCGGTGTTATTACTGATAAAGCTTAACCGCAAAGTTAAAACTATTATCAATAGTCACTTGGCCATGCAACCAGCACTGTCTTTTCAGTCAGATCGACTTTCACTACAGTTTGCTTATGCCATGGAATTAGGCGCTCTTCTTTATCCAAGCTGTCTGTCGTTGCCGCAACCCGCATGATAGCGTGGGCGCCAGTTTCAAACATCTCAGTAATATCGCCTAGATATTCATCCTGCTCGTTCATTACGCGCAGGCTGACCAAATCCGACCAATAGTATTCATCCTCAGCAGGTTCTGGCAAGATGTCTTGCTCGACCCAAAGAGTTACCCCATTCATGGTCTCAGCAACATTACGATCAGGAATCTGCTCAAACTGAGCCACAATTCCTGTGCCTTGCTCACGCCAAGCCTTTACTGTCAAAGGTTTCATACCGGTAGCAGTTTCCATCCACCAAGGCTTGATATTAAATATCGCCGTACGATCGTCTGTTTCACTAAAGACCCAAAGCCAACCTTTTATGCCATAAGGCTTTTTGAGCTGACCAATTTTCATAAGGGCACTAGCGTTTGGAGCAGACGACATAACGGCTAACCTAACAATGATAAAAACAGCGATGATAAATAAAAAGCCATTAAAAACGATAAACGTCGTCAAAAGCGATAAACAGTTAATGGCGTACCCTGGTTAGACCAGTTACGCTAGGTATTCTTAAGCCAACTGATGGATGCATAAATGCACTATCAGTATGTTGCAGCCAAAACTTAAGCAGTAGCTTCAGTTTGAGCAGCAGACTTATTATAAGCTTTTGCTAATGAAGCAACGCGATCAGAAGGTTGTGCACCTTTTGCGACCCACGCATTATACGCTTCCATGTTCAAGCGCACTGCTTCTTCAGAATCTTTAGCGAGTGGGTTAAAAAAGCCGATGTTTTCAATATAGCGACCGTCACGCGCGCGGCGTTGATCAGCAACAACTACTTGATAAAATGGGCGTTTCTTGGCACCGCCCCGTGCTAAACGAATAACAACCATGTGAATTCTCTCTTTCGCAGGTATACCAAAAAGGGCATAATTATACCACAGTCTTATTTTATTGAAAACATAAACTGTGCTTATTTAATTATTTATTAACAATAGCTTAAATCGTTATGACTGTAAATAAGATTCATCATTCACGCTGCTAATATGATGGATACTCCTCTATCATATGCCTTTATCTTAAGCGGATGATATTGCCAGCGTTATTAATGGGTTATGCTATCCTAGCAATAGCATCTGTCACTGCCTCATTATAATTTGGATTCCTATGACCACGCCAAACCCACCATTGCCTCATAAAAGCTGGTTACCCCGCTCTTACTCTAATAGTCTGCTAACCACTCTAATGGTGGCTTTTATTGTTCTCATTAGCGTCGGGGTATCAATTTTGTTTTTTTGGCGCAGTCTATATTTACCAGAGCTCAAAAGCCATGCGCGCTATTTGACCAGCGAGCTTCGGCTGATGAACAGCGCCAATCGAGACTGGCAGGACAACCCTGAAGTCCGTCAGTGGATTTATCAGCACTCACATGTAGTAGTGGTAGATAATCCAAGTGACTTTCCAGAGGTTGCGGACAAAGCTTTTGTCAGTGTTTTTACGGATGTGTTACAGCGAGAAATCAGTGCACAATTGGGGCGACCAGTTGAAGTATATTTTAAATTTAAACCAACCCCTCAACTTTGGGTACAAGACAGTCGTGATAGCAGTTTTTGGATACGCGAACCTGTGGTCTATTATTCGCAGTACAGCCCTACTTTATTGATCTTGTTTTTGTTTGGGCTACCCATTTTGACACTGTTGACGATCATTTTATTAGCCCGTCAATTAAATCGTCCTCTACGTTATCTTCAACGTGCTGCTACCAACTATATTCAGTTGGGTCATGCAACAACGCTACCGACCCGTCATGGTCCTACCGAGATTCGCCAAGTAAATATGGCTTTTAACCGTCTGTTTACTACTCTCAACCAAGCGCAAAAAGAGCGTACGATAATGTTAGCCGGCATCTCACACGATTTGCGTACCCCGCTGACTCGTATGCGCTTAACTGCTGAAATGCTGCCCGATGATTTTTTTCGTGAAGGGTTGATTTACGATATCGAAGATATGGATGCTATTTTAGAGCAATTTATCTCGTTTATGAAAGATGGCTCCGATGAGCCTGTACGCCTTACCAATTTAGATACCATATTTAATGAGATTATGGTGCAATTTGCGCCACTAGAGTTTATTTATCAGTCAGAATGCAGCAAGCTTGTGCCCGTACGTCCTATGTCGATTAAGCGCCTGATTATCAATCTGGTGAATAATGCCAAGCGTTATGGTGAGCCGCCTATTTATCTGTCTGCTGTTGTCATGCCAACCTTTGTAGAAAAAGAGGTGATAGAATACAGCGATGTCGTGACCGAAAATACAGTCAATAAAGAAGCAAAAGAGCAGTTGATTATATGTGTGCGAGACTGCGGCGATGGGGTGGCAGAAGACCAACTCGAGCGTGTCATGCAGCCGTTTGAGCGTGGCGAATCAGCGCGTACCACTCAGGGTAGTGGACTCGGCTTGGCGATTGTTGACCGTATCGCGCGCTTGCATCATGGAACAGTTGAGGCTATTAATCATCCAGATGGTGGTCTGCAGGTCTGTATTCGCATCCCTCTCATCTCAGAAGTTGCCGGAGAGCAACCTTTGGATGTCGATCCCGCTACAAAGTCATTTATTGAGAAAGTTGATATTAAATAAAATAGATACGTGATTTTATGGGGCGAGACTGGGACGAATTTTTCTCGCTTAATCACTTTTATATTGAACTGATCATAATAGTGCCAATCAATAATACTAAAAAAGCAACGACTGGCTATCGTTGCTTTTTTAGTATTATTTTTTTAGATATAAAAACTTCAACGGTTATAAAACTTATTACTTGTTGCCAATAGCAGGCGGAATATACTCAGCACTGTTAGCAAACGCTAAAGGCTGGGTAATCTGATCCTGCGCTACCTTTAGAGTCTGAGTAGTACTTGGCTGCTGTAAGAATAAATAATATCCTAATGTCACAGCATTTAATACCACCAAACCCCCAAATAAATACGGCATCCGTTGCCCTCCTCCATTAAAGACTAAGTAACAGCAATAAATAACTTGTTAGCCTCATTTATGATCAGTTAGAAATAACATAGCTACAAGTGAAATACTATTTCGATAGGCATTTTGCTACCTTTATAAAAGTCATCTTAACAGCACTGTTTTATTTCAAAAGTATATTAACGATGCTTATGCATCAAACTCACGCTCACTCTTATCTTGGGTTAATTCATCGGCCGCTAAAATTTGTGTCAGTGGCTTGATAGGCCATGTCATCACAAACCGCGCGCCACCAAGATCTCGGCTCTCATCAACCTTCATACGACCATTAAACCAAAAAGCAATGCGTGATACGATAGACAAGCCCAAACCGTAGCCACCTGAGGCACGCGTCCGACTATCGTCTAAGCGGGAGAATGGAATAAAGACCTTTTCGCGATCTGCTTCTGGAATACCGTGACCATCATCTTCAACGCTGACAAAGGCATTGCCCTTTTTGACCCCAGCACTAATGATAATCGTAGTCTCTGCATAACGAAGAGCATTACCAGCCAAATTCTGAATCACGCGATGTAAGTAGCGTCTATCTGCTATTGCTTCTACTTTAGCATTTGGCAGTTTGGTGACAATTTTAATCGGTTTACCCAAGGCATTGGTTTCACGCTCAATCTGCTCAAGCAGTTCTCGAAGATTGACTGGTTCCAAATCTAGTTTGGGCGAGCCTTCTTCAAGTTTCGCATAGGTGAGAATCTCATCAATCAAGCCATTAAGTGCTTCGATATCTTCATCAATAAAGTCACGCTGCATAAAACGCGAATCTTCATCATCAGTATCTGCCAGCATATCAACAGCAAAGCGAATACGTGCAACGGGCGTACGTAGCTCATGTGACACCGCTCGCGTTAGCTCTCGCTGCGACTCAATCAAACGCTTAATATGAGAAGTCATGGCATTAAAGGTTGCAGCTAAACGGGCGATTTCATCTTGACCAATCACCTGTACTTGACTTTCAAGATTACCTTTACTGACCTCATTCACCCCGACCTGTATCAGTTGTAACTTGCGCTCAAGCGGGAAAATCAGTGCATACACACCCAAACTAATTAAAAACATACTGATCAAAATCATACTGACGATCAAGTTTAGTGGAAACCAATTAAATAAAGGTACTGGACCGATCAAAATTGCCATATCACTAATTTCAGACGGCACAATGACTTTGATAGACGAGTTACTTTTACTGGTATTGGTATCTTGCAATAAGATAACCACCTCATCACGGCGCAAGCGTGCCATCTGATCAGGATCCAAATTGAGCGCCGCTACTGCTTTAAATGCTAAAGGAAATGAAAACTTTTCTTCTAACTGTGCCAAACGTGCACGTTTATCAGACAAAGTAATATAATAGGACAAATCATCTAGCAAAAATACGGCGATAGCTCTGACTTGCTGCTCAGTCACTTGTGAGATACGCGCAGTCAAAACACCTTGATTGTCTGGTAGGCGATAATAGACATCGGCAGTGGTCAGTTGGCTGATATAGCGTACGACCGTGTTTTCTTTCTCAAAACGGCGCAGCTCGCTGGCATTAAAATCAACTTCATCGATAGACACGATCTTAAATTCTGAGCCAAACAAACTACTGGCATCAGACAACCAATAATCACGTTGCGCCTCGTTTTCTTGGTGAGCCAAACCCTCACTCACGATATGAAACGCCCCTGTCGCCATATTTTCACGATAAGATTGGACGCGCTCTTTATTGATGGTATCCATCAATAGCTGGGCAAATAGTGCCACACACAAGCAGACTATCAATAGCCCTGCATAAATACGAACAAAAATACTGTGTTTAAGAGAAGAGACTAATGACATACGTGCCGTGACCAACCTGATGAATAAGCGTTATCAATAGATATAATACCTATTATAACCACTATAGGATAATAGTTGCTGTGATATATATTTAATGATAATTAAACTAGTACATAAAATTATCGCTTAATTAAACCACATAACGCAGCAACTAAGGTTAAAAACTTAATATTTAAACCCTAAAAAACCAGCTTTACGCTGGTTTCTTATTGCATAACGAGGAACAATCAAGACTTATAGCAAAAGTCGGCGATTAGTTGCCTTCTTTTACGAATAGATAGCCTTTACTACGTACGGTTTTGATACGTTTTGGATTTTCTGGATCATCACCGATTTTTGGACGAATGCGTGAGATACGGACGTCAATAGAGCGATCTTGACCATCATACTCAATACCACGTAGACGCTCAAAGATATCTTCACGTGACAAGATACGTCCAGCATTAGAAGCAAGCAACCATAGTAGATCATATTCTGCACTGGTGAAATCTACTAACTCATCACCTAGATTCACTGAACGACCACCATTATCGATAACCAATTCACCAAACTCTAGACGCTGTGGCACATCTTCTGACGGGGCGTTTTCTGAACGGCGCAATAACGCACGAATACGCGCTAATAAAACACGTGGCTGAGCAGGCTTAGCAACATAATCGTCGGCGCCCATCTCAAGACCCAATACTTGATCCATATCTTCAGTACGAGCCGTCAGCATTAAGATAGGGTTTTGGTAATGTGGACGTACTTCACGACAGACTGTCAAGCCATCGCTACCTGGAAGCATGACATCAAGTACAACCAAATCTGGCTGCTCACTGACAATACGACGAATGGCGCGATTACCATCCGTTTCAATCGCCACTTCTAGACCGTTTTTGACCAAATAATCTTGGGTCAACATGGCCAGACGCTCATCGTCCTCAACAATCAAAATTCGGGGGGTGTTGTCATCATCATTCGTTGTCATTGTTATATCCTCTAATACATCTCATTTAAAAGTAGTCAAAATAAGAGCAGTAAAATGAATAGCACTACAAAATAGTGCAACTGCTGTTTATATAGCTGTTACAAACTTGGCAGCACAGTATACTATTAATCCTGCAGCTTCTTATACTATAGCTTATAGTCGTTAACAAAACCTATAAACTACGACCATTAAAACTTTATTTTACGTGCAAAAATCATACCGTTTATCATATTCAAAAAGCGTCAAATAACTTTATTTGCTGATAACCGTTTCGCTATGTCTAAAGCTTTCAATCATAAGCCTGATCACTAAGTAAAGCGCATAAAACAACTCAACTCTATAAGTTAGCAAACTATTTTCCAACCCTTAATATAACCATATATTGCCGTTGTTGCTAGTAGCTTTTTGGCTAAAAGCTAAAAACCATCACTATCCAATAAAACTAACAGCCATAAAAAAACAGCCCATAAAGGACTGTTTTTTTATGATTGCTTACAAGAGTAAATACTTACCCTTACAAGTAAAAAATATTAAGCACGGTTTTTGTACTTACGGATGGTCTGTAGCTGAGCAACAGATTCCGCCAATGACGCCAAGGCAGCATTAGTTTGTACGGTATCAGACTGGTTGACCAGCATTTGCTCCGCTTTCTTACGTGCTTCAACGATTTTACTTTCGTCAAGATTGTGTGCACGCATGGCAGTATCAGCAAGTACGGTAACCATTTTTGGCTGTACTTCTAGTACGCCACCTGAGACGTAAATCACTTCTTCTTCGCCATTTGGCGTTTGTACGCGCATTGCACCTGGCTTTAGCAAAGTAATAAGCGGAGTGTGACCTGGCAATATACCAATCTCGCCTTCGGTACCACTAGCTATTAACATGCTAATTTCGCCTGAATACAACTCTTCACGAGCACTTACGACGCGACATTGTAACGTTGCCATACTTAATTCCTTACTATCAAAGCGCGATCAAAAACGCAACACGTTACTAAAGAGTAGATATAAAGTTTATATTACACCTACTTTTTAGCGAATACTAATACCACTTACGCAGCAGAAGACTTCATTTTTTCAGCTTTAGCAACGACTTCGTCGATGCCGCCAGCCATATAGAAGGCTTGCTCTGGTAAGCTGTCATATTCACCTGCGATGATTGCTTTAAAGCTAGCAATGGTGTCGCGTAATGGTACATATTTACCAGGTGCACCAGTGAAGACTTCAGCGACATGGAATGGCTGTGATAAGAAGCGCTGAATTTTACGAGCGCGATAAACGACTAATTTATCTTCTTCTGATAACTCATCCATACCCAAAATCGCGATGATGTCTTTTAATTCTTTATAGCGCTGTAGAACTTCTTGAACACCACGAGCAACGTTGTAATGCTCTTCACCGATAACCAATGGATCAAGCTGACGTGACGTTGAATCTAATGGATCAACTGCAGGGTAGATACCTTGTGAAGCGATATCACGGCTTAGTACCACAGTTGCATCCAAGTGAGCAAACGTCGTTGCTGGTGATGGATCGGTCAAATCATCTGCAGGGACATATACCGCTTGCACAGAAGTAATAGAGCCTGATTGCGTAGAAGTAATACGCTCTTGCAGCATACCCATCTCTTCAGCAAGTGTTGGCTGATAACCAAC
Source organism: Psychrobacter sp. ANT_H56B (assembly GCF_008369245.1). Classification (NCBI taxonomy): domain Bacteria; kingdom Pseudomonadati; phylum Pseudomonadota; class Gammaproteobacteria; order Moraxellales; family Moraxellaceae; genus Psychrobacter; species Psychrobacter sp. ANT_H56B. Next base: position 55,665 of record NZ_VOBF01000009.1, read on the forward strand.
CGCTGATGGCATACGACCAAGCAATGCTGATACTTCAGTACCGGCTAGTGTATAACGGTAGATGTTATCAACAAACAACAATACGTCACGACCTTTGCCAGTAGCAGGATCTTTCGTATCACGGAAGTATTCAGCCATGGTCAAACCAGACAGTGCAACACGTAGACGGTTACCCGGTGGCTCATTCATCTGACCGTATACCATCGCAACTTTAGATTTGCTAAAGTCTTCGGTGTTTACAACGCCAGCTTCTTGCATTTCGTGATAGAAATCGTTACCTTCACGCGTACGCTCACCAACACCCGCAAATACTGACAAACCTTCATGCTTAAGCGCGATGTTATTGATTAATTCCATCATGTTGACGGTTTTACCAACACCAGCACCACCAAACAGACCAACTTTACCACCTTTAGCAAACGGGCAAAGTAAATCGATTACTTTAATACCAGTCTCTAACAGCTCAGTACTGTTTGATTGTTCTGCATAGCTTGGCGCTTCACGGTGAATTGACCAACGCTCATCTGCTTGTACTGGGCCTTCTTCATCGATAGGACGACCAAGAACATCCATGATGCGACCTAACGTACCGATACCAACTGGCACAGAAATTGGGCCACCAGTATTGGTAACTGGAAGGTTACGCTTGAGTCCTTCAGTAGAACCCATAGCAATCGTACGTACGATGCCATCACCCAGCTGTTGCTGTACTTCTAAAGTAGTTTCGGTGCCATCAACTAGCAAAGCATCAAAAATCTTAGGTACTTCATTACGGTTGAACTCAACGTCAAGAACCGCGCCAATAATCTGTACAATACGACCGCTACTCATTGCGTTCTCCTGGAAATTCTGTATATATTGGGTTTTATAAAGGGTTTCAATTATGAAACAGCAGCAGCACCGCCAACGATTTCCGATATTTCTCGGGTAATCGCCGCTTGACGCAGCTTGTTATAAACCAACTGTAAATCGTTAATTAGGTCGCCAGCATTATCTGTCGCCGCTTTCATCGCAACCATACGTGAGGATTGCTCAGAGGCAATGTTTTCCATTACCGCTTGATAGACGATAGACTCAATGTAACGTCCAAGCAATTCATCAATCAATGTTTTAATATCAGGCTCGTAGATATAATCCCAGCTAAGTTCAGTCTGAATGCCACTCTCTTCTTCACCAAATGCACTCTCTGGTAAAGGTACCAACTGATTGACCGTTGGCTTTTGAGTCATTGCATTGACAAACTTATTATAAACCACATAAATGCGATCTATTTTACCGTTTGTATAATCGTCAAGCATCGCTTGAACTGGCGCATTTATCTGCTCAAAAGTAGGTTTATCACCATAATCAGTTACGGCTGAGGTGACTTTGCCACCAAAGCTTTTAAAGAAGCTGACACCTTTAGCGCCAATGACAGCAAATTCAGCTTGTACAGACTGCTCTTGGTATTTCTGAATATTCTTAGATAAGGCTTTGAATAAGTTGATATTCAAACCACCCGCTAGACCACGATCAGATGTGATGACAATATAGCCAACTCTATTGACTGGACGGCTTACCATATATGGATGTTTATAATCGGATGAGGCATGCACCAAATGCGAAATAACCCGGCGCATACTATCAGCATACGGGCGACCCACTTCCATGCGCTCTTGGGCACGGCGCATTTTACTGGCAGCTACCATTTGCATAGCGCGAGTAATTTTCTGGGTGCTTTGAATACTGGTGACTTTGGCACGTATTTCTTTTAAGTTTGCCATAATGATTCCAATATAAGAGGGTTAAAAAGCATTGGCGCATGCAACAATATTTCAATATAAAACGGTATTCTCATTCACAATGTACCATTTAGCATTGCATCATTGTTTAAATGTTTTAATATCTTGTGGCATGACGCAACCATATACCATGAGTTGTGACTAAAGTGGCGCTGCTGTCTTAATAAAAAGCTTATCAGACAACGCGCCACTCCATAAGCTCTAACACTAAAGCCACAACAAAACTGGCTTAACCCGTTAAATTAATAACTGTGATTTTGTTTAAAAGTCTCTAAAGACGATTTTAAACGACCTGCGATATCATCGTTATAATTCGCAGTGTCATCAATCTCTTTCATTAAGTCGGCTTGCTCATCATGCATATAACGTAAGTAAGCTTCTTCAAAAGAACCGATTTTTTCAACTGGTACGTCTGCTAAGAAACCTTCGTTTGACGCATAAATAACAGCGGCTTGCTCAGAGATTGACATTGGCTGATACTGTTTTTGCTTCATCAATTCAGTCACACGCTCACCGTGGTCAAGCTGTTCACGAGTTACATCATCAAGATCTGATGCAAACTGAGCGAATGCTGCAAGTTCACGATACTGAGCCAGTGCGGTACGGATACCACCAGACAGTTTCTTAATAATCTTAGTCTGAGCCGCACCACCAACACGTGATACCGAAATACCAGCGTTCACAGCCGGACGGATACCTGAGTTGAATAGGCTTGACTCTAAGAAAATCTGACCATCAGTGATTGAAATCACGTTAGTCGGTACAAATGCAGATACGTCACCTGCTTGGGTTTCAATGATAGGTAGAGCAGTTAAAGAACCTGTTTTACCGACCACTTCACCATTGGTGAATTTTTCTACATACGCCGCGTTTACGCGTGATGCACGCTCAAGTAAACGTGAGTGTAAATAGAATACATCACCAGGATACGCTTCACGACCTGGCGGACGACGTAATAGTAGTGAGATTTGACGATACGCGACTGCTTGCTTTGATAAGTCATCAAATACAATCAGTGCATCTTCGCCGCGGTCACGGAAGTATTCACCCATCGTACAACCTGAGTACGGTGCGATATATTGCAGTGCTGCTGGCTCTGATGCTGACGCTACTACAACAGTAGTATATTCAAGGGCACCAGTTTGCTCAAGCTTACGTACGACGTTGGCAATGGTAGAACGTTTCTGACCGATTGCAACATAGACACATTTAATACCAGATGATTTCTGTGCAATGATCGCATCGATAGCCATCGCGGTTTTACCCGTCTGACGATCACCAATGATAAGCTCACGCTGACCACGACCGATTGGAATCATAGTATCAACAGACTTATAACCTGTCATTACTGGCTGATCAACTGACTGACGATCGATAACGCCTGGAGCGATCTTCTCAACTTTGTCAGTCATTTTGGCATTAATAGGACCTTTGCCATCAATAGGGTTACCTAAAGCATCAACAACACGGCCTAGCAACTCAGGACCTACCGGAACTTCAAGGATACGACCAGTACAATAGGCTTTTTGACCTTCTTGTAGTTTTAGGAAGTCACCCAGTACTACTGCGCCAACAGAATCACGCTCTAAGTTGAGCGCCATTCCGTAGACTTCACCTTCAAACTCAATCATTTCGCCGTACATGGCATCTTCAAGACCATGAATCTGCACGATACCGTCAGATACTTTGACAATCGTGCCTTCATTCTTTGCAGTTGCACCCGCATCAAGGTCTTGAATGCGCTGCTTAATCAGGTTACTGATTTCCGCTGGATTCAATTGTTGCATTGCCTTGTTTCCTTTAATTTATGATAACCCGCCACTGACGTAAATGCTCTTATATCACGCATGCTTAATTAAGCTACGTTAATGATTGGCATTAGGCCGTTAGCTGTGTTTTTAACTGTTGTAACTTGCCGCGCATCGAATCATCGATGACTTTGTCACCGACTTTGATCGTAACGCCTGCCAAAAGACTGGCATCCACCGATTCATGAATCACTACGCTAGCATTTAGCGAAGCAGCAAGACGTGCTTGTAGCATATCACGCTGATCATCGGTTAATGGATAAGCAGAGGTCACATAAGCGTCAAGCTGCTTTAAGCTTACTGCCTTGTGACGGCGATAATGCTCATAAACTTCAGGAAGCAGCGCCAGACGCTCTTGTTCTGATAACTGTTTAACGAAGTTACTAAATGCTACTGATACTTTTGGATAGCTGGCGTTGCTGTCAGGGCGAACCCCTTTATTTGCATCTAACAACTGCTTAAAAGCAGAATCATTAGCGCTAGCTACTTGCGTATCATAAAGATCGACCAAAGCAGCTGACTTATGCTCAGCAGAAACAGCTGGATTGTCTAGCCAAGTACTGAACGACTTGTCATTGACAACGGTGGCGGCAACAAATAAGAAGTCTTCCCACTCATTTACTGCCCCGTTTTCATTGGCATAGTCAAACGCGGCTTTAGCGTACGGTCGTGCTAAGGTTGATAAGTCAGCCATTATATCCTCACAATTACAGCTTCGCCGCCAGTTGGTCTAACATGCTGGCATGTTTTTGCACATCGACTTTGTCTTGCAAAATCTTTTCTGCACCAAGTACCGCCAATTCAGCAACTTGGGCACGTAATGATTCACGTGCTTGATTGATTTCTTGGTCGATAGAGGCTTGCGCTTGTTGACGAATGCGCTCGCCTTCCACTTGGGCTTGCGATTTTGCATCTTCAACAAGTTGATTGGCGCTTTTATTTGCTTGCTCGATCAGAGCAGCAGCTTTAGTCTTTGCAAGATCAAGCTCCTGCTGTACATCTCGCTCCGCGGTCGCCAAATCTGCTTTTGCTTTTTCTGCGGCATTTAAGCCTTCAGCAATTTTACGCTGACGGTCATTAATTGCGCCGATAAGTGGTGGCCACACGAATTTCATGCAGAACATCACAAAGATTGCAAAAGCAATGGCTTGACCGATGAGGGTAGAATTGATATTCACGTGATCACCTCTTTGTTAATGAAAAATCAGTTTCATTGATCATATTTGATAGCCAAACTTTGGCTATGGTTAAGATACAAACTTTGACTACCAAACATTTACAACTGAGCTTTCTGATTAACCTGCTAGAGGGTTAGCGAACAACAATAGCATAGCGATACCAACACCGATCATCGGAATAGCATCAAGAAGACCTGCTACGATGAACATACGAGTTTGCAACTGTGAACCAAGTTCTGGCTGACGCGCAACGCCTTCTAGGAATTTACCACCTAGAATAGCAAAACCAATACCTGTACCTAGTGCACCTAAACCGATAAGTAGTGCTACTGCGATAACTGTGTAACCACCTAATACTGGATCCATGGATGTATCCTCATTTACCTATTGAATGTCTAATTAATGTTCAGTTGATGATGCAAGTGACATATAAACTATCGTCAGCATCATAAATACGAACGCTTGAAGTGTAATAATTAAGATGTGGAAAATAGCCCACGGTACTGATAACGCCCATTGAATCCAAAACGGCATTAAGGCAATCAGTATGAAAATCAACTCACCAGCATACATGTTACCGAATAGTCGTAAACCTAAAGAGATAGGTTTCGCTATCAAAGTAACAAACTCTAAGATAAAGTTGATGGGGATTAAAATAATTTGTACGATAGGGTTTCTGGCACTAAACGGATGCAGTGTTAGCTCGCCAACAAAGCCGCCTAAACCTTTTTCTTTGATACTATAAAATAGAATCAGTATAAAGACAGAAAAAGACATGCCAAGCGTGATATTAGGATCCGTGGTTGGAACAATCTTAAAGTACACATGATGTGGATCATGTCCCATCAGTGCGCCGATTTGGCCAGCAATCATAGGGATAAAGTCGACGGGTAGTAAATCCATCAAGTTCATTAAGAATATCCATACAAAGATAGTCAACGCCAAAGGCGCAATCAGCTTTGAGGTACCACTATACGAATCACGAACGTTGTTATCAACGAACTCAACGATCATCTCAACTGCAGCCTGAGTTTTACCCGGCACGCCTGAAGTGACTTTCCTAGCGACCATCCAAAAGATGGCGCAGAAAACAATGCCTAGACCAATTGACCAAAGCATAGAATCAAGGTGGATAGCTTTAAAGCCCATTGCACTAGCTTCTTCAGCATTATAGGCAACTTTCCAACCTTCGCCCGGCAGATAGCCGTACGTCCAGTTCGTTAAGTGGTGAGAGATATATTCTGTTGTTGTTTGCTCGCCTGCCATAATGTCAGCTTCTTATTAATCAACGATTTAATCAACTACCAAAAATATGGTTGTCATCTGATGAGATTTTAGTATGTTTATCTGCCTTGCAACAAAGCAAGCAAATGACTCATGCTAACACGCTCATGTAACCAATAACATCCAACCCATAGTTCTATGACTCATGCTGATTTGATAGCGTAAGATAAATTTTAGCTATCAAAAAAGGGCTTATGATAGTTCAGTAATAGCCCTTTACATGTGTACGCAAAATTCTTATGTATATGTTTACTTATTATCACTGTGTTTTGACAGTCGACGCTTAATACAGCGCTGTTAAGTAAAATATTTAGCTGCATATATTAATGCAGGGTTGTATTCGTGTAAAGTCAATTGTGACTTTTTTATCCGCTGTATGAATAAGTTAGCTGCTAGTGGCGTTTAACACCGTTGCTTCGCATCTATAATTAAATTGTAAGAATTTAATTATAAATAGTAGTAAACGCTCATTTCGCGCTCCCCTACCCGCACATTACTGCACGCTACCTTATATCAAACGCTCATATCACGATAGTTGGTACTGTCCTAAGACAATTATTATGCTTCGACTTTCTAAAATCAGTCATAGAGAAGCTGGACGGCAGGGTGACTTGCTAAGCGCAATGAATACTGTAACTATCTATATAGTTATCATTTATTACACTAGCGTATATGCCACAACATCCAACTGTGACTAATTTGCATTACCATAAAACCGATAAACAGCGCAGGCGCTGATAGGGGTTGTACGGTAATAAAAATTAGTGCGAAACCAAACACAGTCAATAGCCATTTGGCCATCTGACCCCGATAAAGCTGGCTAACAATATGTAAGCGCGCGCGATAACCGGTATACCAAAAGATAAAAAAAGCAAAGACAGCTTGTGTGGCAAAACTTAGTAAGGCACCAATAGCGGTGCTTTTTGCAACGGTTAGCGAACTGTGCAGCCATATCGTATCTACAAGCCAAGCAATAATAATAAGGATAAACAGTATCCATGCTTGACGTTTGATATAAATACCAATTTTATCTTTTTGTGTGCGTTTGGCAGGCTTGGTCATCGGTATTCCTATAGCCTTAAACATTTGGATTATATCGCTATCTAATATCATCGCGACACTATTATCCGTGAATGGCTCACTCTACAGATGTTACCTTTTAACCAAAATTAAACGCCACTTATTATAGGGAGCGAGCCCCTTTTAAGCAAGTAAAATATACCTTTTATCAGTCACCTAGCTCAATCATCAAGAATTCATATACTTAAGCGTAGATAACCAGTCTTTGACCGGCGCTATATCACAGTCTTTAGAGATTCTTAATTAACGGTTTCAATCACTTATTCTAATAAGTCCATTATGATATACATTGGCGAATCTGCTGTGCCATCGTTTGCCACCCACTGACAAAGTCCTTACTATTACTCATATCTTCTGTCTGAACGGTTTCTTGAACGGGCTGTAACTTGGCAAGTAAACCTTTGGCAGGCGCACTTGGACTGACCAGACACATTTTCTTAGCGGGGCGCTGCTCGTTAAGCCAGCGTAATTGACTGGCTTTTGGTGCTAAATGATCGTCAGTACTTAAGCTGCCGATGAGCTGTAGGTTCATGCTGTTTTCCATATATTGATAAGCATCATGATAAGCCCAATACGGCAAAGGTTTTTGTTTAGCACTACTGTTTGCCACTGCTGCATCCATACGTTGGGCAAATTTTTGTGCATTGGCATGATAAAGTTTTTTATATTGCGGATTGGCATGACTATGTATGACGGCAAGCGCACGGGTAATGGCTTTGGCGTTGTTAGGATCCAACCAAATATGTGGATCAAGCGTGCCAGCGATAGGCTTGCCTTTGATATCACGCAAAGGATGGCGATTAAAAGCATCAAACTTAAATAAAGCGATAGAGTTAGGCGCGTCGTTTAAATTTGCTGCCAAGTTATTTTCTAGTGACTCACCAAACCAAACCACAAAGGTACTGTCTTTAATTGCCTTAATATCACTCGGGCTGATACTGCCATGATGCCCAACCTCCCCTGCTTGTAGCAATTGCTTGGCAGGGGGCGCGCCTTCAGTAACTGCTTGGCTTAACAAAAATAATGGATAATTACTCACACTCACCGTTGCCGCTTGAGCTGGTAACGCCAAAAACCCTAACATCAACAAGCTAGCTATTAAGAAGTACTGCTGTGTTAATTGCTGCATCTTATGCAAAAGGTTCTTTTCTTGAACGTTTAAGCTGTTATCTACAATCGGCGTGGCTTTATGAGCATTGGCAATCATGCGTTATTGATCCTATTAAGTCATTGAACTGCGATATCTTTAATATATTAAGTTTCCAATCATTATGTTATAGTATAACATAATGAAATCCCACTTTTATTTTGCATTTCAGTTATTCTGTTTTTGCTAACCGCAGTTCAACCTACAAAAGCGATGTTGATTAAAAGTAATAGTAAGGTTTGGCAAATCTACGTATTGATATAGCCATTTACCGTTATACTGTGCGGAATTTAATTAAAACCGAATGCTTTCTGCATTTATTGAAAATGCTTTTGGGAGTTTGTGCTATGCCGACCACTTCATCGAACTGTGAGCATGCTCATGACGTGCAAGATTTTACGCCACAGGATGTGACCGAGCGTCTAGAAGCAGCAAAAGAGCAGTCTCGTATGCGAGGTGTGCGTTTTACCCCCTTACGGCAGCAGATATATATGCTGGTATTGCAGGCCAATAAACCAGTGGGTGCTTATGATTTAATCACTCAGTTACAGCAAATGCGACTCTTAGATAATGACAGTGAGCTTGAGGGCACGAAAAATGTCGCACCGCCAACTGTATATCGCAGTTTAGAGTTTTTATTGAGCGAAGGCTTGATTCATCAGCTGACCTCTATCAATGCTTATGTACCTTGCTGTCATCCACGCGCTCATCATACGGCAGCCTTTTTAATTTGTGAGCAGTGTCAACGCGTACAAGAGTGTAGCAGCTTACCTGTGCAAGAGATGATGAGCTTTGCTGAAGAAGATATCGGCTTTACCGTTGCTCGTAGTGTGATTGAGCTGAGCGGTCGTTGCCAAGCCTGTCAGTAAAAATTTAGATTACTGTTATATTTAAACCTATTCCCTATCCATATGCGCGGTCATCTGATGAATAATACAAGTAAGCTGCTGAACTTAAGCAATGTCAGCTACTATATTGGTCAACAACGTTTACTGTCTAATATTAATATTGACATTGCAGTCAATGAGACGGTAAGCGTTATTGGTCCCAATGGTGCGGGCAAGTCGACGCTGGTTAAGCTTATTTTGGGACTGATTGTACCAACATCTGGACAGGTCACACCTTCTGAGCCTTTACAGATAGGCTATGTGCCGCAGCGATTTTCTGTGCCACCAATACTGCCATTACGTGTCAGCGACCTTTTAGCGCAAGCCCGTAAAAAACGCCTTACGGCAGAGCAGCGGCAGTTTATATTTGATAAATTATCATTGACCCATTTACTCTCGCGGCAGATGCTGCACCTCTCTGGCGGTGAAACTCAACGAGTATTATTGGCACGGGCGTTATTAGATAAGCCCAACTTATTGATTTTAGATGAGCCGATGCAGGGTCTTGATCCTGAAACGGAGGTTTGGTTGTATCAATTTATTGATGAACTACCGGAATTTTTACGCTGTGCTATGTTAGTAGTCTCGCATGATTTGCACTGGGTCATGAAAGGCAGTCGACGAGTGATTTGCTTGAATAAGCATATTTGCTGTGAAGGTCAACCGAGTGAGCTTGCCATCAGCAGTGAGTTTCAAAAGCTATTCGGTCATCATTACGAGCAACCGTATGTCCATCAGCCGCATGCCTGCGAGCATCACGCACCAAGCTAGATATAATAAAAATCAAATGACTTAAATCAAAAACGACCTGATTACCTTTTTTATAAAAATTTACGGATATGTATTATGAGTGCTTGGTTAGCCATTATTGCGCCTGCTTGGATTGCCGGTAGTATTTTAGCATTGCTTTCAGCACCTTTAGGATGCTTGGTGTTGTGGCGACGTATGGCTTTTTTCGCTGATGCATTAGCACATGGGACATTACTAGGTGTGGCACTAGCGGTATGGTGGCAGATGCCAATGGGTATTGGTATTGCGTTGGTCAGCGTGATGGTGGTATTGGGACTGGTATTTATGGATGATGAGCGCTTACCAGCCGATGCTGTACTAGCAGTGGTTGCCGTATCCTTACTGTGTCTGGGACTATTAACTTTAACCCAACTAACCGATCAGCAAGCAAACGTCTTAGGGTTCTTGTTTGGTAACTTGCTTGAGCTTGATTGGGCAGATTTGCCCTTAATTGCTGGCAGCGTACTAGTCGGATTAGCATTACTCATTTATATATGGCCTGCCCAAATTAAATTGGCAACCCATGAAGCTTTGGCACGTATACAAGGCATTAACCCTACTCGCCAACGTCTGTTTTTTATGGGCGTATTAGCAGGGTTCTGTGCCATCGCTTTGCAAGCTGTCGGCAGCTTATTGATCAGCGGCTTACTGGTATTGCCAGCTCTTACTGCTCGCCTGTGGTCAGCATCACCAAAACAGATGGTGATTATCGCCCTATTTACAGCACAACTTGGAGTGACACTCGGTGTATGGGGTAGTATTTGGCTTGATATCCAAACTGGACTCTCTATCGTCTTGGTCTTAGCCAGTTTGTTCTTTACCGCTTTAATCATCTCAAAACTGACCACATCAAAATCCATATTGGCAAAGTTTTGGTCGCCACGCCGTTAGAAGGTAGGCCATTTGCCATAACACACTATAGCCATAGGTAATGCTCTCAAATATCTCTTTCCCTTGCACAACTTTATTTCATTAAAATTGATAAAGCTTTCATACGTTTAATGTTGTAAAATTTCACTAATGCTATCAATATGATAGTTAATAGCGCTTTACGCAAGAGGGAACACCCTTCTTATCAGCAGTCTAAAATGCGCTCTATTAAAACGACATTGAGAAATCAGGTGAGCTGCCATAGTGCATTTAATTATCTGAATATCCTAAAAGTGTTCATTGTTAGTCTTCGATAAGGGACAAATTTAATGCCAAGCTATCCTGTGAGTGCCGTCAGCACGCCAGACGGACAGGTGAATGTATTGCAAATCACTGATTTGCATCTATCATCACATGTGCCGGCTTCTGCTGATGAAACCAGTAGTGAAGTCGCTGTTTGCCAATATAGTTTTGAGGCAATTATCAAGCAAGCATTGAGCAAAGAGATACGGTGTGATTTAATTATTGTAACAGGCGATTTGGTCAATAAAGTAGAGCCTGCTATTTATGACCATATTTTTACAGTATTGAAGGAGACGGGCATTCCTTTTGCCTGTATTGCTGGCAATCATGACGTGACTGATGAGATGGGTGAGGATTTACCTTTTTACCAACGGACGCTGATTGCGAGGGCTTCTGACCCACGTCTGCTTAGCCGTCATTTGATTGAATCTGAGCATTGGCAGCTGCTTTTACTAGACTCATCGATTACTGGCAAAGTAGAAGGCGAGATTACGGCGACCGACATTGATTGGGTACGTGAGCAGCTAGCATCTTGTGCTAAGCCCGCGCTCATCGCGCTCCATCATCATGTATTGCCCGTAGATTCCGAATGGATTGATAGCCATATGGCAGAAAATGCAGAAGAGTTCTGGCAGCATATAACCCCTTTTGAAAATCTTAGCGTTATTATCAATGGGCATACCCATCAAGAGCAAACACGCCATTATCAAGGTGTCACTGTATATAGCACTCCTTCTACCTGCTATCAATTTAAGCCGTTTGAAGACAATTTTGCCTACGATAAAAATATGCGCCCAGGGTATCGTTGGTTGCAATTAGCCAACAATGGAAAGGTTGCAAGCTGGGTTGAAAGACTAGATACTTGACGACCAGTTTTATTGACTAGAATTGATTACTTGTCTGGCTATAATGGTGCTTTGAGTCTGTCGGCTATATTGTTCGCTGATTTTGCTTGATTCGTTATAGAATGGCTGGCACAGTATAGGTTGATATCCATATAACTAATCGCATTTTCGTCTTGAGAGCTATATTTTGAAGACAGCATTACAAACGATAAATAGTGATAAAAATCACAACAGTTTAATATATCATTAGGCAATATTATAATAGCTAGGATGGCTACATCGACCACAATTTAAGTCTTCACAGTCAGTGACTTATTATTTTATTTAGGCATAACCATTTAAATAAAAATATTTATGACAATATACTTGACCATTGATACGTCATTATCAGCATATTGAGACAAACATTTTAATCAGATCAGCTGTGTTACTAAGTGGTAAAACGTTTTATAAAGGGAAAATTTATAGCGTTTGGTAAATTGATAACGTCTGGTCTTTTGACAGCACGTTTTATTGAATTAATTTGAAAAAGTAGGATACCCATATGAGCACCCTGACTACGAATCCAAGTGATGTTAAGTTTACGCCTTATGCACCTGCCAAAGACGAAGAGTATATGTCTGATGAGCAGTTGGCACATTTTAAGGCAATGTTATTAGACTGGAAGCATCAGCTTATCGGTGAAGCGGATCGCACTAAGACTTATATTCAAGATGAGTCGAGCGCCATGCCAGACATCAATGATCGCGCCACTCAAGAAGAAGAGTTTGCGCTAACTTTGCGTACACGTGACCGCGAACGTAAGCTTATTCGCAAAATCGACAAGTCTATCTCAGAAATCGAAAATGATGATTATGGTTTTTGTGAAACCTGTGGCGTAGAGATTGGTTTGCGTCGTCTTGAAGCACGTCCAACAGCAACTCAGTGTATTGATTGCAAAACATTGTCTGAGATTAAAGAACGCCAAAACCAAGGTCATACTTAACAGCGCTTAGGTTTGCTAAATACAAGATATAGTGAACTGAAGCCATTCTGATTAAGCATGATAATAACGACGAGCGACCATTGATTGGTCGCTCGTTGCGTTTTATAAATAGGCTTTACGCAGGTTGACGAGTCACTAACAAAATAAGCGTATTTGTTAAATATCTTTTTATAGGTGGATTGTTTATCCTATTTATCTCTTCAGTCATTTTACAATAACTGTCTATGTTGAAAACCTCTACCCCGTCTAAGTCAGAAAAAACCATGCCAACCAATATTGAATTGATGCAGCCTATCGGCCGTTTTGCGCCTTCACCCACAGGTGAGCTACATCTAGGTTCGTTAACGACCGCGCTTGCCAGCTTTTGTCATATTAAATCACTCGGTGGCAAATGGTTATTACGTATCGAAGATACGGACACCGAACGTTGTGACAGACAGTTTACCGAGCAAATTTTGATAGATTTAGAGGCGCTTGGACTCAACTGGGATGGCGATGTTATTTTTCAATCTGAACGCATTGATATTTATAATGATTATGTCTCTTCAGTATTGAGCCCTCTGACTTATGGCTGTCAGTGCTCACGTAAGCGTTTAGAGCATTATTGGACACAGCAAGAGCAGCAAATAGCGCTTAATGATGTAAAATTATCCACTGACTTATCTATTAACGATAATAGAAAAGTAGATAGCGATCTACAGCCTAATAGGCAACGTTATCCACGTTTTTGTATTGAGGAGGATTTAAGTCCTATACAACATAAACTGCGTATACAGCTGCCAGATTACTGTATTGGATTTAATGATGGTATTCAGGGCATACAGTGGGATAATCCGCAGCAAACTTTAGGGGACATGGTGGCTCGACGTCAAGATGGCATGATTAATTATATTTTGGCGGCAAGTCTTGATGATGGACTACAGCAAGTCACCCATATCATGCGCGGTTTGGACATCTTACCGATGACGACTGCTCAAATCAGTATCATGCAAGCAGCACGCTTACCGACGATCAGTCATTGGTATCATCTGCCCTTGATATGCAATTCAGATGGTCAAAAACTCTCCAAGCAAAATCTTGCGCAGCCTATCGATACCCGTCATCCAAGTAAATTACTTGCGTATGCGTTAAAGCTATTAGGGCAGTTACCAGTCGAGCATGACTCGCCAGAGCGTATGCTAAATCAAGCAATTGCTCAATGGGATAACACGCCATTACAAGGTAGGCAGTCTTTAAATATGCCCACTATTTAACAAAAAACGCCGCTATAAGCGACGCTTCTCTAAATCAAAAATACCAATTAGTAATAGCGACATTGGCTTTTTTCAATCTCAGGGCTTTCTTTATAAATCTTTAGTAGTACCGCCACCATCACTAAGCTAATCAGCATTGATGAGCCACCATAACTAAAGAAAGGCATTGTTAAACCTTTAGTCGGAATTGCACCCATATTCATTGCAGCATTGATAATGGTCTGTGCAATAAACACGACCGCAATGCCAAAAGCAGTATAGCTCATGCGCATCTGCCGACGCTTTAGAGCGGTATAACTAATACGCATGGCACTACCGATAATCAGCGCTTCAAGTATTAGAATCATCGTCACCCCAACGAAACCCAATTCTTCACCCGTAATGGCTAATAAAAAATCGGTATGCGCTTCTGGCAAATGCGACAGTTTTTGCACACTTTCACCATAACCAACACCAGTAAACTGTCCACGGCCAAAGGCAATTAAACTGCGTGCCAACTGATAATCCGTATCTTGCACATCATCAAATGGGTCTAGAAAAGACATCACTCGTACTAATCGGTACTGTACCGTCGCAACCATTAATACTGCGCCGCCGACAGCGACCGCACCCAAGGCGATAAACTGTTTGTAAGGAGCACCAGCGATATAAAAAATTGCAAAGACCATACCAATAATAACCACAAAGGAGCCAAAATCTGGCTGCGCTAATAATAGGAAAGTTATCATCCCAACCACCAACGCAATCCTTAAAAAGCCATCCCAACCGTTACGAACTTCGAATGAGCGCCGTACGACAAAATCTGAGACAAATATAATCATTACAAGCTTTGCAAGCTCTGCTACCTGGAAGTTGAATCCTGCTAAGGTTAACCAGCGCTTCGAGCCATTAATGGGCGTGCTAAATAAGGTCGCAAATAGCAAGGCTCCCGTAATGGCTAAGAGTATAAATTGGGTTTCGGTCTTATATAAGGTCTTTAAGGATACAACCCGATAAGAAACCGCTGCGATAGCCAGTCCAATGCCCATGTATAGAAGCTGATTATAAAAGAACTTTAGCTCTGTCATGCCGCGACTGAGCGCAAAAGGAATAGACGCCGAAGCCACCATTAATAGGCTCAGCACCAACATACAGCCAACGCTAGATAATAAAATCGCACGCGCAGATGGCATAGATAAAACGCCATCTGAACCGTTAGGTTGTCGAGATTGAAAAGAAGAACGAAAGAGAGAAGAGAGCGCCATAATTTTATATACACTAGCAAACGAAAAAACACGGCGTTTATGCAACGCCACCGTTTAAAAATTAAAAAGAGATATTGGTGAATAGACTTGACTAAAAAGTTGCGCATAAGCAAGTGTCGATTAGAAAACCTTCAATGAATACTCATCAAAGCATTCACTGTCTCTGCTACAGTCTGTAATTCTTGCCCATAATGCTTTTCTTTGACAGTAGCAGCAATTTGTAAGCAAAACAATCATTTATATAGAAAATGCTTGTCGTGTTTACGATTATAAAGCGCAGGTCACATAATATTGTAACAAGGCGCTTTATAAGACTGAATAGGGCGATATAGATGCTTAGGTTTTGCCGTTCATGATAGAAACCTTTAAGACACAACATCCAATTGTTTAACGAGCTGGCTAAAGTGCTCGCCGCGCGCGACAAACCCATCAAACTGATCGAAGCTTGCACAAGCAGGTGACAATAACACTGCCTGTACTTGCGACAAACTACTTGCTGTTACTTGCTCAATCGTCGCAAAAGCATTTTCTAATGTCTGACATTGATGTAGGCTGACCTCATCGCTGAGACCCGCTGCGCGTAAATGCTGCTCAATCTGCTTACCGTCTTCACCAATAAACATCACTTGACTCACATATTGATTGATAAAGGGCGAAAGTTCACCGAACTGCTGACCTTTACCTTGACCGCCCAATATTAATAGCAGCTTACCGTCTTTTGGCGCATAAACTGCACCTAAACCTTCAACAGCCGCCATAGTTGAGCCAATATTAGTGCCTTTAGAGTCATTAAAATAATCAATGCCAGCGACTGTAGAGACATATTGGCAGCGATGCTCAAGCCCTGCAAACTGCTGCAAAGTAATTAGCATACTTTCAAGCGGCAAACCAGCAAGCTCGCCCAATGCCAACGCTGCTTGGGCATTGAGCAGATTATGACGCCCTTTTATCTTAAGTTTGTCTGCCGATATTAGACGCTCTGTGCCGCGTGCCAAATAAGTCTGTCCGGCGGTATCCGTAATAAGTCCATAATGTCCTTTATTAGGCGCATGGATACCAGTACTCAATCTTGGCAAACTGTCTGATACCAGTGGCCGCGTCAAGGCATCTTCTCGATTAATCACTACTGATTTGGCGCCTTGAAAGATACGATGTTTGGCTTGGTGATAGCCGAGCATATCGCCATGACGATCTAAGTGATCAGGCGACATATTGAGGACTGTCGCGACCTGCGCTCCTAAGTTGGTGACCGTTTCTAACTGAAAGCTGGATAACTCTATAACCGCCAGCTCCATCTCTTTATTACTCAATAGGCTCAGCGCTGGCACACCAATATTACCGCCTACGCCAACATTGATACCTGCATCTGCCGCCATTTGTCCGACCAGTGTCGTAACGGTGCTCTTGGCATTTGAACCTGTAATCGCAACGATTGGTACCGTACAAGCCTCACAAAATAGCTGAATATCACTGACCACTGGAATATTTGCAGCTCGTGCCGCGGCAATGGCGACATTATCTAAAGAGATACCAGGGCTGATAATAATCCGTGCCGCTTGTTGTAATAATTCGGCATCGATCGCACCAAACTGCCTGATATCAATAGTAGCAGGTAGCTTATCTGCTAACGCAGGATTTTCCTGATTGTCAGTGACGGCAACTTGGTAGCCTTGCTCAGCCAAATAATGCGCGACCGATAACCCCGACTGCCCCAAACCGACCACGACTTGTAAACCACTGCCTTTATGAAGTAAGGTTTCTGTTGCGGTGCTAGCGGTCATGGCTTTTCCTTTTATGAAACGAACAAATAAACGAACAAAATGATATCAAGGAAACAGACAATCAATGTACTGCACATATCGCCTGAACCATTTGATTAAAATGAATAGTATGATAACGGTATCAACCATATTTCGGTACTGATTTTTCAATACTTTATACAATGAGACGGCGGTTTTTATATTGAGTGGCTAATGCTATAATAGCGACCTTAGTAAGAGCGACTATATTGACGACAACTTCAGCATAGCATTTTAGTTTAGCATGTTGTCACGACTATCGTGCAACTGTCGCCTCTTATTGGCAATGTTTCATATTACGCTAATAGTATGATAGGCATGTTCTCCCTTATTTTTCATCATATGTATTTTTATAATTTTTCTGACGTTTTATCTGTCTTCTTCTACCGCAGACCATGATTGCGGACACAGTTTTATCATTCTAGAAATGCTCATCACAATGCAATCATTCTATCACTGAGTAATGATTGCTTTTTTTGTCCCCAACTATATGCAGTTTACTTATGACATCTTTTTTTGGTAATTTACGTGAAGAGTGGTTTTCCAATATTCGTGGCGATACCTTATCGGGTTTAGTCGTTGCTCTGGCACTGATTCCAGAGGCCATTGCCTTTTCTATCATCGCCGGTGTCGACCCAAAAGTTGGTTTATATGCCTCATTTTGCATCGCAGTAGTCATCAGTTTCGTTGGTGGACGTCCGGGTATGATTTCGGCAGCTACAGGAGCCATGGCATTGGTCATGGTTGACTTGGTTGCCGACCACGGTCTGCAATACTTGCTTGCTGCAACCTTGTTGTGCGGTGGTATTCAAGTCGTTATGGGCATCTTAAAGCTGGGTAATCTGATGCGTTTTGTGTCGCGCTCAGTCGTTATCGGTTTTGTGAATGCGCTGGCAATTTTGATATTTGCCGCGCAGTTGCCTGAGCTTAACCCTGCCACTGAACGCGTTGGTCTGACGGTTTATATAATGACTGCCGCAGGTTTGGCGATTATTTATTTATTTCCCCTCATTCCTAAAATTGGTCGCGTTATTCCATCGCCACTGATTTGTATTGTAGGTTTGACAGCTGTTGCCATGTATATGAATCTTGATATTCGTAACGTTGGTAGTATGGGCGACTTGCCAGATTCATTACCGATGTTTTTGCTTCCTGATATTCCCCTAAACTTGACTACCTTACTTATTATCGCGCCTTATTCTATCGCGCTTGCCATCGTAGGTTTGTTGGAATCTATGATGACAGCAACCATCGTCGATGAGCTGACCGATACGCCAAGCGATAAAAATCGCGAATGCCGTGGTCAAGGTATCGCTAACGTCGTATCAGGATTCTTTGGCGGTATGGCTGGCTGTGCAATGATTGGGCAGTCAATGATTAACGTAAAATCTGGTGGGCGTACCCGTTTATCATCGCTCATCGCTGGTGTCGTACTACTGATTATGGTGGTGTTTTTAAATGATTGGGTCAGCTTGATACCGATGGCGGCGCTGGTAGCTGTGATGATTATGGTATCTATTGGTACCTTTAACTGGCAGTCTATTCGTGAATTTAAGACCCATCCTATGTCATTTAATATCGTCATGCTAGCGACAGTTTTGACCACCGTTTTTACTCACAACTTAGCATATGGCGTCGGTGTTGGCGTACTATTATCTGCTTTAGCTTTTGCTAACAAAATTGGTCAATTCTTAACCGTATTTAGCGAATATGATGACAGTAGCAATACGCGTTATTATTACGTTCAAGGGCAAGTGTTCTTTGCATCTACCACGCAGTTTTTGCAAAGCTTTGATACCAAAGAGGCATTAGATAATGTTCACATCGATGTGAGCCAAGCGCATTTTTGGGATATCAGCGCAGTAGATACTTTAGATAAGCTGGTGATACGCTTGCAGCGCGAAGGTATTGAGGTAAAAGTCGTTGGATTGAATAGTGCCAGCCGTACGCTTATCGATCGTTTTTCGATTCATGATCGCCGAGATATTGGTTTATTAGATTAGCACTGTATGTGTGTTATCAAGCTGATATAAACGAGTGGTTTATTGATCAGTAATTATATTGGTATATAAATCAGGTTGGGCAGTTGAGCGCCATATCTCGACTGCCCAGCTTGCATTTAAGTTATTGAAATGATGTGATGCCTTTATGAGTAATTTGAAGCCAGATAGCGTGATTGCCTGCTTAGACTGCCCAAACCATGTGCAAGCTGTATTGGAAGCAAGCATGTGGGCGTCTATCCGCTTGCAAGCCCCGATTGGACTGCTGTATTCAGTGCCAAGCTTACAGCAAAAGGCAGCCGTTGATTATTCAGGCTGCCTCAATATTGATGATGAAAATACCTTACTAGATCAATTCACTACAAAAGAGCACTTGAGTAATTGCGAGTTAAAAGCGCAAGGTAAGCTTCTTTTACATCAAGCAAGCAGCTATTGCGAGCAGCAGCGTCACAAAATCAAGACTTATACGCTGCATCGGCATGAAAAGCTCGATGACAGTATTAATTATGTCGATGACCAAGCCCAACTTATCGTGATTGGTCATCATGTTACTTGTAAATCGACTCTAAGCCAGCTTATCCGCTCAAGTCACTGCCCCATTTTGGTGACTCATGCACTATTTTTGCCCCCTACCAGTGCTTTATTTGCGTTTGATAATAGTCCTACTTCGCACAAAATGCTGAATTGGCTCTGTAAAACACCTTTAGTGCGCGCCTTGATGATCCATATCGTCATGGTCGGCAAAGAGAATTCTGAAAACTGCGATGCATTACGTGAAGCCTACGCGCGCCTAAAACAAGCTGGTATTAAATGCAAAAAAACCTTGCTCGACTGCCGTGATGTCACTGCAGCGCTAACCTACTATCAACGTGACAACGATATTGGTCTACTGATGACAGGTGCTTTTGCCCAGCCGCGTTTGATTGAGCTACTCAAAGGCAGTGACACCAAAAAGCTATTAGGTAGCACCACTACTCCGTACTTATTGTTCCCCAAGGCCTAAAGACAGCCTCTTAGCTTATTCTTTTTGACACTCAGGCTACCTGTTTAGCGATATAGAGACTACTCTTTATATCGCTAAACAGGTAGCCTTTGTCTTTTCTAGCTGTTTTTATATCCTACAATCATTTAGCAAATCATCACAGGAAATAAAGCCATATCCTCCCCCAAGTGATTAAAAAGTTAGTTATAATAAAGTTTGTATTCATGTAACGTTACAGGTTAATTGTCTATTTATACACAGTAAAATGAGGATTATATTTGCTGTATAGACGCCATTTTTGTCATTATGCTAATGATTTTGAGTAAATGCGCCTTATTTTATCTTCCCCCTTGAGTAAGTTTGGCACAATTCTTGAATCATTTAATATAAGCATGATCATAATATGTTGCATCAAATGGCATCTATTGACCTGCGACATCACCCATATAAGGATTTTTTTATGAAGCTAATCACTGCGATCTTAAAACCGTTTAAGCTCGATGATGTGCGTGAAGCGCTTTCTGACATTGGTGTAAAAGGCGTTACCGTCACTGAAGTCAAAGGTTTCGGTCGTCAAAAAGGTCATACTGAGCTCTATCGCGGCGCCGAGTACGTGGTGGATTTTTTGCCTAAAGTAAAAGTGGAAGTGGCGGTGATGGATGAGATGGTTGAGCCAGCTATTGAAGCTATCACGCGTATCGCTAGTACCGGTAAAATCGGAGACGGTAAGATATTTGTGACCAATCTCGAGCAAGTCATTCGTATTCGTACGGGTGAGACAGGTCCTGACGCTATCTAAGCGCAAGACTTACCTATAAATATCTCTTTATAGGTCATACCGATCTCTGTATTGCATATATTCAAGGGGGAATTAACATGCAAAATCAAATCTTTGAGCTCCAGTACGCGCTAGATACGTTTTACTTTTTAATGTGTGGCGCGCTTGTCATGTGGATGGCTGCGGGCTTCACAATGTTAGAGGCAGGGCTGGTTCGCTCAAAAAATACCGTCGAAATCCTAACAAAAAATATCGCGCTTTTTGCGACTGCCTGTACCATGTATATGATATGCGGTTATGCCATCATGTATGACGGCAATCTGTTTTTGAGTGGTATTGCAGGTACCGAAAGTTTGGTCACTGATGCATTAGCTACCTCAGCTGAAAACGGTTTTAATGGCGATGCCGTTTACTCCAGCGCGTCCGACTTTTTCTTTCAAGTGGTCTTTGTAGCCACCTGTATGTCCATCGTCTCAGGTGCAGTCGCTGAACGTATGAAACTATGGGCATTCTTACTGTTTGCCGTGGTGATGACTGGTGTCATTTATCCATTAGAAGGCAGCTGGACATGGGGTGGCAAGGAAGTCTTTGGCTTGTATAGTCTAGGCGACTTGGGTTTCTCTGATTTTGCAGGCTCTGGCATCGTACATATGGCAGGTGCGGCAGCGGCGTTATCAGGTGTACTACTCTTAGGAGCGCGCCTAGGTAAATACGGCGTTAAAGGCGAGATACGCGCTATTCCTGGTGCAAACTTACCACTGGCAGCGCTTGGTACCTTAATCTTATGGATGGGCTGGTTTGGCTTTAATGGTGGTTCAGTATTAAAACTGGGTGATATCGCTAGCGCCAATTCTGTCGCTGTCGTGTTTTTGAATACCAATGCCGCCGCTGCTGGTGGAGCGATTGGTGCGTTGCTCATCGCACGCCTTATATTTGGTAAAGCCGATTTAACCATGCTCTTAAACGGTGCATTGGCAGGTTTGGTTGCCATCACTGCAGAACCTTTAACGCCGTCAGCACTACAAGCTACCTTATTTGGTATGACTGCTGGTGTCATCGTTGTCTTATCAATTTTACTACTAGACAAAATAAAAATTGACGATCCGGTAGGCGCTATTTCTGTCCATGGTGTGGTGGGTCTATTTGGTCTGCTTATTGTACCGCTGACCAATCCGGCGGCGTCATTGCTGGGTCAATTAGTCGGTGCTGTGACTATTTTTGCATGGGTCTTTATAAGCAGCTTAATCGTCTGGAGCATTATTAAGTTTGTCATCGGTCTGCGTATCTCTGAAGAAGAAGAATATCAAGGTGCTGATATTGCCGAATGTGGTATGGAAGCCTATCCAGAATTTATAAGATAGGGGATATATTAATAACTCTGCTTTAAGAATGCTGTAGTGCTGCTAGCAGGGATTTCAAAGTCTCTGCCACGCATTGCTCACAGTTTACGATGAACATCTATCCTAGCAAAGCTATAGTTATCTTATACCGCTTTTGTTTTGAGATGAATATCTAATCAGGATCTTAATTTTACTTTAAACAGAAATATAACAACAGACACTACTAAAAATCCCGCAATACCTTTCGGCAATGCGGGATTTTTTTATCCTTTATTAAGACTTAGCTTAATAAAGAGA
Source organism: Psychrobacter sp. ANT_H56B (assembly GCF_008369245.1). Lineage (NCBI taxonomy): Bacteria > Pseudomonadati > Pseudomonadota > Gammaproteobacteria > Moraxellales > Moraxellaceae > Psychrobacter > Psychrobacter sp. ANT_H56B. The sequence continues at coordinate 78,315 of NZ_VOBF01000009.1, forward strand.
GTTACAGTAACTCAGACTTATTTCTTTTTCCACGTTTGGCTACGTGAGAATGGCCCTAAATGACCTTTTAGATCAAGATTGCTACCATTCAAGTTAGCAGTCAATTTATAAGTCTTGTTCTTTTCAGGGTCAGTGATCTTACCACCACTGTATTTACCATTACCATCAGCTTTTAGTCCAGAGATAATCGTCATACCAACGTGCTTCTGACCTTTCTCTGACACGGTGCTGATAAGCTTACCAGTCAACACGCCATTTGACTCGGTGATTTTAACCACGCCTTTTGGCTTGCCTTCGTCATAAGTCTGCCAAGTAGTATTGGCTAATGGATCAGCAGCGAATGCCATGCTTGCTAAACTGATACCAGCAATTGCTAATGTAGTTTTTGCGAATAGTTTCATAAATAGACTCCCTTCATTCAATGATTATTAGAAACGATATGTTTCTATGTCCTAAGCTCATCCTTTGCCAACAATTTTTTATTACAGCTCAGTGGTACTATATTCAGTTTTCGCTCATTAGTACAGCAAATACCAAATGACCAATTTACTCTTTATAAAAAATCTGGACAGCATAAGCGTTGTCTTGACCCATTATAAGCAATTTTAAGAATTTGCCTAGTAATTTTTTTATAGTTTATTATTTCTATAAAATCAAAACTATATCAATAAGTTACAAGAAAGGATTGTCTATAATTTTGCCCGATTGGTCATCTTTTTCTTTTGACTTGGCCTCATCATTAATATAAAGACTTTTACTTTCGAAGGCGCTTAAAATTTTACCGCTAAGCTCATGCAGCTGCTTTGCCTGCTCATATCCAGTGTCATTTAAGACCAGATTAATGTCCCCATAAATAATAATTTTATCTTCTTGATTTTCAATCACCAGCTCACCAATTTGCATGCTTTGGTGGTTATTAGCAAATGGGTCAATCATTTAATCCCCCTTTTTTCATGAGTAGCATATTACAGGATGTATCAGAATCACACAGGTTTAGCAATATTTAAACGACCTATGTTTGCAATTGTGTCATGAGCCATTCAAAGATTGCTACTACGAATAATATCCAAGCAGGCTCTTCTACCTCTGTGGTTGGTAGATCTATCGCTTCACCAGCCTTTAGCGGTAAATCCAGAGCTTGTACTTTAGTCTTTGCATCAATTACCGGCAAGACGTCAATACCAATTTTAGACGTCAATTCGTCAATACTAATGATTTCTATACGCTCAGATTCGTCGTTTGGCGCATAGTAAACACCTGCTTGATTGATCGCTGGAATATAAACGGCTTTAAAGAAATGACTGGGCACCAGTACCCGCCCTGCTAGTTGCTTAGCTTTTTTATCAGTAAATGCAACCCCTGTAACAGTATAGACTTCACCATATTGCTGCGTTAAATAGCGAGTCGCCGATTCAATATTGCGCCAGATATAGCGATTATTACGTGGTGATTGCGGGGCTATATTAGCAAGGCTAAAGCTATCATACTGCTGACTTCGATTGGCCATATCACCATTAGGCGCTAAATGTCCGCGGTCATAACCTGAGCCTGAATAGTCAGAGAGTTTGGCACGCATGGACTGTGGCAATCGGCTTTCTTCATGAAAGCTGTCTTCACGGTCGATTTGTTTGGCCTGCTGTAAACGCTTACGATCCAGATATTCTGCTGACCATAATGGTGTACGTGATATACCAGAATACATGACCGCGAAACCGTCCATACATAGTGCTTGGGTATTATTACTGAGCTTCGTATTGCTGAATTCAGGATAGACACCGCCATAAAATGATTGGCTGCATTGTGTGAAATCATCAGCATGTGCCGTTGATATGCTCAGAATAGTAGCAGTTACTATCATTATCATGGTATTTTTCAGATTAAATTTATGTTTAAAAATACTTCTCATGCAACTTTCACCCATTTATACTTAACGTTAGGTATGCTCTATCCTAGCAGGCGTCTAAGAATAAAGAAAGATACTGCGGACACCGTGACATTTTAAATGCTATCCGCTATACTAGGTCTTGCAAAAATCAGTGCCTGTATATCATATACAGTATTTAAAAGCTTGAAGCCTAAATCAGATTTACAATCAATAATCTGTGCAGTATTTAAGTCAGCAGGACTAAAAACGGTGAAGTGGGTGAGTGGCTGAAACCGCACGCCTGGAAAGTGTGTATACGTTAATAGCGTATCGAGGGTTCGAATCCCTCCTTCACCGCCAATCTTATAAAATCCTAGTTTTCCAAATCTGTCCTACCCCCTCCTAAATATCCCTTAAAAACTGTTAAGATAAATCTTATAGTTTTCTCATGCTTGTTTTTCTGATATCACCTTCTACGATTTTCTTAGCACTAAATTTACATTAATAGATGATTTCTTCAACCTTAAACCGCTTTAACTCTCTCTTCCACCCTTATCATTGAATTTGTCTTTCCTAGTAACAACAATGAGACGTTATCTCAAAACAGGGTGCGTTATCATGGGATCAACCAGTCTCTTATCAGACACGCTATAGCGTCCAAACTAATATCACCATAGAAGATCCATTGAATATATTGCCTTTAAACAATCGTACACCCCTGCCAAAAAACTTCATGATGCCAGTGCGAGTTATATTCACCATTATCGGTAGCCTTATGATCGTCGACTGTACGATTTTGATGGCAGTAGGTAAGGTAAATTTTGGTTCTGTTGTACCCTTTTTAGTGGGTATGGTGTTTGTTGCTCATGGTATTTTTTGGCGTAACATAATAAGATTTATCTGCCAAAATCGTTGGTTAGGCCGTCTGTGGTATGGGCTATGGATGGTGTTTTTTATCTGGTTGATCAGTTTTGGCATTTTTGTTTATGCATTACAGCAGCAGATTAAACAAAGTGCTAAATCCATACCTGAAGTCGCTGCCATCATTGTGCTAGGGTCAGGTACGGTGGCAGGCAAACCTACACCAACACTTGCCAAACGCTTAGATACTGCCGCGCCCCTTATCGATTCACAAAAAAGCGCGCTAGTCATCACTAGCGGTGGTATAGGTTTTGGTCAGACACGTAGCGAAGCCTATATTATGGCAACCTACTTGTACGATACATATGACATTCCTCTTAAGCATATTTTGCAAGAAGGTCAAAGCACGAGTACAGCAGAAAACCTTATTTATAGCCAAGAGATATTAGCGGCAAAAGGCATTTCTATTAAAGCGCCCATCGCTATCGTGACCAGTGATTTTCATATTATTCGCGCCGCAAACATCGCTCGGCATCAAGGCTACGTGCAACCTATTATGCTTGCCAGTCCTACTCCGTTATCCATTCGCTACAACGCGTGGTTTAGAGAGTACTTTGCCTTTGTCAGCGGTTGGCTTTTTGGAGAATACTAGACGGTTTTCATAGTACTTCTCTTTTTGATTAGTTAAAGCGATTGATACTTTTTAGATAAAAAATAATAAGGGACGCTGTTATGATCGTAGATATTTTGTTGACGCTACATTTTATCCTACTGATACTGATTTCTTTACGGGTCTTATCTCGTCATGATTTGACCTCGCCTGCTAGATTAGCATGGATTGTCATCCTGTTTATTTTGCCTTATTTTGGTGTGCTGATTTACTGGATGTTTGGTGAAGTGCATTTGGGTCATGACTTTGGGCAAAAACGCGACGATATCATTAAGCGATTAAATACTCATAGTCCAAGCGTTCTTGGTCATGAGACGACGTTAGAGAAGATGATCAAGCCCGCTTATCAAGCTTCCTTCGCTTATGCAGCAAAAGCCACTGGTTTTCATACTATGGAGGGTAATCAGGCAGAGCTCATGGCAGATGCAAGCGAAACCCGCAGACGCATGATTGCCGATTTTGATGCTGCAACAGACCATATCCATGTGCTGTATTACATTTGGCTCGTCGATGGCATGGGTATTGATACCGCGCAAGCTCTCATCCGAGCAGCAAAGCGCGGCGTTACTTGTCGAGCAATGGTTGATGGCATGGGCTCACGGAAGATGGTGAGCTCAAAGATATGGCAAGAAATGCAAGATGCTGGCGTACAAGTCAGTGTAGCTCTCCCACTAACTAACTTTGTAAAAGTAATGCTGTTTAGCCGTATTGATCTGCGTAATCACCGCAAAATCACTGTTATTGATGGCAAAATTGGCTACTCTGGCAGTCGTAACTGCGCCGATCCTGAATTTATGGTAAAGCCAAAATATGCGCCGTGGGTCGATATTATGCTGCGTATCGAAGGACCTGTGGTCGCGCAGAATCAGATGTTATTTGCCAGTGATTGGCTGATTGAAAACCCAGATACTTCGCTTGATAGCTTTTATTATGATAGCACGCCAAAGCCTAATGGCTTTCCTGCCCAAGTTTTTTCAGATGGTCCCACTCAGCGGCACGGTACCACGCCACAGTTTTTAGGTGCTTTGATTAGCCAAGCGCAAGAGACGCTGATTATCTCTACGCCTTATTTCGTGCCCGATTATTCACTCGTCAGTATTTTATGCGCTACTGCCTATCGCGGGGTTGAAGTGACGATGGTTTTTCCAAAAAATAACGATTCCTTTATCGTTGCCGCGACCAGTCGCAGTTATTATTGGCAATTGCTCGAAGCGGGGGTAAAAATTTATGAATATAAACCAGGCTTGTTACACGCAAAGACCTTGACGATTGATGGTGAAATTAGCTTGATTGGCTCGACCAATTTAGACTTGCGTAGCTTTGATTTGAATTATGAGAATAACGTTGTCTTTAGCGATAAAAAGCTGACGGCGGATATTATCGAGCGCCAATACCAATATATCGCTGACTCAGACGAAGTAACACGTGAAGAGGTCAAAAACTGGCCACTATCTTCTAGGATATGGAACAACATCATTGCTACGATGGGACCTGTTTTATAGATCCCATTTTATACGTTACTAAGCTCAGTTAATCAGCCTATGCAGGCGCTTTTTTTGCAAAACATACAGGGTAAATTTTGCTTCGGTTGCAAATGGCGCTGTCGCAACCTGTGCCAATAATGCTTGTCTTTTTTCACCACGTGCACGGTACGCATAAGGCGTCATGGTCAGCAAATCGGCCAAATCATCTGCTGATAATTTTAACTCAGTACTGACATTATAAGTGTTAAGCAGCGTAAAATATGGCGCTAATTCCTGCAAAAACTTGTCAGAATCGTGCTCACGGACATCGTTAAACAAAGCCTCACGCATCGTTGCTAAATGCCTGATATCTGGCTTAGCAATGATTAAATAACCCTCATCGCTTAATACTTCATTGAACGCTTCTGGCAGAATGGGACTAAAAATACTGCTAATCCCATTGATACTTTGCGCAGGTAAGGGCAAATGAGCAGCGCTGGTTACTAATGGATAAATCACTGCCGTTTCAATACCATCGTTCTTATCTTGCTGACTCCAAAGAGAACTTGCTGCCTTGCTCGCTTTTGCAAGCTCTACTATGGCAGGTTTACTAATATCCGCCGCAATAAGTGTATCCATACCCGTCTGAGCCATCGCTTGGGTGTAATAACCTTCGCCGCAGCCGATATCCAGCCAATTGACTGGTTTACCAGTTTGTTCAGATGGCAACTCGTTTTTTGCTAACAGTTCCACCATTTTTTGGCATATCAGTGCCTGTAATGGCTGATAATACCCTGCATTTAAAAACCGTTTACGTGCCTCGATGGATGCTTGACTATCACCCGGTGCTTTAGATTTTTTTTGTTGGACGGGCAGCAGATTAACGTAACCCTGACGCGCCACATCAAAAGGATGCGCAGTTTGTTTTGGGTGCAAGCTACCATCACAGCGCCATGTATCGATTGCGGGCTGCAGTGGCGACTGACAAAGGGGACAAATAAATAAGGACACAGGCATCTCAAATCATAGCAATATGGCTGTTATTTTACCAAAATTCCTGCTCAGTAAGTAATAAAAGGCATGAGAAAAGAGAAGATAGAATAGAAAACAAAAAAGCCATCTCAAACTTGTTGAGATGGCTTTTTAACGAAGAATATCGAGATTAACCTGAGTTATTGTTTTAACGCAGCTTTAACGTCATCAAGCCAAGGATTACCAAGATAATGGCGATAATCCAAAACCTTGCCACCACTTGGGTTTCTTTCCAGCCGATCTCTTCAAAATGGTGATGCAGCGGTGCCATACGAAAGACGCGCTTTTTGCGTAGCTTATATGAGCCAACCTGTAGCATTACCGACAGTGCTTCTGCAACGAACAGTCCGCCCATAATTGCGAAAGCGATTTCTTGGCGTGTCATTACCGCAATGGTACCGAGCATTGCGCCCAGTGACAGCGCACCCACATCACCCATAAACACTTGCGCTGGATGGGCGTTAAACCATAAAAAGCCAAGCCCTGCGCCAATCATCGCGCCACAGACAATAATCACCTCAGAATTGTAGGCAATATAAGGTACGTGCAAGTAATCCGCAAAGCGTACGTCACCAGAGACATATGCCATCGCGCCCAAGCCTGCAGCAACCAAGACCACTGGCAAAATCGCCAAGCCATCCAAGCCATCAGTTAAATTGACCGCGTTAGAGGCGCCATTAATCACAAAGTAAGTAAAGATAATAAAGCCAATACCAAACGGCACTGCCGAAAATGGAATCATCCAATCTTTAAAGATAGGTATTAATAAATCCTGCATCTCGCGAGTCGTCGCAATATCTGGCTGCAGTGTGGCAATATAATATAAAGAAATGCCGACGAATAATGCACCCATGGATAGCCAAAAGTATTTTTTGCGAGCGATTAGACCTTTGGGGTTCTTATATTTAATTTTGAGCCAATCATCCGCCCAGCCTACCGCACCAAAGATAATCATGACGATGAGCAAAATCCAAACGTACGGATTATTCAAACGCGCCCAAAGTAACGTCGATACCCCAATTGCGCTCAAAATCAGCACCCCACCCATAGTCGGGGTACCAGTTTTGACCAAATGCGATTGCGGACCATCATTACGAATCGCCTGACCGTACTTAAGTGCACGCAAACGTCGAATAACGCGATTACCAAAAATCATGCTAAAAGCAAGGGCGGTAACGACCGCCAGTAACGCGCGCAGAGTCAAAGAAGAAACCGCATAAAACGGGGCATAATAATGACCAAGCCAGCTAAACAACCAAACTAACACCGCCTACTCCTCGACTAGCGCATTGATAAGTGTTTCCATTTCCATGGAACGAGAACCTTTAAACAACACCGTACAAGGTTGCGCCTGCTGCGCTTGCAAATAAGGTTTCAAATACGCCAATAAACTGTCTTTATCGGTAAACGCATGGGCATTGATATCAGAAATCTCCTGCGCACCTTCGACTGTATAAGGGGCATATTCACCAACGCAAAGCAGTACATTAATACCTGTGGTTGCAATGGTACGACCCAAGCTTCGATGCTCGCTCACTGCAGCCTCACCTAACTCAGCAATATCGCCTAATACCATCACTTGCGTACCCGTTTGTGCTGCCAATACTTTGGCAGCCGCCCGTACCGAATGTGGATTGGCATTATAAGTATCATCAATCAGTCGATGCATGCCTAACAGCTGACTGTTCAAGCGACCTTTGGCAGGACGCGCATTTTCAAGTCCGACGACGATATCACTAACTTCAATATTTAATGCATGGGCACAGGCAGCAGCGGCTAAAGCATTATTGACATTGTGCTCGCCCGCTAGTGGCAAGTTGATATCATGGACTTGATTGCCTATATGCAGCTTAAATTCACTACGCTCAGGCTCGACATCTAAATGGCTGGCACTGACATCAGTACTACCAAAGCCAATCACATGTGACGTATGCTTTTCAGCGATACGGCGTAATTGATTAGTAAAATCATCTTTATCAGGAACGATCGCAAATTGGCTATCATTCAAGGTATGGTAAATCTCAGCCTTGGTTTGGCAAATCCCTTCACGGCTGCCAAACTCACCCAAATGCGCTGTACCAATATTTAAGATACACGCAACATCTGGCTGGACAATCTCCGTAGTATAAGCAATTTCGCCAATATGGTTTGCGCCCAATTCCAAAATGGCATAGCGATGATGATCGGATAATTCGAGCAACATCATTGGTACGCCCAAGTCATTATTTAGGTTGCCACGCGTGATAAGCGTTGGGGCAAGTCTGCCAAAGATACTACCGAGCATCTCTTTACAGGTGGTCTTACCACTAGAGCCAGTAATAGCAATAACGGTTAAATTTTGGTGCTGTTGACGACGATACGCAGCCAATTGTCCTAACGCTAAACGGGTATCGCTCACCACTAACTGCGGAATACTATTTGCATCAGCTGTAGCAATAGGGCGAGCGACGATAGCCGCAACCGCACCTTTCGCGATGGCAGTATCGAGATAATCGTGACCATCAAAATTATCACCCGTTAACGCTAAAAATATATCACCAGGCTTTATCGTACGGGTATCGGTGGTAATACGAGTGCTCATTACATCGTTTTCTGAGCCGGATTGTCCCTCACTCAGCTGCCAATGCCCGTTGAGTGCTGCGGTTGCCACGAGCAGATTGTCTGCTTGCCAAACATACAGCCCTTGCGACTGAATGCTGTTATTGTTGTCGGCTGTCATAATGATTACCTTATATATGATGACTACTTATTTATTTTTTATAGTTAACGACTAATACTTTTTAAATAGCATGGAAAACTAACTGTAAGCGCTATTATTTATCTATAAATGCTATACACGCCCTGCTTTTTTTAAGGCGTTTTGCAAAATAACACTATCGTCAAAATCATAACGAACATGGTTAATTTCTTGATAGGTCTCATGACCCTTGCCCGCGATAACGACGATATCATCAGCCGCTGCTTGATTGACCGCATACTCAATCGCTGCTTGGCGCGCAGGCTCAATATGGGTACGCTGATATTGCTCAGTGCTCATCCCTGCCTGCATATCTTGCAATATCGCATTGGGATCTTCGGTGCGTGGATTGTCTGCCGTTAACACGACTTTATCCGCGCCTGCCAATCCTGCTTGCGCCATCAAAGGACGTTTGCCCGCATCACGGTCGCCACCGCAGCCAAACACTGCCCATAGCTGGCCTTTGCAGTGGGTTTTGAGACTGGCAAGCACCTGACTTAATGCATCAGGGGTGTGAGCATAATCAACGATGAAACAACCATCATTCGATGGTACACGCTGCATACGCCCAACCGCACCTTGTAGCTGCGGGATAACGGTCGCAATGCTTTCAAGACTAATGCCTAAAGCTACAGCAGCTGCGATAGCAGCAAGTAAATTCGCCACGTTAAAACGTCCCAATAATGGGCTGACGATATCTAAATGATTCATTGTCCCATCGCCGAAATCTGTACGCAGGCTGATCTCTACACCTTGTAAACTTGGCGTGATGTTAGCGGCGACGAAGGTAGCTGTTTTTAGTGAATCTAAACTGTATGTCCAAACGGTCAAATTGCTAGCGTGTGCGGTGTCGAGCATAATCTGGGCATGTTCATCATCGATATTGATAATAGCGTGGGTCAAATCCGGAAAATGGGCTTTATCAAATAGCTTGGCTTTAGCCGCCGCGTACTCTGCCATATCAGCATGATAATCTAAATGATCGCGACTCAGGTTAGTATAAATCGCCACCGACACTGGCATACCTTGCAGACGCTGCTGATCCAAACCATGTGAGCTGGCTTCCAATGCTAGTAGTTCAGCACCTTCTTTGCCCATTTGATATAAAAATTGCTGGACCGCTAAGGCATCGCCCGTGGTATGACTGGCTTGTACCAAAGCGCCAAGCCGACCATTACCCGCCGTGCCCATAACTGCGCTACTCATACCTGTCAGCTGCGTCAATTGCGCCACCAATTGACTAATAGTGGTTTTGCCATTGGTGCCCGTCACTGCTATCACAGTTGGTAATGTCACGGGCTGCTGATACTGCAAACGTGCTTGAATCAAGCTGCCCAGAAAATCACGGATATGAGGTACATATAATACGGGGCAAGGCAAAGTATCTAATTGCTGTTGTGCGATAGATTTTGCATTATCAGTTTTAGTCAATTCGAGATTGGCATGAGGCGGGACATTAGCGGTGGCAAGCAAAGCTAGAGGGTCGATTTCCGATAGGATAAAAGTCGCATTGTTAGCGGCTTGATAAAGGTGGTCACGGCTTTTTTGGCAATTTGGCGTATGGCTTTTTAACAAGACGAACACGTCGTTGCTGGCTAATTGACGGCTGTCTAAACAGAACTGTTGGAATGGCATATTGATCACCGTATCCAGTTGAACAGCGGTCATTTGATGCGATAACTCGCTAACAGCTGCGGTCATATTCGCTGTAAATACCTGCTGTAGACTATGTCTATCGTCGCTGCTACTAGCTGCAAGCAGCTGTTGCAAGGTAACTGTGATACTGCTTGGCGACGAGGTAGACAGGGTCATTGGCAAATCCTAAACGGTTAAAACACATCAAATAGTTAAGAGGTGGATATGAAAAAATTTACTTTTATATCTATTGAGCTTCGGTTTTGAGCGGCTTATCTAAAGGCACATTATATAAACGTAGTGCCTCTTTCATGACATTATGGAAAACAGGAGCCACGGTTAAACCAGCATAAATCTGACCACGCGGGTCTTCGATTAACATGACACCGACCAGTTTTGGATTAGAAGCTGGTGCCATACCCGCAAAGACATTACGATACTGGTCAGTATAGTAGCCACCTTTTGGATTGATACGGCGCGAGGTTCCTGTTTTACCAGCAACGCGGTAACCATCAATAGCCGCACCTTTAGCCGTACCGCCGTCTTCTGTGACACTTTCCATCATCTGTACGATGGCCATCGCTTGTTCATGCGCCATAATACGTTTGCTTGGTAGCGCTTTGTCATTTTTATTCAACGTTAGCGGATGCATGACGCCACCTGCCGCCAGCGCTGAATAAGCTTGTGCTATCTGTGCCAGTGTTACCTGTATACCATAGCCATAACTGACCGTTGCCCGTCTCGAAGTTTCTTTTTCTTCTGGTGTCACCACAAGCCCACTGCCTTCACCTGGAAATTGCAGTGGTGTTTTTGCCCCAAAGCCAAACTGTCTTTGCATATTGGTAATGCCGTCAGCCGGTAGAGACAAAGCAATCTTGGTCGAGGCGACGTTACTAGATTTCTGTAGTAGCGTTGCCATCGTGATCCGCCCTAGATTATTATGGTCACGAATCGTATAACCACGGACACGGATAGAGCCAGGATTGGTATCGATCAAAGTAGTGGCAGTGTATTTCCCTGAATCTAAAGCCGCAGCAACGGTGAATGGCTTCATGACTGAACCGGGTTCAAAGACATCAAGGAGCGCACGGTTACGCTGATTTTCACCCGTCATCTCATTGAGATTATTAGAGTTAAATGACGGCCATGTCGATAGCGCCAATACTTCACCAGTTTGTACATCGACTACCATACCTGTCGACCAGCGCGCTTTTTGCAAACGCCCCGCCTTTTCTAGCTCTTTATAAAGCAAATATTGCAAACGCGAATCAATGGTCAATGTCACATCTTTACCCGGCACTTCTGGTTCAACCTGTTTGATTTCTTTAAGACTGTTTTGTTTGGCATCTTTGAGCACCAAAACCTTACCATCATCACCCGCCAGATCTTTCTCATACTGACGTTCGATACCAGCACGTCCTTCATAACCACCTTCAGGATCGTTGGCATTTTGTCCCATGAAACCTAGTAGTTGCGAGTTAGGCTGTGGCTGCGGATAATAGCGCTGAAAAAAGTTTTTCTCATTAACACCAGGAAAATCAAGCGAGCTAACGCTTTCTGCAATCTCCGGCGTTACTTTATTTAATAGTGGCAAATAATGCGAGCCTGCACCCGATGGCAGCGCTGCTTTGACTGCCACCTCATCCGTTACATCAATAGTAGGGTCGATAGCTGTCACTCTTTTTAGCTCATCGGCTGAGATGTTGGCAGCCGCCGCAAGCGTCGTCAAATCCATATTGTCTAAGCGCTTTTGCATACGTGCGATAAGCTGCGGACTTTCAGGATTGGTGATAATAATACGCTTAAGCTCGTAGTATTCACGGGCATAGTCATGCGGGCTAAAAGAGACTGTCGCAAGTGGTGCACTGACAGCCAATGGCAAATCGTTGCGATCCGTAATCATGCCACGATAGGATTTTTGCGTGCGTACACTGGTGATGAGCTCATTGCCTTTATCTTGATAAAACTGAGTATTGGCAATTTGAATATAGTAAGCACGACCGATAAGTGCCACCAAAATAAGCAGCGCTATACCCCAAATCAAACGGAAACGGTTCTTATCTTGTTCGACACCGCCGCGAGAGGAAGCACCAGATGCTTTTCCCAAAATTGATCTTTTGCTTTTTAGGTTTTTGACACTGGTATAAGCACCCTGTTCTTCATTCTTTTTTAAGCGACCAAATAGCTTGGCTTTACGGCCATCATCTGATTTATTGTCAGGCTTGCTACTCGTTTGCCCAGATTTGGCCGCACTAGCACGGCGTAGTGGCTTAGTAACCTTGCCGCTGGCGGGTTTTTTGCTGGTCGCTTTAGCACTGGGTTTTTTATCGCTCATTGTCCTGCCTCCGCTAGGTCAGAATCGGTAGCAGCAGCCTTAACGGGTGCATCGCTCACAGCATCAGCTTCGAAAACATCAGAATCATTCGTCGTTAAAGTGTCTGGAGTACTGGCATCAGGGTCCACGAGTGCAACTGCTGTCGCAGCACCTGGCTGGATAATCAGCTTATCTTTGAGTGTTGGTGAAAACATCCCAAGCTCAGCAACGGCACGACTGGCAATCTGCGGCGTCGCACTAAAGGTCTGCTGTTCAATAAGCAGACGCTGATGCTCAACTTGTAATTTCCGCTCTTGTTTTTTCATGTCTTGCAAGGTTTTATAATCCTGATGATATTGCTGAACACCTTCAGCCGTTTTGATGCCACTCCATACAATACCAGCCGCCAACAGTATCAATATAGCCACATAGATATTTGATATTTTAAATTTACGCACAAATAAGGCGCCAACATCGGTATTCGATGGCGTTGCGGCGCGGCGGTTTACAGGTTTGTCGGATATTGCCATGACAATCTCAAAAAAGTGAACTTCAAAATATAAAAAGCGATAACCATTTACGAGTTATAAAACTCTTATAAGCCATCAGCACCATCAATAAAAACAATGCCAAGCAAAAAAGTAACTGCTGAGCCTAGCAGATAATGTTTACAGCTTTTTAACAGCCGCGTAATCATTAAAACATTCAGTCATATTTAAACCACATAATTTAATAATGGCATTCATGGATGAATATCTGCTACATAGTCAGCATCAGTACGTGTTGCCATGCGTAACCATGCACTACGCGAGCGTGGGTTATGACTTATCTCTTCTTTACTTGGACCGACGCGTTTTGGCTTACTAAAGTAACGCGGACGCTTGGGTGGCATCGGTAGATTCTCATCTTCTGGATATTGCCCTTTACTATGACGCTGCAAAAACTGCTTGATACGTCGATCTTCTAAGGAGTGGAAACTAATCACTGCTAGCTGTCCGCCTACCTTTAATATCGGGATACTTTGCTCTAAAAAGTTATCGACATCACCAAGCTCGTTGTTAATAAAAATCCGCATCGCCTGAAAGCTCTGGGTCGCTGGATGCTTGCCGCGTTGCCAGTTTGGGTGCGCAACTTTTATCACTTCAGCCAATGCTAAAGTAGAGTCGTAACTGTCCATCTGCTTAATGGCACGAGCGATACGGCGACTGTGACGCTCTTCGCCAAACTCATAAAGCACATTGGCCAAGGTTTCATCATCGACCGTCTCAAGCCACTCAGCAACCGACTGCCCGCGGCTGGTATCCATACGCATATCGACCGCGCCATCGCGCATAAAACTAAAACCACGACTGCCATCATCAATTTGCGGTGATGAGATACCTAAGTCTGCCATTAAGCCATCAACTTGCATGATACCCATTGCCGCAAGACTGTCTGTTAACGTCGCAAAACTATCGTGCACCACTTTTACGCGACTGTCGCTATTTGCCAATTCACGAGCAACGCTAATGGCCGTTGGGTCTTTATCAAAAACAATCAAAGTTGCATCATCGGCAAGCTGGCTTAATAGCAAGCGACTATGGCCACCACGACCAAAGGTAGCATCGACATAGATACCGCTTGCTTGCAAGCTATTTTGACTTTCGTCGTCTGTCTGCTTCGGTAGAGCTTTGACACCCAACACTGCGGCGACCGCTTCTTGCAATAGCACCGCATCATGGACAAAACTCAATTCGTCAGACATAGCTTGATCTTCACTAGGCTCTTGTGTAAGTTTTTGAGTAGAAGTGCTTTCTTCAGAAAACAGACTCGCCGCTGACATAGAATGATCAGGGTCAGAAGGATTGTGATTAGCATTTGGCGTATTTTTCGGCTTACTATTCGATATGGACACAAACAACTCAATAGATGATGGTCAAATTGACCAGTAATAGTAAAAAATCAGATGAAAATAAACAAGTTATGACTTACCTAACATTATTATCGCAAGGATACACGGGTAGTCAAGCGCTAGAAGGGCATTTCGTTAAAAATATCCCATCTCTCTGTTATACTAGCGCTATATTTTACGCTATTTTTCAATGTTGACTGCCATTCTTTCGTCCATATTTTCACTTTTCACTACTACTTTTGACTGTCCCATTCATTAACAACAACATTCTGAGATTTTTATGATGCAACCATCTACTTCTACTAATAGCATACGCCCTGTTCGTACCCGCATTGCCCCTTCGCCTACTGGCTTCCCGCACGTTGGCACTGCTTATATCGCACTGTTTAACTTGGCCTTTGCCAAAGCTCATGGCGGCGAATTTATTTTGCGTATTGAAGACACCGACCAAACGCGCTCGACAGAGCAATCTGAAAAAATGATTTTGGATGCACTGCGTTGGGTCGGTCTTGACTGGGCGGAAGGTCCAGATATCGGCGGTCCGCACGCGCCTTATCGTCAGAGCGAGCGTAGTGATATTTATAAAAAGCATGCAGAGCAGCTGATAGAAAACGATCATGCGTTTCGATGCTTTTGTAGCAGTGAAGAACTCGATGCCATGCGTGCTGCGCAAATGGCCAATGGTGAAACGCCGCGTTACGACGGTCGCTGTGCCCATTTAGCACCAGAGAAAACCGCGCAATTGGTTGCTGAGGGCAAACCAAACGTCATTCGTATGCGTGTGCCAACCGAAGGCGTCTGTCAGGTACAAGATATGCTGCGCGGTACGGTCGAGATTCCTTGGACGCAAGTGGACATGCAAGTGCTTCTCAAAACCGACGGCATGCCAACTTATCATCTAGCCAACGTTGTGGATGACCACTTGATGGACATCAGCCATGTGTTGCGCGGTGAAGAGTGGCTCAACTCTGCGCCTAAGCATCAGCTGCTTTATGAGTATTTTGGTTGGGAGATGCCAGTCCTTTGCCATATGCCATTACTGCGTAACCCTGACAAATCAAAACTGTCTAAGCGTAAAAACCCAACCTCTATCACCTACTATCGTGATGCCGGTGTGCTACCTGAAGCCTTGCTAAATTACCTTGGTCGTATGGGCTACTCAATGCCTGACGAAGCAGAGAAATTTACCTTGGATGAAATGATTGCCAGCTTTGATATTCAGCGTGTGTCACTTGGCGGCCCTATTTTCGATATCGAAAAGCTTAATTGGCTCAACGCAGAATGGCTACGGGCGCTAACACCAGAAGAACTCAAAAACAAAATCCTCGACTGGGCAAGTAACAGCGATAAATTAACCGCTATCGCCGCTGCTATTCAGCCACGTATTGAGCTGTTATCTGATGCGGTTAATTGGGGGGGCTTTTATTTCCAGAACCTACCTGATATTAATGCTGAGAGCTTTACCCATAAATCACTGACGGCTGAGCAAATTACTGAGATGCTGCAATTAGCGCTTTGGCAGCTAGAAACCTTGCCAATGTGGTCAGAAGAAAATATCTACGCCACGCTTAAAGGTCTTGCCGCCCATCTTGATATTAAGATGCGTGACTTTATGGCGCCGTTCTTTATCGCTATCGCTGGTAGCACCTCATCGACGCCTGTCATGAATTCTATGGCAATTATCGGCGCTGATATGACATTGACACGCTTGCGCCATGCGGTTGATGTACTGGGTGGCCTTGGTAAAAAGAAACTGAAGAAACTTGAGAAACAAGCAGCAGAATTGCCAGACTTCTTAGCTGATAAATAGTTTGGCAGCTGAATAGTTTTTTACTTGTTAATTAAAAACAGTATTGCTAAATATAATCAGTTCAAAATAAAAGCGCTACGTTATAGCTATATGCGACTGGTATAAATTTTCCTTGCTTGCTGTGCGCTTTGCACTCCAGAGGCTACGAAAAATTCATCCCAGTCGCACTGTATCGATTTTAAAGTAACTCTACTATAACGAAAAGGGGTCAGGCTAATACTGCCCCTTTTTTACGTTAATCTCAGCATTTAAAATTCAACACCTTCATTGGATATAAATATGGCCGCCAAAACCGTCACCATCGAAAGCAAAGATTATGTCTTTAATACCCTCAAAGAAGCGCAGAACTACTATGATGCCATCATAAAAGAGCTATACGACGCAAAACTTACCCTGACAACCGGTCAAGACTTTGAAGATTTAAAATGGATATACAGCACCTACTGTCATTACACCAAGCAGAATTTAGATAAGTTAAGCAATTCTGACATTATTGGTTTTAAGGGCATAAGTACTGTCCGAGAAAAAGGCGGTCAATATATCCCAACGGAATGCTGTGCAATCATTTTTTCTGACAGCAGCTCTAACTGTACGGAAGAAGAATTCTTTACCGATAAAGCCCTAAAAGAGATTGCCATCAAGCAAAATCCACGTTAATTTAAGCTTATTAAGCAGCTAAAATGGCTTTAAACGCTTTTTTTTGCATATTTATGCATTATTTTTCAAATAGCAGTTGACAAGACTGCCGGTCTTACATAAAATACGCACACTCTTAGCGAGGGGCTATAGCTCAGTTGGTAGAGCACTTGCATGGCATGCAAGGGGTCAACGGTTCGACTCCGTTTAGCTCCACCATACTATTTATCGCAACGCTCAGTATTACTGAAACTTGATATAAATACTCGCTAGTAGGACGATATCAGCACCTAGGCACAGCTTGCTCTGTTATTAATAGATAAGCTATCTGATATTGTGAAGTACCGTTGTAACCCCTGGTTATAACACTCTATGCGTCCCCATCGTCTAGAGGCCTAGGACACCGCCCTTTCACGGCGGTAACGGGGGTTCGAATCCCCCTGGGGACGCCATTATACGGCGTCACTTATTAGCACTTTTGCTTAGCATCAGATTAGACTAGTAAGCGAACAATAAAAAATTCCAGTCATCATACGGTGACTGGAATTTTTTATGTCTGTCATTTCTGAAAAAAGCTAGCAAGGCTATATAAACCATTAGGAATATTGATAGAATGCAATGTAAAAGCGCTCTATAAAATGTTGAGCTGAACTGCTATCACAAGGAGGTATTGGCTATGTTTGGTATTGAAAATTATCTGGGATTTATCCTTGCTGCCATTTTATTAAATATAACACCCGGAACAGATAGCATGTATATCATTACTCGTAGTATGTCACAGGGACAGACTGCAGGATTCTACTCTGTATTCGGTATTATCTCTGGTATTTTAGTACATACTTTGCTGGCTGCGCTCGGGTTGTCCGTCCTATTAGCCAATTCACCATTTGCATTTACGCTAGTGAAATATATTGGCGCAAGCTACTTATGCTATCTAGGCTTTAAAATGCTGACTAGCAAACCAGTACCTTTACTTGCCAGTAATTTACCCATTGAGGAAAAAGTAGCGTCTACTCGACCGTTAGATAGGTGGCAGATATATAAGCAAGGGGTCATAACTAATACCTTTAATCCAAAAGTCGCATTATTCTTTTTGGCGTTCTTCCCACAATTTATCGACTCGAGTTACGGTAATAGCATGTTGTCTTTTTTAGGTCTCGGGCTAACTTTTGCCGCGACCGGTTTTATGTGGTTCTCGTGCTTGGCATTACTGTCGTCAAAGTTCAGTGAAAATCTGCGTAAAAATCCCACGATTGAAGTGATTTTAAATAGAATAAGCGGTGTGATATTTATCGGCATGGGAGTCAAGCTGCTGACTGAGAAAGGTTGAGCGATAAAATTACCTAAGCACGATAATATTGCATAAAAGAGCCCAATCATATGATTGGGCTCTTTGTCATACTAAGTCTAATCAATTATTACGCAGCGTCTTTGCTCTCAGCTGCCAGTTGACGTAGCACATAGTGCAATACACCGCCATGACGCACATACTCGCGCTCTTTTGGCGTCTGTAGCATGACATTGACGTCAAAGCTCTCAGTCGAACCATCGGCACGTGTAGCAGTGACTTTCGCTGTTTTACTTTCGCCATTATCTAGACCTGTGATACTAAGGACTTCAGAACCATCTAGATTATAGGTCGCTGCATTTTCACCGTCTTTAAAGGTCAATGGCAAGACACCCATACCGACTAGGTTTGAGCGGTGAATGCGCTCAAACGAGCTGGTCAGTACCGCTTTCACGCCGAGTAGAATCGTTCCCTTCGCTGCCCAGTCACGGCTAGAGCCAGAACCATATTCTGCACCGCCAAGTACCACGAGCGGACGTTTGTCTTCTTTATACTTCATCGCCGCATCATAGATAGCCATTTCTTGACCGTCTTTTAGCGTGGCGCTATCGCCATTGAAGTAATAGGTATAACCGCCCTCTTTGCCAGCCATCATGGCGTTTTTGATACGGATATTGGCAAAAGTACCACGAGTCATGACCGCATCGTTACCACGGCGTGAGCCATAACTGTTGAAGTCAGCTTCCATCACACCACGCCCTTGCAAGTACTTACCTGCAGGAGAATCAGCATCGATATTACCAGCTGGTGAGATATGATCGGTGGTGATTGAATCACCGAACAACCCTAAGATACGCGCGCCTTCGATATCAGGGATACCTTCTGGCTCCATGGTCATGCCATCAAAGAACGGTGGGTTCTTAATATACGTAGACTCTTCGCTCCATGGATACAGCTGGCTATCGGCTGAGCTAATCGCGTTCCATGCTGCACTACCGTCAAACACTTCGCCATAGTTTTTACGGAACATATCCGCGTCGATATTATTGGCAATTAGCTCGTTAATTTCTTCTGACGTTGGCCAGATGTCTTTTAGGAATACATCATTGCCTTCTTGGTCTTGTCCTAGCGGATGCGTGGTCAAGTCAATATCGACAGTACCTGCTAGGGCATAAGCAACCACCAATGGCGGTGACGCCAAGTAGCTGGCTTTTACATGTGAGTGAATACGGCCTTCAAAGTTACGGTTACCTGATAGTACAGCAGCGGCAACCAAATCACCTTCTTCGATAGCCCCTTCAATCGCCCCTAATAACGGACCTGAGTTACCGATACAAGTGGTACAGCCATAACCAACTAGGTAGAAGCCTATTTTCTCTAGCTCATCCATCAATTTGGCTTTTTCAAGGTAATCAGTTACTACTTTTGACCCTGGAGCCAGTGAAGTTTTAACCCATGGTTTAGCCGTTAGACCTTTTGCAGCGGCTTTTTTCGCAACCAAACCTGCGCCAATCATCACTGCTGGGTTTGAGGTATTGGTACAAGAAGTAATTGCCGCGATAACGACAGAACCATCACGCAATCTATACTCTTCGTCTTCGATTTTGACCGTGCAATAAGTACTGCCTTCCGCGCAAAAAGGATTGGGTTTTGCCGCGAGCGTTTTTGCTTGCTCTTGCTTACCGCCTTCTTCATCGAAGCGAACCTTGGCTTCAACTTCTTTCTTACGGTCTTTGGTCATCGCCGTCAAGGTTTCGCCAAATTTTTCATGCATATCAGATAGATTAATACGCTGTTGTGGCAAGTTTGGACCGGCAAGTGCTGGCTGAACGGATGATAAATCCAGCTCCAACTTACTTGAGTAGGTCGCTGCTGGAGTATCTGCATCATGCCATAAGCCTTGTGCCTTGGCATATTTTTCAACCAACTCGATTTGTGCTTCATCACGACCTGATAGACGTAGATAATCAATCGCCATTTGGTCAATCGGGAAAATACCGCAGGTTGCACCATATTCTGGTGACATATTGGCAATGGTGGCACGATCTGCAAGTGGCATACTATGTAAGCCTTCGCCATAAAATTCGACGAACTTACCAACCACGCCATGCGCACGCAGCATTTCAACCACACGTAACACTAAATCTGTTGCAGTAACGCCTTCGGTTAACTTACCTTTTAGCTCAAAACCAACCACTTGTGGGATGAGCATTGATGATGGCTGACCGAGCATTGCCGCTTCCGCTTCAATACCGCCCACGCCCCAACCAAGTACACCAATACCATTAATCATAGTAGTATGACTGTCAGTACCAAATACCGTATCAGGATAAGCGGTCAGCTCACCGTCGACATCAGCAGCCATTACCACACGGGCCAAGTACTCTAAGTTGACCTGATGCACAATACCTGTGGCTGGTGGCACGACAACGAAGTTTTTAAAGGCATTCTTACCCCAATGCAGAAATTCATAGCGCTCATTATTACGCTTAAACTCAATCTTTTCGTTAAGATCTATCGCATCTTCGCGGCCATAAGCATCGACTTGTACTGAGTGATCAACGACCAATTCACTTGGGATAAACGGGTTAATTTGCTCAGCTTTACCGCCAAGCTCAACGACGGCATCGCGCATCGCTGCCAAATCGACTACTGATGGCACACCAGTGAAATCTTGCAGGACAACACGGGCTGGCATAAAGGCTATTTCTTTTGACGCTTCCGCGCCTGCATCCCAATTGGCGACCGCTTCGATGTGGTTTTTGCCAACAGACTGCCCGTCATCTTCATTACGCAATAAGTTTTCTAAAACGACTTTCATGCAAAATGGTAACTTGCTGATGTTTTCGTAAGTCTCGGTTAGCTTGGGCAGACTGTAATAGGTATGGTCCTTGCTATCGACCGTAATGGTGTCTTTTACATTAAAAATATCACTCATGGTAGCTTCCTTATCG
Organism: Psychrobacter sp. ANT_H56B; assembly: GCF_008369245.1. Lineage (NCBI taxonomy): Bacteria > Pseudomonadati > Pseudomonadota > Gammaproteobacteria > Moraxellales > Moraxellaceae > Psychrobacter > Psychrobacter sp. ANT_H56B. Next base: position 99,470 of record NZ_VOBF01000009.1, read on the forward strand.
TTGTTATAGATCCTGAACATAAATGACTCTTGAACTAATATGACTATCAATCAATAAGCATTTATGCTGATAATTGGTGGCTAAATAATAGTGCTTAAATTTTTACTAAATGAATTTAATGGCTAACTTTAGTAGCTGTTATTAACAACTCAAATTAATGACTCAAATTAATGACTCATAAGAGTTGCTAAGAAAAATAGACCGCTGTATTTTTATACTAACAAAATCTTAGGTAACAAAAGACATAAGCATATCTTTAGTATTTAACAGTAACGTCCTTTTACCATAACAAATAACCCGAGCTTTGTTAACGTCTAGACGTAGTCAAATCGTGGCACAATCGTAAACGTAACAATGCTTTAGCGGTTAAGCATTAACGGTTAACTCGTAAGGTATTCCCTTGACTTTTTATTTTTGACGGCGACCACTGCGAAACACTTGGCTATCATCATAAAAATCAGGCTTGGCATTTTCAGCCCAAAAATGCGGCACACCTAAAATAGGCAATGGAGACAGTTTGCGCGGTGTCACATCCGGTTGTGATAATAATGCCTCCATATAATCAGCTACTTTCTGATCCAAATGGCTAATACGCTCAGATAGCGATAAGGCAAAAAAATCTGGCGTCACATAAATAACAATACTATGGGCACATAATGCTTTACGTGGTTGTAGCAGTTTTTCTATTAAGGCATGACCAAAAATATAAACCGCAGCTTGAGAGTCGCTATTTAGCGCTTTTGGTTTATCCCACTGCTCACGCGGTTCTACCAAACTTGCTTGCCAGTCAAAATCCACTAGTGCCTCACCAATGCTAGCATTCGATGTCACTAATACAGAGCCATTTTCATCAAATACGGTAATGGTATCGCGGACACGCCCGCGACTGGCACCAATACCTTGTTGTTCGATTTCAAGCATATGATAATAATTCAGCAAGGCTTTAGTTTTGGGAAAAGTGAGCCAAATACTGCCATTAAATAAGTCATGCAAATTATCCCGTGTCGGAATATTACCAGCCGTACCGATAAAACTCTCGTATGCTTCGCCTGCTGGCAACGCATTTTGTGAGACAAATTGTAAGGTTTGGGCTTGATTATTTAGCGCAGGTTTGGTTTGCGGTAATGACTGCTGTAGGTCATCAGCCTGTTGCTGCAATGCTACATTTAAAACCTTGGCGATAATATCAGGTGTGTTTTCGAGTTTATCTGTTTGAGCAGGCTCATCTCTTAAAGAGCTAAGCTTTGTGATAGCTTTACTTATATAGCCTAACTGGTTTAAGTGACAGAGCCATGGCGCTTGCCAGTCAATGGCAGCAAAGCTGTCATCAAGCTGACTATCGCATGCAGACGGGTTATTAATAGCAGCTTCAACAGTTGCATTAACAGGCACATCGAAAGGAGCGTTGCAAAGATTGGTATTAGGCTTGGCAGGTAATTCAGTGGCGGTCATATTCACTATCTCTATTAGACGACTGGCGTGGCTATGGTATCATGGAGCGCTTTTTTACGGCTAGACGAGCCGCTCGAAATGACGTTTTCGTGCGCTACTTATTGATGAGTTTTTATGGCAAATTTTAACACCCACTTAAATGTCGCATTCATGGTCAGTGGTACGATGAGTCTAACGGTTTATAAAGCTGGCTTGATTGATGATTCAGGTTTTTTGATGTGCGTGGCACTCGGTACCATCGGGGGACTGTTGCCTGATTTGGATTCTGATAATTCGACACCGATTAAGCTTGGGTTTAATATTACCTCGTTTATTTTTGCCTTTGGTCTGGTGATGCATTGGCGTAGTGAGCTGAGTTTACTGGCGCTGATAGCGTTATGGTTGGCCGGCTACGGCTTTATGCGTTATGTGGTGTTTTCGATTTTTACTAATATGACCGTGCATCGCGGTGTCATTCATTCGGTGCCCTATATGGCGATAATGGGGCTTGGAATGACCTATGTCAGCTACGATATTTTAAACTTACCGTTGACGGTTAGCTGGTTTTACGGCTTGTTTTTATTTGGCGGCGCCATGGTACATTTGGCATTGGATGAGCTATATAGTGTGAATTTGTCCAATATGAAAATGAAGCGCTCATCGGGTACAGCGATGAAGTTCTATCAGCATAAAGATAAATGGTGGTACCTGCTACTGTACGTTATCCTTGCGCTCTTGGTATATTTTGCGCCGCCGTTTGATGAATTTTGGCAGCAGCTACGTGACCCCACGCCTTGGGCAAAGCTTAAACTGGGGCTATGGCCAGAATTGATAAAAAACTGGCTCAATTGAAATTTATAAAACCGTTAAAAAAATGAATAATAACTCGAGTAAATAATGCCAATTTCCCTACCAATCTGCCCTTGCCAAATCAATCCATCATCGGATGACATTAGCGCGCCGCTACTTTATCAAGATTGTTGTCAGCCTTATCATGACGGGCTTTTAAATAACGAAGCTGATAAAGATAATGGCGCAAAGCCAGACTCTGCTGAACGCCTTATGCGGTCGCGTTATAGCGCCTTTGTCTTGGTTAAACCAGAATACATCGTCAAGACTACGCTACCCGCGCAGCAAAAATTGCTAGATATTCAGGCTATTGAGTCTTGGGCAAAAGAGACGGACTGGGCAGGATTAGAAATCGTACAGCACACGCCAAAACTGGGTAAACGCCATGCGCAAGTTGAGTTTAAGGCTTACTTTAAGACGTCTAATGAGTTACAGGCGCATCATGAATTGTCTGCCTTTGTAAAAGTAACAGACAAAGCGAACAATGATGCGCGTTGGTACTTCCTCGACCCAACAGTAGAAATGACTGTCACCCAAAAACAGCCCTGTATTTGTGGCTCAGGTGAGAAGTTTAAGCGTTGTTGTGGAATGTATATTTAATTAACATAAAATATTCGCTAACCCTAAACACTCGCTCCAACCGCGCGTGCTACCGCAATTCCTTCCTCAACGGTCAAAAACTTACGCTGGCTTGGGCTGTCTTTATAAATGACATCACCATCTTGAAATATCAGGCATTCATTGACTGCCAACTGTTGCCATTTTTCATTTTCAGTCAATGGCACAGTCACTAAGATAGTCACTTTATCTTTATCAGTGGTCACATCACCAAAGTTAATCGCCAAATCATCATCTGCTAATTTCGCTTCACCAAATGGCGCTTTGCGCGTGAGATAAAACAGTAAACTGCCAGCATAAGCCAATTGCCATTGACCATTTGATATTAAGCAATTAAACAAACCGTTAGCGGATAAATAACGACATTGAGTCGTCAAAAAGTTAAACAGCGTTTTGTCATCCGGACGAGTTTTAAAGCTACTTTTCAGGCGATTGACCAGATAACAGAATGCCATTTCAGAATCAGTTGTACCGACTGGTTGGCAATGTGAGGCATTACCATTGTCTTGCAGGCGCTGGCAGCGTTTAATAAATTCGCTATTCATCTGTCCGTTGTGCGCAAATACCCACTGCTCACCCCAGACTTCACGGACAAAAGGATGGGTATTCGCCAAGCAATTCTGCCCTTGGGTGGCTTTACGAATATGTGCGATAACATTCATCGCTTTAATTGGATAATTATTAACCAAATCAGCAACGGGCGATAAATGGCTTGGGCGATTATCATGGAATAAGCGTAGACCAGTCGAGGCATTGTCCGACTTTTCACTATTAGAGCTGTCACTATTAGTGCATTCGCTACGCTCAAAAAATGCAATACCAAAACCATCCTCATGACTGTCTGTCATGCCGCCGCGACGACGGAAGCCTGCAAAGCTAAAACCAATATCGGTTGGCGTATTACAGTTCATACCTAAAAGTTGACACATTTATAGAGTACCGCCGTTATTGTCGTCTGTTTCAGGCAAGCTTGCCGCATCCTTATCAATACTATCCAAAATGCGTTTTGCATGCACCAAATCGGTATCTTGTACCCAAAGCACGATGCCAGAATTCATACCAGGCATCGCACTCAGCGGCTGTAGAGAAACAGTAATATCATTATTACGTAGCAAATTGGCATGTAACTCACCTTGGATATTGGTATCGTAGCGTGCCAGTTTGTGCCAGTTATCAACTTGATCGGTCATGAGGTCGCCTTTATATTTTTGATACAGGAATGCTCAAAAAAAATTATACTAATTGATCGAGCGTATATTCTTTAATAATAAAATCGCTGCTATTACCTAAACTATCACATGTTTGCTCAGCTTGCGTAATACTGCTGAACACACCGGCTATCGGCTTTTCGATCTTATTATCAATAGCTAAGAGCACAAATACCGTATTTTGTGCTTTTTCAACATGTGACCAATGATAAGCAGCTAGACGCTTCATCAAGTCAGGGTTTTTGACCATGATGTTATCACCGGTACGACCTTCGGTACGGTTATAATGAATGACGTTGAGACGTAATAGCCAAAAAATCACCGCAGCTTTTGCGAGCATCACTGGTAAGGCACGCTTTTCATCTTCACCGAGCATGCGTTTCGACTCATAGCCTTGCAAAAAAGCCGCCATTTTACTGCGGTCAAAGTTTACCGACTCGCCTTGTTCAGCCATACCCCAAGTAGTACAAAAGTCATTAATAGTAATGGCAATATCCATCACATAATGTTCAACGCTGACTTCGGTGAAATCTAATAACCCAGTCAGACGCGCTTCACCTTTTTGACTGTTATTTAAAGATAAGTTCCATAAAGTATTATCAGCAAACATGTCTAAATGACATAAGCCTTTTGGCAAAGTGGCAAGTGGCAAGTCCGTATAAGATTGCCAAATATCACTCATCAATTTAGCTTCGTCAGCTGGCATAAACTGCTTTTCACGGTCGCGTACATCGCTCCATGGGTATAATGGAACACCGTATTGTTCACTTGGCTGTAATGCTTGCAAAGTCTCATGTAGCATCGCTAAAGCGGTGCCGATTTCATGACACATCGCTTGCGTGATTTGCTCTGGATGCGAACCTGCTAGGCATGGCACTAAGGTAATCGCTTTATTGTCATAACGTATGACATAACATTTTTCTGCGCTATCAACCAATGATAACGGCGCCGCTACCGGCAATTTACCATCTAATTGGTTTAAGATAACCGCCATTTTTTCGATGTCTTCTGGTGGACGCTCTTCAAACAAGGTAAATACATAAGAGTGTGCACCATCTACATCATCAGTCGTCTGAATAAACCAGTTAGAGTTTTTGATACCTTGGGTAATCGGAATGGCACGGGCGAACGATACGCCAAAACGGTGGCAAAAATCGGCAAACTGGTCATCGGTTAACTGGGTATAGACGGACATAACATCTCACTTATGGCAATTAAATAAAGGTAAATAGGATAAATATAGACGGTGATAGCGACGATTGCACCGCTTATAAATAAACTTTGGCAAAAAGCACATTAATCTTGCGAAAACCTGCCTGAGATGGCAGTGATTTTGCTAGACTAGCGCTTATAGAATGAATTGATTATAAGGTGAAAGACCCTATGTTAGCAAAGCGTATCATCCCTTGTTTGGACGTTGATAATGGGCGCGTGGTCAAAGGCGTACAATTTGTCGATATTAAAGATGCAGGCGACCCTGTCGAAGTGGCGAAACGCTACAATGAACAAGGCGCCGATGAGATTACTTTTTTGGACATTACCGCAACCAATGACGAGCGTGACACCACTTATCATACGGTAGAACGTATGGCGGAAACGGTATTTGTGCCATTAACTGTCGGCGGCGGTGTGCGTAAAATTGCCGATATTCGTAATTTGCTCAATGCAGGCGCGGATAAAGTAGCGATTAACTCAGCGGCAGTATTTACCCCTGAGTTCGTCGGTGAAGCCTCGCAGAAATTCGGCAATCAATGTATCGTCGTTGCTATCGATGCCAAGCGCGTTGCTGATATTGAGGTTGATGGCATTATCATACCACGCTGGGAGATTTTTACCCACGGCGGTCGTAAGCCAACGGGCATTGATGCCGTCGCTTGGGCAAGCAAAATGGCTGAGCTTGGCGCTGGTGAATTATTGGTAACTTCTATGGATGGCGATGGCACCAAAAAAGGCTACGATTTGGCATTGATGAAGCAAATTACCAGTCGTGTAAATGTACCAGTTATCGCGTCAGGTGGCGTCGGTAATTTACAGCATTTAGCCGAAGGCGTATTAGAAGGCGGCGTCGATGCCGTCCTTGCTGCCAGTATTTTTCACTTTGGTGAGTATACCGTTCAAGAAGCCAAAGCATATATGGCAGCGCAAGGGATACAAATGCGTTTGTAAGACGTTGGTAAAATACAAATATAGCAGAAAAAAATGTTATCATAGCGCTAACTGCTTATTATCATTTGGTTTTCGTTCATTTTACTGCCTATTTATCTGCTCACTAGCCAATTAAATAAGCGATTTGAACCTAGCAATATATTTAGATTCCTAATACTTAGATTCTTATACTTCTATTAATAGCCTATTCGGCAAAGGATTTTTTATGTCAAATTTACAACAGCAACGCAATGACGTGACCCATATTGATGGCAATTTACATCAAAACGAGGACGTGCGTATCGGTATCGTCGTCGGTCGTTTTAATGGTTTTGTCGTTGAGTCATTGGTTGATGGTGCGATTGATGCATTGCTTCGTCATGGCGTATTGGGCAGTAATATCACTGTGATTCGTGTGCCGGGTGCTTTCGAGTTGCCATTGGTTGCACAGCGCGCTGCTGAGTCTGATCGCTTTGACGCTATCGTTGCTTTGGGTGCGATTATCCGTGGTAGCACGCCGCATTTTGACTTTGTCGCAAGCGAATCTGCTAAAGGTTTAAGCAGTGTTGCCATTGACTATAATATTCCAGTAGCAAACGGCGTATTGACTACTGACAGCATCGAGCAAGCGATTGAGCGTGCTGGTACTAAAGCTGGTAATAAAGGTTCAGAAGCAGCGATGGTTGTATTAGAAATGCTTGCCGTGTTATCACAGTTAGACATTGATGATGGCAGCGAAGACGCTTAATTGCACTCACTGTTAGCCGCATTTATGAGTATAAAATTATTATTTATTGTTTGAAACGGGGCTATGGTTATAACGATAGCCCTCAGCACTTTACAATAGCATTAATATTTTAAATGATTATCGAACATCCATCTCCAAGACTGACTAGCAACACTTGCTAGTCGACCACTATTTAACATTTTATTTTTAAACTTATTATCTCAAAAACTAGGTATAGACCCCTTATGACTGACCAACTCAAGCGCGCTATTAGCGCTGCACAAACCGCACAAGTTAATGACCAACAAGCTGAAGCCACGCGCATCGCGAGCAGCAGTGCGGGCGATCAAACCTTTGATATGAGTGAGTCTTCTTATAAGACCAGTCACACTGCTATCCGTAAGGCACGCCGCTTTGCTATGCAAGGTCTATATGAATGGCTGGTTACTGACCGCCGTTTTGATATCGATGGCAAGCTTGGTTGGAAAGCCAATGCCCCGCACGATATTGCTGCTCGTACACGCGCGACCAATGCCATGCATACTGTACATATTGGCTACTATCATGAAATGATGCGCGATATCCCAGAGCAGATTGATGCCTTAGATGCGCTTATTAGCCAGCATCTAGATCGTGAAATCAATAAACTCGATACGGTTGAACATGCCATTCTTTTGGTTGGCGCTTACGAGCTACAAAATCGTTTAGAAATTCCGTACAAAGTGGTACTTGATGAAGCGATGAAGCTAAACAATCACTTTGGTGCTACGGATGCACATAAACTGATTAATGCCGTCTTAGATAGAATGGCAGTTGAGCTACGTGCTGCCGAAGTAGACGCAGATAGTAAAGCCAATCTTCGCACGTCGCAAAAAGCGGCAGCTAAGCCTGTTACTAAAGCGGATAAAAACACAGATATCAATGCTAATAATAGTGATATCGAAGAAAAACCAACAGCATCAAATAAACCACGTATCAGTGCTAATAATGCCAGTGTTAAACGCAATAGTGTCAGTAAAGCTTTGGCAAATATTACTGATTACAAAGCCAGCAAGCAGAACGATACTCAAAATACGGTTGAAGAAATTATTGTTAAACCGACTAGCATCGAAACAGTCATCGTTGATAAAGCAGACGAGATTGTCGTTAGTGCCGAAAACATTGTCAATGATCAGCCAGTAGAAGAAAACATTGCTGCTAGCAATGACAAAGTTACAGCAGAGGTCGAATTACTTGACTCGAATAGCGTTGATTTTGATACAAAAAGTGCTGAATTAAATGATGCTGATGAAAAAAGCCAAGACTAGCCATGAATGAATTTGAGCTGATTGAGCGCATATTTTCACAGATGCAAGCCACGCAGTCATCATCTAACGCTGTCGAAAAGGGCATCGGTGATGATGCGGCTGTGATGGCATTGCCACAAGGCGCGCGCTTAGTCAGCTGTATTGACACACTCGTTCAAGGTCGTCACTTTAGTGCTGATTGGGAACAGGTGAATAAACTGGCATTTGCTATTGGTTATAAAGCGGTAGCCGTTAACGTCTCTGATATCGCGGCGATGGGTGCCACCCCGCATAGCATTTTACTGGCATTAGCATTACCTCAGCGCCTTGCTAATAGTCAGTGGCTGACTGAGTTTGCCAAAGGTTTATTTCATGCTTGCCAGTTATTTGGTGTGACCTTGATAGGCGGTGATACGACTCGTAATGATAGCTTAGTGTTAAGTATTAGTGCCCAAGGGCTGCTTGCCGCAGATACTCCAGCTGTCTATCGCTCAGGTGCGCAAGTCGGTGATAAAATTTATGTATCAGGTACACTGGGCGATGCTGCTTATGCCTTACAGCACCCTGATAATGCTATCGGCATTGAACTTGCGCATCGACTTCATATGCCAACCCCACGTATTAGCTTAGGTGCAGGACTAGCACAAATCGGTGCAACGTCAATGATAGATATCTCTGATGGTCTTTATCAAGATCTTGGTCATATCTGCGAGCAAAGCGGCATCGCTATGAGACTTAATTTGGAAGCTCTTCCTACCAGTAACCCTTTAGCTAGTATCGATGTATCTGAGCGGCTATTGTGTCAATTAACTGGTGGCGATGATTATGAGTTGGCTTTTACCTTACCTCCCCATATCGAGCCATCTTCTTGTACCGACGTTAATACGCCTGTGACTTACATTGGTAATGTGATTGCATTGGCGAGTGATAGAAATACAGATAATGCGGCGCATAAACGTCCTGAACTTTATTATCAAGATCAGCCAGTGACACCCACCCATCCCTCACCGTTTATTACTTGGCCCAATCTTACGGGTTACCAACATTTTGCAGGTTAACCCATGACCGATCACGACCTAGTTAAGCCCGATATCCGTAAAGCAAATGATTGCCCTCCTCTGCCAGTCAACGCCACTATGATTGACCGCGCAGTTTATTGGCTCGGTATCGGCTTGGGCAGTGGTATACCTCGCCGGGCGCCCGGCACTTGGGGTACGGTTGGCGGCTTAACTGTTGCAATACCGCTGCTAAGCTTAGGTTTTATACCATTTTTAATTATTACACTTTTATCTTGCATCATTGGTATCTGGATATGTGGTCGCACCTCAGATTTGATGGGCGGTCATGATGACCCACATATCGTCTGGGATGAGTGGGCAGGTATATGGATTACCTTATTGCCGTTGTCCTATATAGGTATTGCTGACGGTAATTTTTGGCACAATATCTCGCAACCTTTTTCTGTCGCTGCTCTGATCATGATCTTTATACTTTTTCGCTTTTTTGACATTATTAAGCCACCACCCATTGGATGGGCAGATAAGAAAGTCGCTGGCGGTCTAGGCATTATGTTAGATGACATTATTGCTGGCATTATGGCAGCGGCAGTTTGGGTCATTATTTATAATATAATCCTCTAATTTTACATTAGCAGCGCATTTATTTTATCTTGTAACCAGATAGTGATAACAAAACAACTTTCATCATTTAATATTGCTGTTAGCGATAGCTGAATTACAAAGAGGTCACGACATAGCGTTTTAGTTAAATGCCAATTTACGCTATAATCCCAAATTATATTTTGTTACATTTGTAGGGCTATTATGACATCTTCTCTTTCGGTAATTATCCTCGCTGCTGGTAAAGGCACGCGTATGCAGTCGGCCAAGCCAAAAGTGCTACAGACATTGGCTGGCAAGTCATTGCTAGGTCACGTGTTAGATACTTGCCATCAATTGACAGTTGATGACACCATCATTGTGCATGGTTTTGGTGGCGAGCAAGTACAAGATCACATTGACCAGCAATATGCGCATTTGCCCATTACTTGGGTCGCCCAAACTGAGCAGTTGGGCACGGGACATGCGGTCAAAGTGACTCTATCTGAGCTACCAAAAGATGGACAAAGCCTCATTCTTTACGGCGACGTGCCATTGGTTAGCTGTCAAACTTTAGCGACACTACAGGATGCCAATACTGACGGCATGTCTATGTTGACGCTAACCGTAGATAATCCATTTGGTCTTGGTCGTATTAAACGTGATAAAGATGGCAATATTGAAGCCATTATTGAGCAAAAAGACGCCAATAGCGATGAGCAGCAGATACAAGAAATTAATAGCGGTATTTACTGCGTCGATAATGCTTTATTGCATAAATTTTTGCCCAAACTATCAAATGACAATGCGCAGCAAGAATACTATTTGACCGATATTGTCAAAATGGCGGTTGCTGATGGCATCACTATTGCAGCCATTGAGCCTGAGCATACCTTTGAGATTGAAGGCGTGAATAACCGTCAACAACTTGCTAGCTTAGAGCGTACATGGCAAGGTAAACTTGTCGCCGACTTACAAGAAGCTGGCGTACAGTTCGCTGACCCTACTCGTGTCGATATTCGTGGCACCTTGAGCGCAGGTCAGGACGTGTTTGTCGATGTGGGTGTGGTATTTGAGGGTGATTGTGTCTTAGGTGATAATGTTTATATTGAAGCGGGCTGTGTCATTAAAAACGCCCAGATAGGCAACGCTTGTCATATAAAGCCTTATTGCGTGATTGATAGCGCTGAAGTTGGCGCAGGTGTAGATATTGGTCCTTTTGCGCATTTACGTCCTGAGACAATACTCTCTGACAACAGCAAAGTCGGTAATTTTGTCGAAATTAAAAAATCAACGATTGGTGATGGTAGCAAGGTTAATCATCTGAGCTATATTGGTGATGCCACTATTGGTACTGGTGTCAACGTTGGCGCTGGTGTGATTACTTGCAATTATGATGGTGTGAATAAATCACAAACCATCATTGAAGATAATGCCTTTATTGGCTCTAACTCAAGTCTAGTGGCGCCAGTGAAAATTGGTGATACCGCTACTGTGGCAGCTGGTTCAGTGATTACTAAAAACGTTGATGCTCATGCACTAGCCTTTGGTCGTGCTCGTCAAACACAGAAAAATGACTTTAAGCGTCCGACTAAAAAATAATGGCAGCGTTGACAGTTAGTTAAATAAAAATGGCTCTTAGCAATCTCAAGCAGTACGACAATGATTTGTGGTGCTGCTTATTTATATTTATAGATTAACCAGACATCGTCATACATAGAAATACTAATAATTAAATTTAAGGAATAGTTATGTGCGGAATAGTTGGAGCAGTGGCTGAGCGTAATATCGCCAATATCTTACTTGAGGGACTTAAGCGCCTAGAATACAGAGGCTATGATTCTGCTGGTCTGACTGTCATTCGTGATGGCGAGCTCCACCGTGAGCGCCAAGTGGGTAAAGTTCAGGCCTTAGTCGATGCCGTCGCAGTCAACCCAGAGTTTTTCGATGGTCATATTGGTATTGCGCATACACGCTGGGCAACGCATGGCGAACCGGCTCAGCGTAATGCCCATCCGCATGTTTCAGGCAAGATTGCTGTGGTACATAATGGTATCGTTGAAAACTACGCCGAGCTAAAAGAAGAATTAATGGCCAAAGGGTACGAGTTTACCTCGCAAACCGATACCGAAGTCGTCGCGCATCTTATTAACGATATCTATAAAGCAACGCCTGACTTATTAGAAGCCGTTCGCACTGTCACTCCTTTATTACATGGCGCATTTGCCCTTGGCGTTATCCATATTGATTGCCCAGAAGAGCTTATTACAGTACGTTTAGGCTCGCCTTTAGTGATTGGCGTCGGTATTGGCGAAAACTTTATCGCCTCCGATCAATTGGCACTTTTACCAGTGACCAATCGTTTTATGTATCTAGAGGAAGGCGATATTGCCCGATTAACGCGTAACAGTATTCAGGTTTACGCTGATGGTGTCGAGGTCACACGCCAAATCCATGAAATTGACGCAGCACAACACAATGCGGACAAGGGCGAATTTAAACATTATATGCTCAAAGAAATCTACGAGCAGCCAGATGCTGTCGCTCGTACTCTCGAGATGGCATTAGATAGCGATGAGTCAAATAAACTGCGTGATGATTTTCTGCAACGTCATGAAACGCAATTAAAAGGCATTAAGCACGTACAAGTGATCGCTTGTGGTACTAGCTATCATTCAGGTTTGGTCGCAAAATATTGGTTTGAGAGTCTTATTCGTGTGCCTTGCTCAGTGGAAGTTGCCAGTGAGTTCCGTTATCGCAATCCAGTCGTTATTGATAACTCTTTAGTGATTTGTATTTCTCAGTCGGGCGAGACTGCTGATACTTTATCTGCACTACGTGATATTCAAAAACAGTCTCCTATTGGACTGGTTAGTCTGGCATTGTGCAATGTGCCAACCTCATCATTGGTACGTGAAACGGATATCTTTTTACCAACGCTTGCCGGTCCCGAGATTGGCGTGGCATCTACCAAAGCCTTTACTACTCAGCTTGCAGCACTGATGTTATTGTTATTAAAGGTAGGTGTGACCCAACAGCGCATGACTGATGAAAATTTGAGCACGCTGCTTAGTCAACTGCAACAACTACCGGGTCAGCTCCATGCCAGCTTACACCTGGACGCGCCTATCAAGATCATGAGTGAGCATTTTGAATATAAGAAAAGCTGCTTATTCCTAGGTCGTGGTTTACAGTTCCCAATTGCTCTAGAAGGCGCATTAAAGTTAAAGGAAATCTCTTATATCCACGCTGAAGGCTATGCAGCAGGCGAGCTGAAGCACGGACCATTGGCATTAGTTGATAAAGACATGCCTATCGTGGTGCTAGCCCCGAAAGACAGTATGTTTGATAAGCTAAAAGCCAATATGCAAGAAGTACATGCTCGTCATGGTGAGTTGTTTGTCTTTGCGAGCGAATCCAGTCAAATGGTCGCAGCAGATAGATTGCACGTGGTGTATGTGCCAGATGTTTGCGAAACGCTTGCGCCGATTGTTTATAGCGTGCCAGTACAATTGCTGTCATATCATGTCGCAGTAATGCGCGGTACAGACGTCGATCAGCCACGTAACCTAGCAAAATCAGTTACAGTCGAATAATGTTTACTAATTTAACAATATTTATTGTCAGCGAGTAATAAAGTATCATCTTAGACAATTCATTCTATTGACTCAACTATTAGCCCTTGCTGTTGTTTAATACCACAGCAAGGGTTTTTTATGCGCTCAAAAAAAAGCAAAAATGGCTTAAAGAAAGTAGAGATACAATACAAAAAAATAGCGATACCCCGTCTTTCATTAAATGAGGTATAACTATATGACTATGCTTCGTGATCTTCAATGACTTTTAGTCTCTTTCTAATACCACTCTATAGCGAGCGTTACCACTCTCTAGGCGCTCAAATGCTTCATTGATCTCAGACATTTTGTACGTTTCAGTCACTGGCTGAATATTATGGCGAGCGGCAAAATCTAACATTTTTCGCAGGGTTGACGGTGATCCAACTGGTGAGCCTGACAGACTGTTTTGAGCCATAATCATTGGTGCAGCTGATATCTCTAATGGAGCTTCTAACAGTCCAACAAAGTGTAGCTTACCTTTTGGTCTCAAGGTCTTGATCACAACATCCCAGTTCATATCGACATTCACTGTTGATATGATTAAATCAAAAGAACCAGCTGCTTTTTCAATTTCACTATCCTCTCTTGAGTTTAATGAGTGATGAGCGCCCATCTCTTTTGCTTCTTCCATTTTTGATTCACTGGTAAATGCCGTCACTTCACAGCCCCACGCATTGGCAAACTGAAGCGCTAGATGACCTAAACCACCGATACCGATAACAGCGACTCTTGAGGTTGGCGTGATGTCGTACTGCATAAGCGGATTAAACACCGTAACGCCACCGCATAGCAATGGTCCTACCGCATTAAAATCAAGCCCTTCAGGTATCTTGATGACGCTAGTATCTTTTGCGCGTACTTTATCTGCAAAACCGCCGTGATTACCAATGATAGTACCTTCTTGCTCAGGGCATAGATTGTGGTCCCCACCGATACATAGATCACAAACGTTGCAATATCCTTTATGCCAGCCAAGTCCGACTTTATCGCCAAGCTCTAGGTGCTTGACATGCTTGCCCTTTGCGAGGACTTTTCCTGCGACTTCATGCCCACCTACAAACGGATATTGGGTCATTCCCCATTCGTTTTGCCACATCGATAGATCGCTATGGCAGATACCGCAGCTATGTACTTCGATTTCTACTTCATGATCCCCTAATGTGCCAGGATCATATTGATAAGGCACAAACTCGCCACCTTTTTCTTTTGCTGCATAGGCAATAATCATAGTTATTCCTTGTTTTCTAATATATATAGAAACTGGTTTATAGTTCTAGTAATGATCAAGACACGAATAGCATCAAAATATCGATACAAACCGTTTCTTTGATAAATTTAACTGAATCGACTATAACAAAGACTTGCTCAACTAAACCACTAAACTTACCAGTTTCAGACTAACGTCATACAAAGAACCATAATTAAAGCCCATTACCTTGGTAACCTGTCTCCCAATAACACACATTACGACTCTTTGACTTCATAATAGCTTGAATTAATCTAATAGCTAACATCTTACCCATAAAAAGCTCAAACTATACCTGAATATAGTTTGAGCTTTTTATGTCGCTTACTAACAGTAATACTGTTAAAGCTGCTACTTTTCCTCAGTCATTATATCTGGCTTACCATTTGGAGCAAGCCACTTACCAAACCATCCTGATAGGTCATCCATCAGCGTATAGACAACTGGAATGACGACCAAGCTTAATAAAGTTGAAGTGACCAAACCACCCAATACGGCGGCCGCCATCGGTCGACGGAACGTCGGATCGGCATCGCCCCAACCAAAGACCAATGGCAGCATGCCCGCACCCATCGCAATGGTAGTCATAATAATCGGACGCGCACGCTTACGACAAGCATCGATAATCGCCTCAAAACGTGCTAGACCGCGCCGCTGAGCAATCAGTGCATAATCGACCAAAAGAATAGAGTTTTTGGTCGCAATGCCCATCAACATAATAAAACCAATCATCGAGGGCATCGACAGGCTGCTATTGGTAATTACCAAGCCTACAAAGGCACCACCGATAGACAAGGGCAATGCCATGAGAATCGTAAATGGCTGCAAGATGCGTCCAAATAATAATATAAGTACGCCCAAAATACAGACCACGCCGACCGACATTGCAATCACAAAGCCGCTAAATAACTCGGCCATATTTTCTGCTTGTCCTTGATCAATAATAGTAATAGAGGCTGGCAGCTGTTGCATACTAGGTATACTCTTGACTGCTTGTACCAAATCACCAAGCTCACCATTGGCAGGCTGAACAGTAATACTAATCGCCCGCTCACGATCTAGGCGACTGATTTGCGCAGGTCCAGTACCAAAGTCGAGTGTCGCAACTTCGCCAACACGCACGCCTTGTCCTGCTGGTAGCGCACTTGGTACATATAAACCTTCGAGTTGGCTGACGTTTTGCTTAGCGATATCTGGCAAGCGCACGACAATTGGTATCTGCCGCGTATCTAAATTCAGCTTGGACAAACGTTGCTCATAGTCACCAACGGTTGCTACACGTAAGGTCGTGGCGATGTCTTGCGTCGTCACCCCTTTATCCGCCATTGCTAGCCTATTTGGCGTGACGGTCAACTCTTGGCGCGGTAGACTACGGTCACTGGTTACAGAACCTGCCGTCGGTAACAGACGAATCTCTGACATCATCTGCTGCACCGTTTGCTCAAGCAGTTGCGGGTCGGTGCTAGTCAAAGAAAAATTATAACCTGTCTCACCACCACTCGATAACCCGACCGTAAAGCGCGCACCGGGTACTTCTGCCAATATAGTACTCATCTTACGCTCAATCTCTTGCTTAGAGCCGCGCTCTGCTCTTGGCGCAAGTACAATATCTAGACCTGCTATATTTTCTGCCTTGCCACCGCTAGAGTTTGAGTCCATTGTCGCCTGCGCCTCACCTACCGACGTAAAGATATTGGTCACTTCAGGCATGGCTAAAATACGCTCACTTGCCAGCGCGGCAACTCGTTCCGTGTCCGCTAACGCCACATCGGGTGTCAGCTCAATCGCCACCCGTGTTTGGTCAATATCATTATCAGGTATAAAAGAGGTGGGTAATAATTTTACCAAAGCCAATGAAGCCACAAACAATACTAAGGTAGCACCCATCGTCATCCAGCGATGATCTAGCGTCCATGAGACAACTTTAAGATACCAATCCATCAGCGCGCTCTGCTTTTCAACGTGCTTTTTTTCTGGTTTCAATATATATGCTGCCATCATCGGTGTGATAAGGCGCGCGACCATTAGCGAGGCAAATATTGATAATGCCGCTGTCCAGCCGAACTGCCGGAAAAACTGACCAACGATACCGCCCATAAAGGCAGTCGGTAAAAATACGGCAATCAGAGTAAAGGTAGTGGCAACAACCGCCAAGCCAATCTCGTCTGCTGCTTCCATTGCCGCCTCATAAGGCGTCTTACCCATACGCAAATGACGAATGATATTTTCAACTTCTACAATGGCATCGTCGACCAGTACACCAATGACCAGCGACAATGCCAATAAGGAGATAATATTAAGACTAAAACCAAATAGATACATACCCAAAAAAGTAGGTATGACGGACAATGGCAATGCCACAGCAGCCACAAAAGTCGCGCGGATATTGCGCAAAAATAAGAACACCACGACTACAGCAAGCAAACCACCTTCTATCAGCATCCGTAATGACGCTTGATAATCTTCAGCGACTGGCGTTGCCCGATCATAAACCTTTTCAATACTAATATTGCCTACATCTGCTGACAGCTTGGCAAGCTCAGCGTCAACCAGCTCCATGACTTCTACTTCACTGGCACCACGCGAGCGCGTAATATTGAACGCAACCACCGTTTGCCCATCGAGCTTAGCAATAGAGCTTGGATCAGCCGCGCCATCCGTAATTTGTGCCATGCGTCCAAGCGCTTGCGTACCGCCAGTAGGGACGGCTATTTGTAAATTATTTAAATCGCTTGCACGCTCAACAGCACCAAGTACACGAATGGTCTGCGTGGTTTTGCCGACTTCGGCTTCACCGCCTGAGCTGTCTTGCTGAATACCGGTGATTTGATTGGATAATTGCGTGATAGAAAGCTTTAGACCACTCAAGGTAATAGGGTCAGCGGCAACCGTAATCTCACGCTGTAGACCGCCGATACGGCTGACAGTACTGACACCGGGTATATCAGATAAACGCTTGGTGACGGTATCATCGACAAACCAGGACAAGTCTTCTACATTCATGTTTTCAGCAGCGACAGAGTACGTGACGACTGGGAATCCTGATGTTGAGACTTTGGTAACGATAGGGTCATTGGCAGCGGCAGGCAAATCGCCACGTACCTCACCAACTGCTGAACGCACATCGTCAACCGCTTCTTGGATGTCTTTTTCTAAGACGAACTCAGCGACCATAGTAGCGGCGCCCGTCTGTAGCGTGGTACGAATGTGCTTGACGCCTTCAATACTGGTGAGCTTATTTTCCACCTTTTTTGCAATATCGTTTTCAAGCTGCGATGGTGCAGCGCCCGGTAAAGTAACCGTGACCACCACCGCTGGTAGGTCAATATCGGGAAACTGCTGTACCTTCATTTGCATAAAGCCATAGATACCGCCTAAGGTCAGCAGTACAAACAGCAAAATAGCCACTAATGGATTTTTAATCGAGTAGGCGGAAACATTTAAACTCATGAGTGCGCCTGCGTGTCTGTGCCACTAGCCTGATTAGCAGTTGCTTGACCATTAGCATTCGCTTGCTTGCCAGTTTGGCTGAGAGCATCAACGACACGTACCAAGTCACCATCATTTAAAAAGCTTCCCCCTTGCTTTACAAGTCGGCTCTCTGCAGGGAGTGGCTCTGTGAGCATAATACTATCGCCAAAGCGCTCACCAAGGGTCACACGTTGTTGTTTGATACGACCAATGTTGTGACCGTTTTTACCGTCTTTAGTACTGATATTGGTCACTAGCATCACATAGTCATAGCCGTCATTGCTGACAATGGCGCTATTAGGAACCGTTTGAGCGCTGCTATTACCCAATAAAAACTCGCCCGTTTGATACATGCCTGCTCGTACTTTTGCGTTAGCAGCGAGGCTAGCATAAATGGTAATTTGCCTATTATTATCAGCAGTTGGTGCAATGCGACTGACCTGCCCCATGACAGAAGCGCCGCCCGGCAGGCTAACTTGGACTGGTGTGCCAACATTAACCTCACCAATCAGCTTAGGATCGATATCCGCACGCCATTCCAAAATACCACCTTTGATAATAGTAAATAGTGGGTCTCCACCAGCAACCATACCAACTTCAGCCATTTTTTCACTAATAATACCGCTAACCGGTGCAACCACATTGGCATTATTGACACTCAAGCGCTGCGTACTCAGTCGAGCTTTAGATGCTTGTAGTGACGCCTGCGCTTGCAGTTTGGAAGTCCGATAGCGATCCGCTTCTTGTTTGCTAATGGCATCAATATCAATAAGTGGCAGGACGCGGGCGGCATCGGCAGTGGCATTGGCAAGCGTCGCTTCTGCTTCGGCAACATCTGCTTCTGCTTGCAAGACTTGCTGCTCCATCGCGTCGGTATCAAATACAGCCAGTATTTGACCAGCTTTAACACGCTGACCTTCTTCGACCAATATCCGTTCAATCGCTACGCCGTTTACTTTGGCACTGACATTAGCGACATCTTTAGCATTGATGGTTCCATCAGCACTGAGCGTATTACCAATATTATCTTGGCTGGGTAGCACTGTTTCAACCGATAATACAGCTTGCTCGATGCTAGCATCTTTTAGGTTAGCGCTATCGTTTTGCACACTGTTAGCAATGGGCGACTCATTGCTCGCTTCCTCATCATTGCCCCAGTACTTACCAACCAATACCCCAATAACGAGCACAATGGCCAATACTGGTAATAACCATAAAGGAAATTTTGATAATGGCTTATCTGATAAAGGCTTAGATGCTCGCGCATCAGATTGGCGGTATGGGGGTAGCTCAGATTCAACTGGCAGCTTGTTGTCTTCAACATCGCTCATGATAACTCTCTGTCAATACAGGCAATAATAAGGATATATAATATGAGGAAAATAATAGGTGAAAATAGGCTAGCATTACGTTAAACGAGCATCTTTATATGGTCAAAATGCTGTTTGTGACTACAATAGTTCGTAAATTTATTGAGCATAGCATATATTAAGTTGTCATCTGATTTATATATATAGTGTCTGAGCTTCGTAAGTTCCATACTGACTCAATATCGGCAGATGTAAAAACGCTCCAAGCGAACATATTAAAAGTGATAAGCAATACATACTGCTTATTAATGAATTTGACAGGATAGAGATTCTTTTTGTAGATCGTAAGACAAAACGCACATTCCTAAGAATGTGCGCTATGTTTATCCTACTATTCTGTAGTTACTATAAATCTTCTATTAGAAACGATAGCCGACGCCAAGGAAAGTAATATAAGGATCGATATCGAGGTGAGCTTTCGATCGAATCAACTCTTCATTCTTATCATTTTTAACGGTGATGGTCGTATCGCTGTCCAGTTTTGCATAAGACAATGACCCGACTCCAAACCATCTATCGTTGAAATCATAAGTAGCGCCAACAGTGACGATAGGTGCAAAAGCGCTTTCTGCCTCCACATCCACGTTCATCTCTCGATTGGATGGCACATTTTCTAGCGCAGCACCAGCTTGACCATCTTTGATATTCTGAATTTGATGTCCAGCTGCCTCTAAATCTTTACGAATACCATCATTTAGCTCAATACCGTTAAAATAGGCATACATGACCCCAGCACCGACATAAGGGCGAAACTTATTGACCCCAGATTTGCCAAACTGATATTGCAATCCCGCTGCCGGTAGCCATGCGCGAGCCCTAGATGCCACGCCATCACCTTGTTCTAAATCGGTTATAAGCTGTTCTTTTTTAATTTTAAATTTTGGTAGTGCATATTCTCCTATTCCACCAGCTGTAACCTCACCAGATATAGGTGCATACACTTTCCCTTTACCCATAATATCTACTTTAGGAGGAAATCCGGCTTTTACCTCAATTGACCAGTTATCATTTAGATAATAGTTAAATAGCGAACCAAAAGTATCAACATCAGCAGACTCAAGACCCGTACCTGGACTGCTGAAATTCTCTAAACCGCCAAGCTTAACTTGACCTGATACATCACCTAGGGTAGTTCTAGACAAATCAGTTTCTTCACCTCTAAAGCTTACTACCCCTATAGCAGTTAGGCCTGTATTTACTTTAACTTTAGTAAGCTCACTTTGATCAGGATCAATAACCTCTCTGACAGTTTTTATTTTAACACTGCCGTTTTTAGCGACAGTACCATCTTTAATGGCTGTCGTATTTTCTAGAGGATTGGCCGTGCCTTGCGGAGAGGCATGTAACCAGCCAGCAGAGACCGAAAAGCGTTTGAAGCTACCATCGGTTTTAAAATAATCGAATGCAGCAAACGCCGATTGGCTAAATAATAATGGTGTGGCGATAGCACAAACGAAGGTTAACGTCTTTTTCATGAAACATCCTTGTTAATAAATTCAGGTCGTTAATAAAAAGCATGAATGGCACAGTAGTCATTAGACAAAGCAGATAGATTGCCACTATGAAGTTAATCAAGTTCTCATCCTAACGTCCTGTTAGAATCGGTAAAACGACTAGAAATACGCATATTTTAACCATATATCATTATGCAAAACGCGATATTCTAGCAAACGCATGGAAAACACTTTGGCAATCCATTATCGTAAACTGCCACACAAATAATCATAGTTCAATAATAACTCATGAACACACAAGTCAATATTAGTTCATTAAAATCAGAATACAGTGCTAATTATTGGTTGTTAAATGATTTATAAAACCATAAAAAAGCCATTATTTTAGGAAAATAATGGCTTTTTTTATGGTAATCAGTAATAGAAAACAGGTTGAGTTAACTATCATTAAGCATTGGTATAACGACTTGCCTCTGGCATCCAACGATGAATCAGTTGGCTGACATCGGCTTTGCGTGCAGGATCTGCAATCAGATGCTTTGCCAAACGCTGGGCAATAGCAAATAACTGCTCATCCCGAATAAGGTCCGCCAAATAATAGCCGATATTACCTGTTTGACGCTTTCCTAATAACTCGCCCGGACCACGCAGCTCTAAATCTTTTTGCGCAATGACAAAACCATCGGTACTATCACGCAATACATTTAAGCGCTCTGTACCTGTCTCCGACAACGGCTTCTGATACAACAGCACACAATAGCTTTTTGTTGAACCGCGCCCGACTCGCCCGCGTAATTGATGCAATTGCGATAGACCCAATCGCTCTGCATTTTCAATGACCATCAGAGAAGCATTGGGCACATCAACACCCACTTCGATAACTGTGGTAGCTATTAACAAATCAAGTTGTCCTGCCTTAAACGCTTGCATAATGGCTTGTTTATCAGCGCCTTTCATTTTGCCATGCACCAAGCCAATGCGAATATCCAGACGCTCGCTCAAATCTTCATAAGTCGCCTCAGCAGCTTGCGCATCGAGTACACTCGACTCTTCAACCAGTGAGCACACCCAATATGCCTGCCTGCCAGCTTCACAATTAACTGCAATACGTTCAATCACCTCATCACGGCGGTTGCGGTCAATTGTTACGGTAGTAATTGGTGTACGCCCTGGTGGTAGCTCATCGATAATAGAAGTGTCCATATCGCCATAAACACTCATCGCTAGCGTCCGCGGAATGGGCGTTGCAGTCATAATCAGCTGATGCGGTGTGCTACCAGCCACGCCTTTATTGGTCAACGCCATACGCTGCTCAACACCAAAGCGATGCTGTTCATCGATAATAACCAAACCCAATTTGGCAAATTGCACCTGCTCCTGAAAAAGCGCATGAGTACCAACGACTACTTGTACGGTATTCTCGCTCACCGCTTCTAACGCTTCGCGGCGCTGCTTAGCGGTTTGTTTACCAGCCAACCAACCAACCCCAATACCTAACGGCTCAAACCAGTTTTTGAAATTAACCAAATGCTGTTCCGCTAAAATCTCCGTCGGTGCCATCACCGCCACCTGCCAACCACTATCTAATGCATAACCCGCCGCGCCTGCCGCGACTAAGGTTTTACCAGCGCCAACATCGCCTTGTACCAATCTGAGCATTGGTATTGAAGTCGCCATATCAGCGGTAATATCCCTCATAACTCTTTTCTGCGCGCCCGTTAAATCAAATGGTAACGCACCAAATAATTTATCTGCCAATGGACTTTGGATAGCACATTTTGGCGCTTTATACTGATGCAATTGCTGACGGCGATATAATAAGCTGAGCTGATGTGCAGTCAACTCTTCAATAATGAGGCGTTGACAAGCAGCATGAGTACGAGCGCTTAATTGGGTTAATAATTTGTATTGTTGACCAGCATCAGTATAAGTAGGCGGCGTATGCAGTAATACCAACGCTTCAAATATGGTTAAATTATAGACGTTATTGTTAGCCATACTTATAGCATCCGAACTGCTATTATTTTGACTATGATAAAAAGAGGGCTTCGTTCTATTGACGCTACTGTTACTGCTATCATTAACACTACTACTAAAACCGTTGTCAGGCACACTACGCGCGAGGGTGGAAAAGATATCTTCTGGATAATCTGGCTCGGTCATCGGTATTTTAGCTGGTTCAAAAGGCACTAATGGCAAATCCACAACGACTGAAAAATCCTCAGGCGTAAATAAAGTCATTGGCAAGCCATGACTACGAACCGTTTGCAGTGCAAGCTTAATTAATGTACGCAGCTTATTTTGATGTAAACCTTTAACGCTTGGATAAATAGGCTGTAAACCCGTATTTACTACCGTCTCGTTACTGCTGATAATTTGATATTCAGGATGATGTATCTGCTTACCGTAGCGGCTTACTTTGACTTCACCGAATAATTGCAGATGGGTACCTAGACACATGGTTTGAGCAAGTCCACGATATACCTTAAAAAAGCGTAGAGATATCGTACCCGTGTCATCATCTACAATCACCGTCATGCCGCTGCGATTGGTATCGACATGCACGACGCGACCAGTAATCATGGCGGCTTGTCCATGAGCCACATCGCCTATTGATACTAAGCGACTACGATCCTCATAGTCGCGCGGCAGATGTAGTAGCAAATCAAAGATACGGGTAATGCCCAATTGCGTTAATTGCTCGGCCACTTTTGGTCCAACACCTGCCAGCGCCGTCACCGGCATATCAAGTGCCAAAACATCTAGTAAATGAGGTGTAGCAGGGTTAACCGATGTGGGCATCAAAAATCCTAACGATGTTAATATAAATTTTATAGGGTCAAGTGTCTTTTTCAAGAATTCATGCTAGCTTATAAGCTGTCTTATCATGTGATAATGATCAATATTCTGTAACGTGCCTAGCTATACCGCTAAATTATTATGCTAACTAATACCTTATGCTAAGCTATTTCGCCATACAACGTCTAGCTGATTTCTGCGTAACCTATTGATGAATACCCTACTACACCGCTATTTATTCCTCTATGATAATTTTTGATAAGGTTTTTTATGTCCTCTCATTCTATCTGCCACCCTTATTATCATTTTTTATTGACGCTTCGTCTGAGCCTCTTCGCTATATTCGCTATATTGATGAGTGCTTGCAATAGTTTGACGCCAGTCGCGCCAGCAGATACGTCAGTACCGAACAAACCTACGGTAGCTTTAGTATTAGGTGGTGGCGGTGCAAAAGGTTTCGCTCATGTAGGCGTGATTAAAGCATTAGAAGAGAACGGTATTAAACCGACACTGGTAGTAGGCACCAGTGTCGGGAGCTTAGTTGGTAGCTTATATGCCAGTGGTTATAATGCAAAGCAGCTTGAACACTTGGCACTGACCACCACTGATAGTGAATTGACAGACTTTACCTTATCTAACCAAGGTTTTATCGAAGGTATTAAGCTCAAAAACTTTATTAATGCAAAAGTACGAAAACAGGTTATAGAAGATTTTCCCATCTCCTTTGCCGCGGTTGCTGCTGAAAAAAATACGCTGAAAAAGACCGTCTTTACCACGGGTGATGTTGGGCTTGCGGTACAAGCATCCTGTAGTGTGCCTAATATCTTTATTGCACCGCGCATCCCTGAAAAAGTCGGCAAAAAATATATTGATGGTGGCGTGGTCAGCTTGGTGCCTGTGGATAGCGCCCGTGATTTGGGTGCTGATATTATCATCGCCGTTGATGTGACTGCTGCTAACACTAATACATCGACTGTCAATCAAAAACCAAACATCAATTCATTAACCAGCTTTTGGGGCTTTCTTGAAAACAGTTTAATCGCCAATGCAGCCTATAACGCGAAAGCATCTCCGATTAATCATAGCGCTGCATCAATGCGTCATGAGCGTGATCGTGCTGATATTGTGATTATGCCAAATGTCGGTCATATCAGCTCGCTAGATACTAGCCAGCGCAGCGCTGTGATTGCTGCTGGCTTGCAAGCCACTACCACCCAAATTCATGCCATTAAGCAACTTATTAACGAAAAATCCAAGAGTAAATATGCCACTCTTTAATTTATAGTGGAAAAGCATATATAAAAATCCTGCTAACTACAGATATTAAAGATTGACGATAAAAAAAGCACCACAGTGATTGCTGCGGTGCTTTTTTGTTGAAGCAGATATCAAAGCATAAACTTATTTGACACGTGCACGGTATTTCACTGCGACTGTATCATTAAGACCAACGCCTTCCAAATCCCAGCGTACGGCTTTATAGAATTTTAACGGAATTTCTTGCAACTGATTGTCAACTTTTCCACGTAGCGGCATACGGGCAAATGTATTGCCATCTGCACTACCATAAGGAAAATCAGGAGAAACAGCACGCAGCAATTCTACTTGTTCAGGAATACTCATCGTCACGGTCATTTTACGAACACGATCGGCATTGGTATTGGTAAAATAGCCTTGATACTCTAAAACATTACCGGACTGCAAACGCGTATTTGCATCCACAGGAACCAGTATTTCTTTACCATTGGCATCAACACTAATCAATGACGCTGTAATTCTACTGTTAACTGCTTGCGCATTTGACTGACTGTTTTGATTAAAGTTTGACTGAACCGCTACTGAATTATTAACGGCTTGTTCTGGTGTGGGCAACATCGCTGATGCTTGCGTGACAGCCATAACGCCAACGAGCGTACCAGCGACAACATGAAACAAACGGTGTCCAGTCCATGCACTGAATGGGTTCGCAAAATGGTTACTTTTCTTCATGACATTCATTATCCCTAGTTGATGTATCGGTAAAACAAAGCTGGTAAAAAAGGAGCTGGTAAAAATTAGTAGTTTTAAAAATATAGGACAATAAGCAATTTACCATCATATATGGTCATACTCAGTCATGTTAATTTTTAAACATTATTATTTTTATCAATTATCTGCGTAAGCCATCGGTAAAGCAATAGCGCTTAGCATAACAAAAAGCATTTATACGTACATTAACCCTGTGTTGATGTTGTGTATATCGTTAATCTGCTGTGAAGACTCTTTAAAGCTACTGAAATAAAAGATAGCTCATAACGACGTTTTTTGCTATGGTAAATCTTTAGCGATCCTTTAGCGACAGGCATTCTCTGTCACGCCCTTTTTCTTATTCTAACGACTATTGCTCCCATTATGACTACTAGCGCCATGCCCCAGATTAACCCTGAATACGTCCATTGGTTCCGTAATTCTGCCCCCTATATCAATACCCATCGCGGCAAAACGTTCGTGATTATGTTTGGTGGTGAGGCGGTCAATCATCCAAATTTCAGCACACTGATTCATGACTTTGCTTTATTGCATAGCTTGGGTATCAAGCTGGTATTGGTGCATGGGGCGCGACCGCAAATCGAGAAAAACCTCAAAGATGCTGATATTGAATCGCCACTGCATCAAGACATTCGTGTGACACCTCGCGTCGCGATGCCTTCTATATTACAAGCGGTTGGTGCTATTCGCTTGCAGATTGAAGCGCAGCTATCGATGGGGCTTGCCAACTCACCTATGTACGGCTCACGTATTGATGCAGTGTCGGGCAATTTTGTCACTGCGCGTCCTTATGGTATCCGCGATGGCGTTGATTACCAGATGACGGGCGAAGTACGCTCTATCGATGTTGAAGCCATCAAAAATAATCTACTACACGATCATATTGTAATTTTAGGCTCTATGGGCTATTCGGCAACCGGTGAAGTCTTTAACTTATTGGCTGAAGATGTTGCTCTTAGTGCCGCCGTGGCTCTTGGTGCCGACAAGCTGATTTTCCTAGGCGAAGAAGCCGGTATCAATCACAATGATCGTTTGCTACGTGAGATGATTCCAAATGAAGTCGACCGCTTCTTACGTGACCGTGATCTAAACTGTGAGATTAATTACTTCTTAAGCTGTGCCAGCAATGCCTGTCGCCAAGGGGTTCATCGCACCCATATTATCTCTTATGCCAAAAACGGCGCACTACTTGAAGAGCTATTTACCCGTGATGGTTCTGGCACCTTGATTAGTCACGACCCTTACGAAGAGATTCGCCGCGCTGATGTCGATGACGTGGTAGGGCTGATAGAGCTATTATCGCCGTTAGAAGAGCAAGGTATCTTGGTCAGTCGCTCACGAGAACGCTTGGAGCAAGAGATTGATAATTATAGCGTCATCGAACGTGACGGCATGATTTTAGGTTGTGCAGCGCTTTATCCACTCAATACAGATTCAGCAGAAGTTGCCTGCGTCGCGGTACATCCAGAATATCGCAGTGGTAGCCGCGGCGCTGATTTACTGGCATTTTTGGAGCAACAAGCACGCAGTCATGGTCTACACAAGTTATTTGTATTGACCACTCGTACAGCACATTGGTTCGTTGAACAAGGGTTTGCTGAAGTTGAGGCAAGCGCCTTACCTGAAGTACGCCGCGAGAAGTATAATAACGGTCGCAATTCTAAAGTTTTCCAAAAGAACCTTTGAATAATGGCTTGTTAACGTCGAAAGCTTAAGTGCTATTTCTTACGCAAAAAGAAGCCCTCTTACATTAAGAGGGCTTCTTTTTGCTTCTATTGTATCAATACTAAATTAGCATTAATTAATTACTGCTAATTACTTTACTTTTAATAGCTCAACGGTAAAGATTAGCGTGCTATTAGGCTCGATACCTGCGTTACCCGCTTCACCATAAGCGATATCAGAGGGGATATAAAACTCGTATTTACCGCCCTCTTTCATCAACTGTAGACCTTCAGTCCAGCCAGCGATTACTTGGTTTAGTGGGAATTCAATTGGCTCACCGCGCTCATATGAGCTATCGAATACAGTGCCGTCAATCAATTTACCTTCGTAGTTTACTTCAACCACGTCCGTAGCTTTTGGCGACTTGCCAGTACCTGCGGTCACTACTTTATATTGCAGACCTGAAGCAGTGGTTTTCACGCCAGCTTTTTTGCCATTCTCTACTAAGAATGCGGCGCCCTTAGTTTTGTTTGCACCCGCTTTAGATTCCATATCTTTCACAAACTTCTCTTCCTGTTCTTTTTGATAGGCCATTAACACTTCTTGCATTTGCTCTTCTGTCAATGCCGCTTTTTTGCCTTCATAGCCATCACGGAAACCTTTTTCAAACGTATCAAGGTTCAGATCCCCAACCGCTTCTTTATTCCCTTCTGCCATCATATAGCCCAAGCTATAGCCTACTTTTTCCTTGGCAGGGCTTTGTTCAGTCACTGAAACACTTTTGGTAGCGGTTTCTTTACTGCCATTATTTGCGCTACAGCCTGTGATTAATAACATAGCACTAGCAAGGGCACTGATGCTTAGGGTAGTGATTTTTTTCATAAAATGCTCTCAAATTGTAATAATAGTGGCGAGATGTCACATTTATCTATAATAGCAAATCTTAGTTTTGCCTGCTATGACTCACTTGAAATTATCGGTCAAATGTACAGTCTATGTTAATATTTACCGTAAAAATAACAACTTATCACACAAATATAGTAAGACGTTAAGCTTTCTATCTTTAAATTCATAATTACATAAGTTAAGCTAAATTGGTTAAGGAAAGAAATAACAAAAGGTATGTTTTGTTAATAGTGACTACTGATTGTTAAGTATAAATTTCTTATAAAGCACTAAAATCAAATTTTCAAATAATTTTAATTAAAAATACTAATAAATAGGTGTGTGTTTGCCTCAGATGAGACGCTTGAATTAAAGTGATTTTCTTATCTTATAGCAGACACATGATCATTAGAGGAGGACAGGATGAATCCAATGTTTACATCGTTCAACGGTTATCTGGGTGGCCCTATCGGCTCCATCATCGGCGCTATTCTTATTTTTATCATTGGTTGGCTTGTCGCCTTGGGCATAGCTGCTCTGGTACGCGGCGTGCTGTCTAAAATCAATCTCAATCAACGTATGAACTCTTCAACGGGTAAAAGCTATGACTTAGAGGGCATTATCTCTAAGATTGTTTTTTGGTTTATTTTCGTTATTGCTATTTCTGGCGCGTTAAGTCAGTTAAACCTAAACTCTATTTCAGCACCGTTTGCCAACATGGTAAACCAAGTACTCACCTTTATCCCTAATCTTATCGCTGCTATTGCAGTTGGTGTGATCGGTTGGGTTATTGCAACGGTTGCACGTACTGCCATCAATGCTGCGCTTTCAAAAACCTCAATGGATGAGCGTTTAAGTGCAAAAGCTGGTGTAAAACCAATGAGCAGCACGATTGCTGACATGGTTTATTGGTTCATTCTATTAGTAGTATTGACCATGGTACTCGGTCAATTAGAGCTTGACGGTTTATTTGCTCCATTAACCAATATGGTTGATAAAATCTTCAGCTTTATCCCTAATATTCTGATTGCTGCTGTAGTATTCGTAGTAGGTTATATCATCGCCAAAGTGGTACGTGGCATCGTAACCAACCTTGTTTCTACTTTTGATGTCCAGAAGCTTGCAACCAAAGCTGGTTTAAGTGAACAGAATAGCTTACCCAACATTGCAGGTTCTTTAGCCTTTCTAGTAGTGATTATTCCAACAATCATTGCTGCTTTAAATGCCCTAAAAATTGATGTAATTGCTCGCCCTGCAACCAACATGCTAAACAAAATCATGGAAGCCTTGCCAAATATCTTTATGGCAATTGCTATCTTGGTTGTGACTTTTTATGTTGTACGTATGGTTGCAAACATCATCAAAGGCTTGCTTGAGAATACGCAAATCAATCAGTTACCTGCCAAAGTTGGTCTTCAACAGACCATGGGTGATAAAAAGGTTTCTGACTTAGTTGGCTATGCCATCGTATTTTTTGCCATGTTATTTGCCTCTATCGCTGCTGCTGACTTATTAGGTTTTGAACCTATCTCAGCCATTATTGCGATGTTTATTGCTTTCGGTGCCAATATCATCCTAGGCGCAATCATCCTATTTATCGGTTTTTGGCTTGCCAACATCATCGCTGGTGTCGTTGAGCGCTCTGAACAAGGTTCACAGTTCCTAGCAAATATCGTGCGCGTTTTGATCATGGGCTTAGTACTTGCCATGGGTCTAAAAGCGATGGGTATTGCGGACTCTATCGTTAACCTAGCATTTGGTCTAACTTTAGGTGCAGTTGCAGTAGCATTTGCTCTATCGTTTGGTCTAGGTGGTCAAGAAGCAGCAGCACGTTTCTTACGCAAAATGCAGGATAAAATGGACAGAGAACGTGACGAAGCAAAAGCAAAATCTGCTTTGACGCCAAGCTCATCGACTCAAGATAAGGTTGCTGCTTCAGTACGTGACAATACGCCAAGTACAGCTACTGATACGTTTGGTAGCAGCACAACCCACGTAGATAATAATACCATCACACCTAATAACTTAAGCTCTACCAGTGATGTAAATTCTTCTACGGTCGATATCAATCATATTGCAACTGATGATAGTGATATCGATGGTCCTAATAATCTAAGATAATTTATCGTCATTAATTTAAAAAAGACAGCTTAGGCTGTCTTTTTTGTGTTTGATTATAAGTCATTTTAGTCAGTATTATTAGGGCGAGATGCACTTGGAATATTTAAGCGCACTTATGATAGATGATTAGAATCAGCTTTTTTCTTATTATCTTCGGTATTTTCACTAGCATTACTCTGATTATTTTGCTGTAACTGCTGAACCTTTTTAGTCAGTTGACGCTCGCGCTGAGTCATAGGATTAACTGGCTGAATCCATAAATCAATATCCATAAAAGCATCTTCAGCCTCTATTATAAAATCTATACCCAATACAACCACATGATGTAGTTCTGCCATTGGTAACCGTGTCGCCACATCTAAAGCGATTTTCGCTAAATTTGGGCGTATAGCCAACTTACCATGCTTTCCTTCTGCATCTTGTCCATAAAATATTAGTACATAATGCCGCCCCAAACATTCGTAAGAATGTTGGTGAACAACATAGCCTTGTTGCTGCAACTGCTGCGCTTGCTTGGGATGATTATATAAAGTGCGAATTAACTCATGACGCGAAAACAATGACTCATCCAATATCTGCTGTTGCCAATGAGAAAAATCTGCCTTACTAGACTTCTCCGATGATTCTTTTTGCTTAAACGCAGCAGGATTTTTATAAACTGTTTCTAACATCTGCATGCTAAGTTGTGACCATAAAGCAGCCGCTTGCGCCATATGCTGTTGATACATCTGCTTAGTTGGGCTATTGGTTTTATGCGCCAGCGACATCGCTATCAATGCCGAGTTAGGCTCATTTTGCAAACCATATTTTATCAACGCATTATCTATCGTGATTGCAGGTGAAAAGAAGTCGGCAACATTTAGAAATCCAGTAATAATATCGTTTTTGGAATTTGTTATATGATCCTTATTACCCTGCTGTGAATGCCCTAAACGATAGTATAAAAATCGCCATAGCTCGCAAGGTATCTGTAATTTATGTAAATAAAGGTGCCAGTCATGCCAGCCAAATGCTTGTAATGGCTGAATAGATGCACTTGTATCAACGATCGAACCCTGTACTAAATCACTGTCCGTAAAACTATGGGCTAGACGTTGAACAGGATTTTTTTTGCAGGATTTATTATCAACATCATGTTCAATATCAATTTGACGTTGGATATCCAAAACCAAGACGTCAATACTACGTAACTGGCTGTCCATAGATCTTGATATATGAGTCTTGCGCCATATATTCACAGCATTAAAAGCTGTCCTAACTAGTGCCTCAATATCAGCTGGCAGCATGTCATTAGGCAAATATATCACCAACTCTACTAAGTTAAGATCGCCCAGTGGTAGCTGGTACTGAGAATATTGCGCTTGATAGTTGCTCTCTACCACTGGCATATCCGGTAAGATAATCTTTAAGATATCTGCTCGTAAATAACAAGCCATTTCATGCATAAGATAGCTTCTATCAGACATTACCATCGTCGAATCACTGGGCACAGTCACCACCTTTTTATCTGAAAAAAATACGCTATTGTAAGCAGCGCAATTGGTGTGCAGCGGATAAATGCAACTGCTACTCCAAGACTATTGGATAAAAAATAAACTACATAAAAGCAATTATACATGGTCGCTTTCAGCACAGTGTCTTGTTATGATGATATAAAAGCGGTATTACTCGCGTATTGAGGAATCAATTAATACGCATGCTACTTTACAATATGATTAGCCCATTTATGTATCAAATAACTCTCTGA
Organism: Psychrobacter sp. ANT_H56B; assembly: GCF_008369245.1. Classification (NCBI taxonomy): domain Bacteria; kingdom Pseudomonadati; phylum Pseudomonadota; class Gammaproteobacteria; order Moraxellales; family Moraxellaceae; genus Psychrobacter; species Psychrobacter sp. ANT_H56B. The sequence goes on from NZ_VOBF01000009.1 coordinate 131,735, forward strand.
TGATAACAAGGACTTGCCCATCATGAAACGCTTTAAAGAGAAAACAGTCGTCGTAACAGGTGCCGACTCACATATCGGTCGTGCAACTGCCATTCGTTTTGCGAATGAAGGTGCTAACGTCATACTCGTCGGACGCTCGACCGATACATTAAATCAAATCACTGAAGGGTTTCCACAAGACCGTACATGGATTCATACCGACAACTTTTTAACCATTGCTTGTGACATTGGTGTTGAGAGCCAAGTACAAGAGATGATAAAAAGAGTCATCGATAAGTTTGAAACAATCGATATATTGGTGAATAACGCAGCACAAACGACGCAAGGCAGAAATAGTGGGTTATCTACTGAACAGAAGAGTCCAGCTGTTGATGACTATTTAAGTGAAACCTTGTATGTCTGTCAGACGGCTATGCCTTACTTAATACAGAGTAAAGGTAGTATCATTAACGTTCCTTCATTTGCAGCTTGTAGTAGCGATCAGAGTGCAGCAACTTATGATGCTGCCACCTCAGGTATTACTGATTTGACCCGTACGTTGGCTTCGGCACACAGCGCAGACGGCGTGCGCGTTAATGCAGTAAATCCAAGCGTCACTCAGTCTGATATATCAGATGCGATTCAAAACACCGATATTCAAAATACTGATATAACAGATCTTCAAGCAAATATAGATGAATCATCAGATAATAGTCCATTAGGACGCTGTGCTACACCAAACGATATTGCCGCGGTGATTACTTTCTTAGCAAGCGATGATGCTGCCATGATTACCGGTACCAATTTGCCCGTCGATGGCGGTGTAAGCACTTCTAACCGTCAGCTACCTTTATAAGAAGTTTAATTATAAGCAACTTTATAAAACCTTAATGTGTAAGGGCTCAAGATTAATAAGCGCAAACAAAAAACCCCTGATACTCCATATCAGGGGTTTTTTATAAATATAATCAGTTACTACTTAAAAAACTACTCCGCTGATTTATTAACGTCCTGTAGCGGCTGCGATAAACGCTCAGGATGTCTTGGAATTACACCTTGATATTGAGCATATATTTTTGGCAAATCGGCCTCGATATCTCCGGTAGGATAGACCAAAGGCATAAAGCGTATCTCTTTGGTATTGTAATCCAACGCCACTGGCAAGATTGGCACACCGGCACCCACTGCTAAATAATAAAAGCCTGACTTCCAATTTTTGGTGTACTGACGCGTACCTTCTGGCGACAACCCCAAAAATAATGGCTCACCTGTTTTAAATTTATCAATACTCGCTTGTAATACGGAGCCTTTATTACGGCGATCAATCGGAACAATACCTATCCAATGCAGCAATTGTGCAAGGACCGGCACCTTAAATAAGGTGTGTTTGCCCATAATACTAATTTTCAAATCGAGCGCAAACAAACTGGGTATCGCATATACACCGTCGATATTTGATGTATGCGGAAGCGCTAGCACCACCGCCTGTGGAATATTTGGTATCTCACCAACGGTACGCCAACCTGCCGCTTTTAACAATGCAGACGCAATCACTGGTGCAATCTTGTTGCCGCGTCTAGGAACCAAATTCCCAAGCTGTTTTTTATTGAGACTTGGTAATATTTTAGAGCGTGGCGGCTTAGCACTGTTAGCATTAGAGCGATTAAATAATTTTGATGTCATAACGGCACCATGTAGTAGAAGATATCCATATAATACCATTAAGCTGGTATCACTAATCTGGATTTTACATGCTTTTGTTATGTTATAGCTTACTCAATCATGATTATAAATAATGCTAAGCGTCCTAAAAATAGCTATGAGATATCAGCTAGATTACCTTTATCTTCTAGCCATATCTTACGATCAGCAGCACGCTTTTTGGCTAGCAGCATATCCATCACACTGTTGGTTAGAACCATGTCATCCATATCCAACTGAACCAGACGTCGAGTATCACGGTTCATAGTTGTTTCACGCAACTGCTCTGCACTCATCTCACCCAAGCCTTTAAAACGTGTGATTTGGGCTTTTTTATTGCTCGGTACATTGGCTAAAATATGCTGAAGCTCAGTTTCATCTAACGCATAATGCACTTCTTTAGCCACATCGACGCGATAGAGTGGCGGCATTGCGACAAATAAATGACCAGCATCGACTAAGGCAGGAAAGTGCTTCACGAATAGCGCACAGATCAAGGTAGCAATATGCAGTCCATCAGAATCGGCATCCGCTAGGATGCATACCTTGTCATAACGTAGCTCAGATAAATCGTCAGATGCCGGATCAACGCCAATGGCAATCGCAATATCATGGATTTCTTGGCTCGATAGCACTGTATCTGATGAGACCTCCCACGTATTTAAAATCTTACCACGCAAGGGTAGAATCGCTTGGTAATGACGATCACGTGCTTGCTTCGCACTACCACCTGCAGAATCACCTTCCACCAAAAACAGCTCAGCCCCATCACGCAAATCACCGCGGCAATCTGCCAATTTACCAGGCAATGCAGGTCCCTGAGTTATTTTCTTACGAGCGACTTTTTTTGCCGATTTTAAACGACGTCCTGCTTTGTTAATTGCCAATTCGGCAATTTGCGCACCCATATCGGCATGTTGGTTTAGCCAAAGACTAAAGGCATCTTTTGCCAATGTCTGCACGGCTCCTGCAGCCTCACGGCTAGATAAGCGCTCTTTGGTCTGTCCAGAAAACTGCGGCTCAGAGAACTTAAGAGACAAGATATAGTTCACCCCATCCCAGACATCTTCTGCGGTTAGCTTCACACTACGCGGTAGTAAATTATGGATATCGCAGAACTCACGCAAGGCTTCTAAAATACCCGTGCGCAGTCCATTGACGTGCGTACCGCCCTGAGCTGTAGGAATCAGGTTCACATAGCTTTCTTGAATTGGCGTCCCACCATCAGGCAACCAAGACAAGGCAAAGGTAATAGCAGCTCGTTCGCCCGCTTTCGCATCGTAATTATAATAGAATGGCGCTTCAGGCAATGTCTCAAGACCATCTAACTGTTCGTTTAAATACTCGACCACCCCATCGGTAAACTGCCAAACCACCTTTTCATCATTAATGTCATCGGTGAATTCAATCGTCAGTCCAGCTGCCAAAACCGCTTTGGCTTTCAAATTATGCTTGAGTTGCTTTACATTAAATTTTGGCGTATCAAAGAAACTACCATCTGCCCAAAAGTGCACTTTAGTACCACGTTTGCGCTTATTCGAGCTGATCGTTTCCGTCAAAGGCGTAACTGGCTCACCATTTTCAAACGCCATTTCGAACTGTGTGCTATCACGCCATACCGTCACTTCTACGCGCGTGGACAGCGCATTGACGACAGAGATACCCACGCCATGCAAGCCACCTGACACCTCATAATTGGAGGTCGAAAATTTACCACCAGCATGTAAGCGGGTCAAAATCAGCTCAATCCCTGATTGGTTAAATTCAGGATGAATATCTGTTGGCATACCGCGTCCATCATCTTCGACAGACAACGAGCCATCACTATGCAGTTGCACTTTGATGGTTTTAGCATAACCCGCTAACGCCTCATCAACCGAATTATCAATGACCTCTTGCGCCAGATGATTCGGGCGCGTGGTATCGGTATACATACCTGGGCGACGGCGTACTGGCTCAAGCCCTTCCAAAACTTCTAACGATTGCGCATTATATTGACTCACAAATGCATCCTTAACTATTCACGTGCGTTTAATTCTATTAAACCATTATAACGAAAAATAGCGACGTTAACGTTAACAGTCCATCGCTTACGTCATTTAATGTCGTCTCTTTAAGTCGATAACAAACACTGTAGCGTACTAATGACCATCGGTAATTGCTCACCAAAATCCGTAAATCTATGATCACCACCCGCTTGTACCGTTACCGATGCGCCCTGACTCTGATAAAAAGCTTTAGACAATTCAGAATTTAACAGCTCATCACCTTTTTTCAGTAGCACAGCAACTTTATCGGGATAATTTACTGCTAAAAGTTGATGTTCTGCAAACCATTGTAAATCTGAGGGAGTAATATTCCAGCCGCCCGCCGTCGTATGCAGGACTTTGTTATTAGGTAACCCATCACTGCTATCTCGATTTGATATCGATGCATTATAAAAACGCTGTAGGGTGATATGAGGCTGAGTACTGGGATTTAGCAGTAACGCTGGGCAGCCTAGATGGTTGCTTATTAATGTGGAAAAATAACCACCTAATGAGCTACCGATCAGTACAGTTTTAGCACCTTTATTTAATTCGGTTACCAATTTAACTAACTGCTCAAAAACTTGCTCAGGAGCACTATTCAGGTTAGGACGATAAACATTGATATCAGAATGGTGCTGATGGCAATAATCCTCTAGCAACCTACCTTTGGTAGAGTTCGCATCACTGTCCAGTCCATGGATATAAATCAGGTTCACGTATCATCTCACTTATTAATTTTGTTATGATTATCTTATATAGGCTAGTGAAGCTAAGCATAGCACCCGCTAGACAAAAGTAATAACAATAAAACGGCACACTATTAGTCAGTATTTGCGACATAAGAATATTGTCATAGTGATTGTATGCAGGTCAAAGGAATGACGGTAATAGCAATGGAGTCGCCATGAATCAACAGTTTGAGCTGTTCGAGATTGCCAATCCGTGTATTGGTGTGTGCACGAGCAATAAAAAAGGCTATTGCTTTGGTTGCCTGCGCAGTCGTCCTGAGCGTCAGTTATGGCTGAACATGACTAACGAGCAGCGCCGTGAGGTGCTACGGCTAGTCTCTGGACGCAGGCAACGTATCGAACAAATGAAACAGCGTAAAGGTGAGCAATTGGGGTTTGATTTTGAGGAGGTAACTGAGGAGTTGTTTTAGGGTATTAAATTTAATCTATAATAAAAAGCATTCTAGAGCCATTATTCAAATTAAGAAAATTTCAATTTTCTGCTCAACTAACTTATTAAGTACAATCCAAAACTAATATAGAACCTGTGTTCATCAAACACTCTAACTCATCAACCCATAAACCATTGGCTTTCATTACTGAGACTAAATCAATAAACTTGGAATCTGTGAGCAAGTTTGTTGCTGTTGATGCTGAGTAATTAGATTTAGGCTGACACTCTTCAAGTAATCCCTCGATTACACTAATCAGCTTATTTTTACTACGCGTATCTCTTTTCTCATGGAAAATACTATAACGTTCCCAAGCTATATCAACTAACTCATCAATCTTTTCACCAATCTCAAAGCGACTTAAAACTAATCTTGAACGATGATTTAAATTGGTCACTTCGATTGTATTCTTACCTTTATCAGTTTTCCCACGAAATCTATACAAGCGCATTGATAAATGATCTTTAGGTTCATCCACGTATGGATTGATAATTGGCTCCTGAATTACGTTATGAGTACCTTTAGAACCATTGCACTTTTTACACGATGGTAAGAGGTTTTCCCATATTACGACTTTATCTTCATTATGATTTTTATCTTCAAAATGTTCAACTTCCATATAATTACTTTCTGAAGTTAAAGGACATTCACAATAGGCACATTTACCATAACTAGACCTTAGCAAAGGAATTTTTATGTGATTATTATTCCATACCGAAGATTTAGTAGATTTAAATTTTTCTGTAAGTTCCAGTACTTTTTCATCAGATAAATAAGTTGGTTTACTCTCTCTAATCAACTTTATCATTAAACATCACCCTTTACTGACGCTAATTCTAATTTTAAAAGCTTTCTCATATTGTTATTTGGATGAAGCAAGCTGTCTAACTCAATATATGCGGATTCTGCCACTAAATAATTATCACTATCTATGGCTTGTTCAAAATTATCAATCTCTTGATAATATTTCTCTGTTCTTGTATCAGACATTCCCATTACATCTACTAATATTTCCTCAACTGTCCAGCCCTGATATCCGTATTTTTGTCCGTCTAACTTTCTGCGATAAACTTTGCCATTATCACTAGCTAATGCAATTATTTCATTAGGATTTGCACCTTGCAAAATATGAGGGCTATGAGTTGCTGCAACGAATTGTGCTTGAGGGAAAACTTTAACCAATATTTTAGCAATTTTAGCTTGCCACTCTGGGTGCAGATGTAGCTCTAGTTCATCAATAAGTATTATTCCATCAAATTCATGAGCGTTGATACCAGGATCTTTAAATCTGAACTCTATATCCTTAATTATTCCAAATATGATTGAAAGACAAGATTTAAATCCTGATGACAAATACTCATAATAAATATCACCATTAGGTGTATTTACCATTATGTCATTAGATGAAGCTAAAACTTTACTAAAAGAAAACTCTTCATTAAGAAGCGAAAAACTATCTTTTGCCAATTCAAAATTATTTATTTGCTGCTCTGTTAATACATCTTTATGTGCAGAATATAAATACCTATTTACGAACCAACTTTTTACTTCATTGGTATTCACTCCAAACTTAGCTTCTTGAAAGGAAGCACTTGAATGCCTATCTGCATCCCTACTAACTGATACAAGCGATTGATATTGAAATGTTCTAGAAACTTTGAGAGATAAAAGCTTATCAGCATGAAGATATAGCCCAGATATATTTGAACTTCTATTAGGGTCAAAATCAGCTATTATAATATGAGATTGTTGATCTATGCCGTCAATCTCTATAATTGACTTAAAACTACCGCTATCCTTTAAAACATTTCTTTTTAATACATGAGTATCGCTAGCTGAAAAAGAATGTGCTATACATTCTAGTAAAGTTGTTTTACCTATCCCGTTAGGGCCACATATAAAGTTCATATGATTATTGAATTTTATTTCAATATTTTCTATTCCACCAATACTATCAATTTCTATTGATTTTATTTTCATAACATTCCTAATTGTTGTAATAGACTCTAGAACCACATACAGCTTAACATTAAACGATAGAAAACGAGACTGACTAAATTAACGTCTATGACTAACATAATAACTGAAATATATTCAAGATCATATTTTTAGCATACTTACAATTACTAAATTATTAGAAAAGCCCTATAAACCAAAACCCGCACACGAAAGAAAACCCCCTTTGCATAAGCAAAGGGGGTTTATCTGGAATAGAGAGCTGACGATGACCTACTCTCACATGGGCGAACCACACTACCATTGGCGCGACGATGTTTCACTTCTGAGTTCGGGAAGGGATCAGGTGGTTCCATCGTGCTATTG
>NZ_VOBF01000010.1:0-94646 GCF_008369245.1 Psychrobacter sp. ANT_H56B
GGCTGTTCTAGCGGTTACTTCAGCCGTGAAAAACTCTAACAGTCGTCGCTGTACTTTTTTACTTAGTTTACAACGGGTTATCTTCATAAAAGCAGTCTAGCATAGTGCTTATCTACTACAGCCCCTTAATCTAAGTAAGTTTGCTGGCGCGCAAAATGGTCAAAACGATAGCAATAGTCAATTTTTAACTCAGCGTTTACAGCAGCGCAGCCGTCTGCAAGTGTTAGAAGAGTTGCTTGATGAATTTGAAGCCAAAATCCAAAATCAGCAAAAGGCTATTGCTAATAACCAGCGTAACTATGATGCACTAACGGTTAGCTTAGAAGAAACCCGCGCGCAAGCTGAGCAATTGACCCGTGACCAGCATAAATATCAGCAGCAGCTCACTACTCAACGCGCTAATGCTGAGCGCCTACAAGCAGATAGCCAACGCTTAAGCACTGATAAAATAGCCCTTGAGCAAGAGCAGCAAGAGCTTAAGCAAGAACAACAAACGCTCACTCATGAGCAGCAAGATATTCAAAGCCAGATAGTAGCGTTAACACCGCAAATATCTGATGCTCGAGCGACAACGCAGCAATTACAAGCTGAGCGCAGTGAGTTAAGTCGCACCCGTCAGGCAGACGATGATGATTGGCAAGCATTGCAGCTGCGTATCCAGCAGAGCGAGATACGTGTAGAACATGGCGTAAGCAGCCTTATGCGTGCGACCGAGCAGCACGATAAGTCACTGCAAAGCGAGAAAATTTTACAGGCAAATTATGAACAGCAGCAAAATAAGCTGCCAGAACTGCAAGCAACCCTGCAAACAGTGCAAACGGCGCGTGATGAGCAGCAGACGTTATTAACAGGGCGCGAGACAGCATTAACGGCGCTTAAGCAAGAGTATAATCAGCAGCAGGTCGAGCTAGATACCCTGCAACATAAATTGCAAACTCAGCAAAGCGCGCTTGCCCATCACTCGACCGAGTTGGCACTAAGCGTGGCGAGGTTAGAGGATGCTAGCAGCCATACGCAAGAAGCGCTAGATGTGTACTCTAATGCGAGTCATAAATATAAAGCGCAGTCGGATATCTCTCAGCAGCCACAGCATCAGCAACAAGTGATGAGTGTCTCAAACTTATTGGCAGACTTTATCGCTCATGATCGCCGTGTGCGTCCAGACAAAATCGCAGAATTAGAATCTGAGCGTAATAAGCTTGAGCAGCAATTAAGCAAAATTGGCGCAGTTAATCTCGCCGCGGTGGCAGAATTGGCTGAGGTTAATGAACGTTTAGAGCCACTGGCGCAGCAGACAGCGGACATTGCTGCCAGTATGCAGACGTTGACCGAAGCGATTGCCTCTATTGACGAGACGACCAAGACACTATTTATGCAGACACTTGATGCGGTCAATAATGAGCTTGCTAACTTATTTGCCAAAGTCTTTGGCGGCGGGCAAGCAAGCTTAACGCTAAATACTGAGGATATGCCTGCTAATGCGTCAAAATCAGAACAGTGGCGGGCAGGGTTGACTTTGATGGCACAGCCAAAAGGTAAGCGTAATAGTCGATTAGCCGTGTTATCAGGCGGTGAAAAAACCCTGACCGCGCTGAGCTTAATTTTTGCGATATTTAAGCAGCATCCTGCACCATTTTGCGTGCTTGATGAGGTTGATGCGCCGCTTGATGATGCTAATGTCGCTCGTTTTACCAGTCTCATTCATGAATTAGCAGACGATTTGCAGTTTATCTTTATTAGCCATAATAAATTAACCATGCAAATTGCTGATGAATTAAAAGGTGTTACCATGCCAAGCGCAGGGATTTCTACCTTGGTCAGCGTATCGCTCGATGAAGCCGCACTTTATATTGCTGAATAGCAAAAATAGTGATAACTGGCAGCGATTGTCAGTGGTATAGTTAGGGGTCAGGGCAGAAGGTCACGCAAGTGTGTCAGCCTCACGGTAAACGATGACTATATGGTGACGATGTTAATTAGCCATGCTAGACTATTGCCATTTATTCCCTCTTATGTATTCTCTTTTGTCGTAGATTAGGATTATTTCTCATGACCGCTATTCAGTTTATATTGATCGCCATTGCTGCATTGATTGTGCTTGCTGGGCTAATTATGGTCATGCGTAGCTTTAAGCGTCGCAAAAATGCAGAAGCTGCCGCGGTCAATTATGACAAAAACGGTATTCCTATCATACCGCGTCATGAGCGCAATATCGTCGATCAGCCAGATTTAGACGACACGATCGCTGGCGAAACCAGTATCACGCCTGACCGCAGTTATCTGAATGCAGTCGTTGAAGATGCACCTTTGAGCCAAGCGCGTCAGCAAGACGATGTACAGTTGATGTCTGGATACGATAATGTCAGTAGCGATGTCAACGATAGCTATAGCCAAGTAAATGATGAAGATTATGCGCGCTGGCAGGCAGAGCAGCATAACGATAATAGCGAATTTACCTCTGCTGCTGAGCAAATGCATATTGAACAAGAGCCTGATGCGTTTTCAAGCTTGGTATCGGCAACTGACAGCCTGATGCCATCTATTGATACGGCAGAAGAGCCAAGTTTCAATGATAATAGCCCGATACTTGATCAGCATTTATCAGAGCCGGTCGATGATACGCAAAATGCACCACTTATCAATGCCAAAGACAATATCAATATCACCATCTTGCCGCACCAATATCGTGACCGTCCAGCAGCGTTGATTCGCGGTCGTGATTTATTGGCATTGATCGATAAATATGGTCTGCGTTATGGCGCGATGAATATGTTCCATCGCTATGAGCAAAAAGACGGTACGGGTATGCTATGGTTCAGTATGATGGGCATCACCGATAGTGGTATCGCGCCTTTTGATCCGCATAGCGTGGCGACCAATAGTTATAATGGCGTGGTGGTCTTCTTATCCTTACCGCATCCGCAAGCGCTGCGCAGTTTCGATAGTATGATGAGCATCGCTTATATGATGGCAAGCGATTTGGACGCTGTGATGCTAGATGAAGAGAACGACCCAATCACGCCTGAATACAAGCAACAATTACGCAACCAAGTGCGCGATTATGAAGGTTGATCGCTACCAAAGTTGATTAAAATCGATAAATAGTATCAGTACTAAAAAAGGCAAATAGCGCTTGTGACGTTATTTGCCTTTTTTTATTTTTCCGTTATCCTGTTTTTCTATAAAATTTTATCCGAGCAGCCTGCAAAATTGTTATCATATCGGCATCTTGAATTGTAAAGAAAAAGACACCGACTATGACTGATCCTATCGCACCGCTTACTTCTAAAGATATCCATAATGCCAAATCTACAGGCAATGATGATGCTATCGTCGCTAAAATGCGCTCGCTTATTAAAGCTCTGAAAATACATAATCATGCTTATTACGTACTCGACAATCCACGTATGGAAGACAGCGAATACGATCAGTTGCGTCGCTCATTGCTTGAGCTTGAAGAACAATATCCAGATCTAGTACAGCCAGATAGCCCCATCAATCAAGTCGGTGATATGCCGCTATCTGCTTTTACCCAAGTGACTCATGATATCCCCATGCTCTCGCTTGGTAACGTCTTTGATTATGACGAATTACATGGCTTTATGCGCCGCGTCAACGACCGTCTCAATGACGCGCAGAAGAACCCTGAATATGAGATGGAGCTAAAGCTTGATGGGCTAGCAGTGTCGCTCAAATACGCTTATGGCAAGTTTATGCAAGCGGTCACCCGCGGTGATGGACAAACGGGCGAGGATATTACCCAAAATGCCAAAACCATTCACAACTTACCGAAGTGGCTGCCCACCGCAAGCGATATTGAGCTGTTAGAGGTGCGCGGTGAAGTACTGATACCCAAAGCAGGTTTTGAGCGTTTGAACCGCCTTACTGAAGAAAAGGGCGACAAAACTTTTGCTAATCCACGTAATGCGGCCGCAGGCAGTTTACGTCAATTAGATCCATGCGTGGCGGACAACCGTCCGTTGGCATTCTATGCCTATTCAGTCAATCAAGGTCTTTCTGAGCATATCAAAACCCAATCAGCTGCACTAGAATGGCTAAAATTTCTAGAATTTGAGATCAGTACGGTAGAGGTAGTACAGAATCCACGCGAGGCGCAGGATTATTATGAATATATGGTTGAAACGCGTAACGATTTGCCGTTTGAGATTGATGGCATGGTTATCAAGGTCAATAGCTTGGCGTTGCAGCAGCAGCTTGGGTTTCTATCGCGTGAGCCGCGCTGGGCAACCGCTTATAAATTCCCTGCCGAAACCGTCATGACACGTTTGCACGCTATCGAATGGCAAGTCGGACGTACTGGCGCGATTACGCCAGTTGGTAAATTGCAACCCGTCAAAGTCGGCGGCGTGACCGTGAGCAACGTTACCCTGCATAACTTTGGCGAGATTCAACGATTGGATGTACGTGCAGGAGATATGGTCAGCGTCCATCGGGCGGGCGATGTCATCCCAAAAGTCACTCGCGTCTGGCATGAGCAACGTCCCGCAGATTCAGAACCGGTACAGCTACCGTCGACCTGTCCAGTATGCGACTCACCTGTGGTACTGCCAGAAGATGAAGCGTTGGCGCGTTGTACCGGTGGTTTATTTTGTCCCGCGCAGCAGCAAGAAGCACTTATTCACTTTGTCTCGCGTCGAGCGATGGATATCGATGGCTTGGGCGCAAGTTGGCTGGTTAGTTTCTTTGAGCATGGTTTGGTGAAGACCGTCGCTGATATCTATCAGCTGCATAAGCATCAAGAAGAACTGATTACCCTTGAGAAATTAGGCGAAAAGTCGGTACAGAACATCCTTAGTGCTATCGAAGCCAGTAAGCATACGACATTGGCGAGCTTTATTTATGCGCTGGGTATTCGCGGGGTCGGTGAGACGACAGCGCAGAATTTGGCGCAGCAATTTGGCGACCTCGATAGCCTAATGGCTGCTGATATCGATAAGCTACTGCAAACGCCTGACGTCGGCGCGATCACCGCTGAACTTGCTTACAAATTCTTCCGCGCACCGCATAATATCGAAGTCATCACGGCACTGCGCGAAGCTGGCGTGCATTGGAAAAAGGTTGAGCAAGTAGCGTCAGAGGGATTGCCGCTCGATGGGCAAACATGGGTCATCACCGGTGCGCTCGATAGCATGGCGCGCGATGAAGCTAAAGCCAAACTACAAGCACTGGGTGCCAAAGTCTCAGGTAGCATCTCGGCAAAAACCACTGCGCTACTGGCAGGGGGTAAGGCTGGCTCAAAAATGGCAAAGGCGGAAAAACTAGGCGTTAAGGTTGTGGGTGAAGAAGAGTTTTTGGTGTTGGTTGGGGAGTAGAGTATGAGTGTCGACAATATGGAAAATTTAGACGAAGAAACTCGTAAAAAAATTGAAAAGTTACTTAAGGTGACGCGTGAGAAAGATGGTAATGAGAGTTATGCCAGTGCACAAATTGATAAGGGTTTGATTTATTACAATCTTAATCAGCGTAAACAATCTTATGAATCTTTCAATAATATTAATAAGTCTGATAGCTTGACTCGTTATATGATGGCACAATTTGGTATGGGGGGTATGTTAGCTGGAGACAGTAAGTTTAATGAGGCGTTAAAAGTTTGGAGTAATATAAAAGGGTTAGGAGACTCTTTAGAGACTGCTGGTTTAAAGTTTAGAGTAGGTGTTGCTCTTTTAGAAGATAGTTTTTCTGAGTATGATGAAGCGAAGCAGTATTTTATCGAAGCGATAGAATATTATCCATATGAGTCATATTGTTACCAAAAAATATGTAATTTACTTTCAGATTCACGATTGAAGGTAGCTGGTAAAAAATCTTTGCAGCTATTAAATAAGACGTTGGAAATTGTGGAGATATTAAAGTTAGATTTTGAACCAGATTCTAGTGACAATAAATCCCCTGAGAGAAAACTTGCTCATTATACAAACACTAGTATTACTAACCTTTTATTAGAAAAGAATGAAGATGGTAGCCTACCAAGTTTTTTTCGTCTTAATACTATTAATAATGTTAATGATCCAAGCGAGGGACATTTATTAATAAACTATTTGAAAGGTATAAGAGAAAATTCTTTCTATGCACCAGATTTTGATAAAGATTTACATGCATTCATTAGCTGCTTTACATTCAATCATGATAGCCTTAATCAATTTCGACTATATGGAAAAGAAGCTGATAAAGAAGCTTCAGGTGTCAGTCTTGTATTTAAAAAGGAGTTTTTTCAGCTAGATAATTCTTTAGGAGGGCTATCTTTCCTATCCTTTGAAAGTAACATCCAGAGTGCAAATAGAGATATTTCTACTTTAGTAATTAATAAACATTCAAGTATGAAGGAAAGCTTGAGTAGTAAAACTAGAGTTAGCAAACAACCAGTAATGAGGTGTGTGTATATAGACCCCACTTCTAGTTATATCCAACTAGCTCAGCGAAATCGTATAACTTTTTTTCGTGAATTCGGTAATGAAACTGTAGTAGTACAAAATAGAGAAAAAAGTAAGGCAGAATATGAGTGGGAAGAGTATAAAAAATATATAGATGAGAAAACTGTTGCCTTTAGTGACGCTTTTCGTACTCTAAAAAGTACTTATGAATCTATAATAAAGGAGAAGAAAGCGATAGCAAGTGATGATTTGGAGTCGTCCAATAAAATCGATATATTGATAAACGAGATTCTTCTACCTTTAAAGTACTTAATCAAGCATTCTACTTTTCAAGAAGAGCAAGAGTGTCGAATGGTATATGTGACCTCAATAAATGCGCCTGAAGTTAATATTGCACATAAAAAGCTTCTATTTGTTGAGTACGAAGCTGAAGTAAAAGAGACTCTTAACAAAGTATATATTGCGCCCGCCGCAACTGAATATCAGCTTTACTTAGCTTGGCTACTCCGTAATACTGATGTCAAAATCGAACTCTCAAATAACCCTTATCGCCAAACTTAATATCTTTTAATGGCGTGTGATACGAAATAAAAAACACGCTATTAACTTCTACTCCACCACTTCTCCATGCGCCTTAACCTCACCCTTCTTACCATCAGGTTTAATCTCAATCGGTAACACCAACCCTTTTGCAAAATCCCCTGCCAATACATAATCATAGCTTCCAGCAGCGACATCAGGCGTGGTATGAATGACCATCTTCATATCTTTATCATCAGTCAATTCATGCGAGACATAGCTTTCACTGAGCTGATCCAAGGCTTTCGATAGCGCCTCATTACTAGCCATACTTACGGTCAGATTATGCTGAGCAGTAGCATTATCCACTTTGAAATACTCTGCATAATCGCGGACATTTTGACTATCAAGTGCAAACGGATATTGATAATTAGCGAGATCGGCTGGCTTTTCGCCGCTATCTATAACTGACCAATCTATCGTATTTGCTACCGCTGAGCCCGTTGTCGATACCACTGTATCCGTTTTTTTAGCCGTAGTATCCGTACTATTATCGCAGCCTGACAGCGCCCACATACTGGCAGTCGTAATGATGAGCATAGTTATAAGACGCTTTGGCATCGAGGTATCCTATTTATGATAAGTCATGAGATGTTTTGATAGAGGGGCTATTTTGACAGCTTTCTGTGTGCTTCTCTAGCGAAATGCAAAAAAGGATGCTTTTCACTCTAGCAATTTCTTATTCTAGTAAGTCAGATAAGAAGACGATTTTTCTATAAACCGTTTAACAGAGCAGCCATAAAAAAACAGCCATCTTTCGATGACTGTTTATAGTAATGCTAAGCTCAACAATTATAGATTTATCATTATTAATGAACGATTAAACCGAAATAACTATCTACCTACTTGGCAGTTTACTTGGTATTCTTTACCATTTGCCCATTTCATAGCGAAAATACCTTTGTCGTCTTTCATGTGCCATGCATAGACCACTTCTGTGTTTGATTCATTCACATAGCTTGCTGTATCGCCTTGAACAGCGCCATTCAAGATAATTGGCTGGTTCGCCCAGTTTACTTTAGGTAAAGTGGCATTTAGCATTACTTGCTTCTTATTGATTGACTGCTTTGCCAAGATTTTGCTGCCATCAGTACAGGTATAAGGTGCTGGTGCCATACGGTCATAAGCGGCGTCAGTCACGCTTTCTGAAACAGGTGTATTTGGCGTAGTAGGAGCGGTAGTCGCACAAGCGCTTAATAGGGCAAGTGCAGGTAGAGCAGTAGCAAGTTTGGTTAGGGTATTCATAGCATTCTCCAAAAGTATAAAAGTCATCGTGTATTTGTTATTAACTATGCGTTAAGCATATAGCGCATATAGTATCCAAAACTCACTTTATAGAATGTTAGAAATTGTTTGTTACGTGTTCACTTGGTTACTTAAAAGCTGTTTACTGTAACGATTGATTTAAGGATGCTTAATGAATTTCTGATTTTCTTACTTTCAGCAAGCAGCATAATCAACTTCAAGATCAAATAAAAAAGCGCCTATCAACGTGTGGCTGATAGGCGCTTATCTAATTGGGCATTAGCCAGTAGATACTGTTGATCTACTGTATGACAGCAGATTAATAATGATTTGATTACTTGGTTTTACGTGGTGGTAGACCGGTATGCTGAGTTTGGAAGTTGCCTTTACTCACTGGCTTTTTGCCGCCAGTATTTTTGCCCGCAGCACCTTTATTTGACCAGCTGTCAGCTGTTTTATTGCTACGTTTCACCGAGTCATTACCCAGACGGCTGTTTTTCTTACGCGCTGATTGATAGCTGTCTTGCACCGCATCACGACCTTCTAAGCTGGCATTAAATGGCGGGATTAAGCAGCCGCGATTTTTACCAATCAAATCACCGCGCCCCATATCTTGCAGGGCTTTACGCAGCATTACCCAGTTTTTTGGATCATGATAGCGCAAGAAAGCTTTGTGCAATTTGCGCTGCTTACCTGATTTGACGATATCCATATCACCTTCGTCACGGCTGATTTTATGCAGTGGGTCTTTATGCGTGTGATACATGGTGGTCGCGGTCGCCATTGGGCTTGGGTAAAACGCTTGTACTTGGTCAGCGCGGTAGCCATTGCCTTTTAGCCATAGCGCAAGATTCATCATATCTTCATCTTTGGTACCCGGATGGGCGGCAATAAAGTAAGGAATCAAATACTGCTCTTTGCCCGCTTCTTGGCTGTATTGCTCAAACATGGCTTTAAATTTGTCATAATTACCCATGCCCGGTTTCATCATTTTTGATAAAACGTTTTCTTCTGAATGCTCAGGGGCAATTTTTAGATAACCACCGACATGATGGCTGACCAATTCTTTGACATATTCAGGATCTTTAATCGCCAAATCATAACGTAGACCAGAGGCAATAAGGATTTTCTTCACGCCTTTGATATCACGCGCTTTACGATACAACTGTGTCAAATTGCTGTGATCAGTAATCAGATTTTCACAAATATCAGGATAAACGCAAGACGGTTTACGACAATTTTTCTCAATAGTTTCATCTTTACAGTTTAGACGATACATATTGGCAGTTGGACCACCAAGATCAGAGATAACACCGGTAAAGTTTGGTGCAGTATCACGAATCGCTTCGACTTCACGTAGGATAGATTCTTCTGAGCGATTTTGGATAATGCGTCCTTCGTGCTCGGTGATAGAGCAAAAAGTACAACCGCCAAAACAGCCACGCATGATGTTGACCGAAAACTTAATCATGTCATAAGCAGGGATACGCGCATCGCCATAACTTGGATGCGGCAGGCGAGCGTATGGCAAGTCAAACACGTAATCCATCTCTTCCGTCGATAAAGGAATCGGTGGCGGATTGAGCCACACATCGATAGAGGTATGTGAGTTACCGGCGCCGCTACTATGACGCTGTACCAGTGCGCGTGCATTACCCGGATTGGTCTCAAGATGCAAGATACGGCTAGCATGAGCATAAAGCACAGGGTCAGATTTGACATGCTCATAATCAGGCAGACGAATGACGGTTTTCTCACGCGGTGGCATTTTAATTTTATGCTTACGTGCTGTCATCGGTTTAGTAAAGCCACGCATTTGTACGACTTGCGTCTCTTCATCGACTTGGTCAGTATTCAAGATTTTATTGGTCACTGGTTCAGACACGAATCCTGGATATTGCCCTGACATTCCTGATAATGACTGTCCAACAGGAGAGGCGCTAGGCTTATCTTGTTCAATTGAGCATTGGTCAAGATCTTCAGTCATCACATACGGGTTGATAATCGGATCAACACGACCAACGGTATCGACATCATTACTGGCAACTTCGGTCATGCCTGCTTGCCAATGACGGCGCGTCGGCGTGAGCAAGTACGCTGTACCGCGCAAATTGCTCATTTGCTCAAAGCTATAGCCTTTTGATAGACCATGTACCACATCGACGATGGCACGCTCAGCATTACCATACAATAAAACATCAGCACGGGCATCAAGCAAAATACTACGGCGTACTTTATCTGACCAATAATCATAATGCGCGATACGGCGTAGACTGCCTTCGATGCCGCCTAAGATAATTGGCACATCAGGATAGGCTTCACGGCAGCGCTGACTATATACGATGGCGGCGCGGTCAGGACGTTTGTCCGCGACGTTACCCGGCGAATAAGCGTCATCACTACGGATCTTACGATCAGCCGTATAACGGTTAATCATGCTGTCCATGTTGCCCGCCGTCACGCCATAAGCATAGACAGGTTTGCCAAGTTCCATAAAGGCATCTTTACTCTTCCAATCTGGCTGAGCAATGATACCGACGCGGAAACCTTGTGATTCTAGTAAGCGCCCGATAATAGCCATACCAAAACTTGGGTGATCGACATAAGCATCGCCCGAGATAATGATGACGTCACAGGCATCCCAGCCAAGCTCATCCATCTCTTTGCGGCTCATTGGCAAATAAGGCGCAGGCTCGTAGCAGCTTGCCCAATGTTTGTCGTAGTCGTAAAGGGGTTTGGTGCCTTGTTTAAAGGCGGTGCGGGCGATGGTATCGGCAGACATGGGATAACCTTAATCAGAAAATCAGAAAAAATGCATATATATAATAGCCATTATAGAGAACGGTAGTTGATGGCTAATTTAAAGGCGCTCATTTTAACATGAATAACGTTCATGATGTAATAAACGTATTAGCGATAAGTTATTGATAGCGCAGAATAATCTATGGGTAGCAATTAGGCAAAAAGCAGCTATCAATCTAAATAAATCTTCGTACCACTCTTGGTAAAGTTCATCACAAACTGACTCTTAAAATTACGTACATTATTTTCGTAAGTGAGCAAATTGCGAGTGAACTGATGATAATCCTTCATATTTTTAGCACTCACCATGAGCATAAAGTCAGCATCGCCAGATACTTCATAGCAGCTCATCACTTGCGACTGGGCATTCATCAAACGCTCAAATCGATGCTGCATAGAGTTATTGGAGCGCTCCATCTCTACCATCACCACCGCCGTCAAGCTATAACCAACCTTATGAGGGTCTACTATAGCCACTTGCTTAGTAATCACCCCATTGTCTATCAGCGCTTGCACACGCCGTTGAGCCGTAGCGATAGACACGTTGACGTGTTCTGCAAGGGTTTTTAAGGGCAATGTCGCATCATCTTGCATCAAATTCAAAATGGACTTGTCGGTCTTATCTAATGGCTGATTCATAGGGCTTCGCTTTCAGGTAGAGACATTAACAGAGGATGATTACAACTCACTTACTATAGAGGTATTATCACTATAAATTATAAAGTAATAAATTATTATTAATATAGGCAACTATAAGATAAATATATTCATATTAAGATAAATATAGAGATTTTTTCGCAATCACTAGCTATAAACTAAGCTTTATATATTAGAAAACGATAATAATCTCTATCAAATAGTGTTTTCGCTGCTCATGCAAATAAAGGTGCTTTATGTCTACTTCAACCCTAACCAATACTGTAGCGTCGACTTTGTCACGTTTCCCGATGCCAGCAATGTGGACGAAAGGCAGCGTGCAGCAGCGCACTTTAATAATGGGTGTAGCACTAGCAGTCTTATCCAACGTATTGTTTGGCGTACTGTATGCTTATAGCAGTTTTTTAGCACCGTTATCAGGAACTCAAGTTTTTATCTGGCGGATGCTTGCGATGTGGGCCGCACTGATAGGCTATTTGCTTATCAGCGGGCGTTTAGGTTTTCATATAGATAAACTAAAAGCATTATGCTCTGTTAAACAATGGGCGTGGTTGCTATTGCCTACACCGATATTCTTAAGCCAGTTTTGGCTATTTATGTGGGCACCCGTCAATGGGCAGGGCGTACAGACCGCGATGGGTTATTTTTTATTTCCGCTCATGATGGTGGTGTTTGGCTGTGTCTTTTTTGGCGAAAAGTTAAGCCGTTTGCAATGGTTGGCGGTTGCTTTTGCCGCAGTTGGAGTCGGCAGTGAGATTGTACGTACGCAAAGCGTCTCGTGGGCAACACTATGGGTCTGCGGTACTTATCCTGTTTACTATATTTTGCGCCGTTTGCAAGGTATTGGCGCAGTTACTGGGCTGTTGGTTGATTTAACGATATTCGCACCATTTGCTTTGGCGTACTTATTTTTTATTGCCCCAAGTAGTTTAAGTTTAGTCAGCGGCTCTGGGTTCTTTATTGCGATGCTGGTAGGACTCGGTGTTATGAGCGTGCTGGCCATGAAAACCAACGTCGATGCCAGTCAAATGCTGCCAATGAACGTTTATGGTATGATGAGTTATTTGGAGCCAGCATTACTATTTATCTTAGCAATAACCGTTTTGGGCAATCCTTTTGAATCAGCGATGATCTACAGTTATGGTTTGATTTGGGTCGGGATAGCTTGTCTGATTGTGCATGGTGTACGTCAATTACGCCGCGCCCATCAACAATCGCAAACGACAGAAATTGCACCAGTTATTTGAAAATTAATAAATAAGAGTAATCGAATAAATAAAAACGGACGATTCAACATTATGCTGAATCGTCCGTTTTTTTAAGATTAACACCAATCTGTTGAAAGAGGGCTTTAATCTAAATCCTTCTTAAAGCCACGCTGCTTATCACGTTCCCAATCACGGTCTTTAAGCGTTTTACGTTTGTCATGCTGTTTTTTACCCAGTGCCAAGCCAATTTGACATTTTACCAGCGAGTTTTTCCAATAGCAGGATAATGGCACGCAGGCATAGCCTTTTTGGTTGACTGCACCCATCAACTTTTCGATTTCGCGGCGATTAAGCAGCAGCTTACGAGTACGGATACTATCAGGGCTGACATGCGTCGAGCTAGATAGCAGCGGCTGAATATGCGCGCCAAATAGGAATGCCTCATTATTACGAAAAATAATATAAGCTTCCGTAATGGTCATTTTGCCCGCGCGAATGGCTTTAACTTCCCAACCTTGTAACGACAGACCTGCCTCAAATGTCTCTTCAATAAAGTACTCATGACGAGCCTTTTTATTGGCACAAATTTGATTTTCCGGTTTTTTTGATTTTTTTGACATAATGTCTCCATAAGGACTGCTTAAATATATCTTGTCCCTATATTTCTAGTCTTACTAATTCCTCATCCTAACCCTTAAATGCGAGTTATTTTTTATAAATGCTAAACAGATGAGTCGAACTGGCTATTGTAACAAAGCTTCCGCTGCAAATGTAGCCGCGCTGTTAGGACAAATGTAGCAGATAAGTATTAAGTTTGGATAAAATTTGCTAGCATATAGCTTATTATTTTATCACCAACCACATTGGTCCTGCTATGAGCTCTTCTGCTACTTCTTCAAAATTGCATACCAAGATTCTATACCCTGGCACCTTTGATCCCATTACCAATGGTCATGTGGACTTAGTGACGCGCGCGACCAAATTATTTGACGAGGTGGTGATTGCAGTGGCATCTGGTCACCATAAAAAGCCGTTATTTAACTTTGAAGAGCGTGTGGCTTTGGTCGAGACCGTATTTGTTGATTTGCCGCAGGTATCCGTCATAGGCTTTGAGGGCTTGCTAGTCGATTTTATGCGCGAAAAGAATGCCACTGCTGTCTTGCGTGGTTTGCGTGCGATGTCAGATTTTGAATATGAGTTTCAACTCGCCAATATGAACCGTGAGCTTGATGAAAATTTTGAAGCCGTATTTTTGACGCCTTCACAGAATTACTCATTCATCTCGTCGACCATGATTCGCGAAATTGCTAAGCTCGGCGGTGACGTGACAAAATTTGTGCCGCCTTGTGTCTCTGAAGCTTTTATTCAAAAGCTCGGTAATAAATAGGTCGCGTATCTGTGTTAGATTGCGTATTTCTTAATAAATAGAAATGCCTGATAGAAAAAAAGGAGCAGTCTATGGCGTTGTTAATTACGGATGAATGCATCAACTGCGATGTGTGTGAGCCTGCCTGCCCAAACGAAGCCATCTCAGAGGGTGATGATATCTATGTCATCGACCCTGACTTATGTACCGAATGCGTCGGTCATTTCGATGAGCCGCAATGTGTGGTTATTTGCCCTGTCGATTGTATTCCTCATGATCCCAATCATATCGAAACCGAAAGTGATTTGATGTCTAAATACAAACGCATTACTGGTCAATAAGTGACTCATACACTATTGATAACATCTGGATTTAGAGCGCTTTAGGGACAATGTAATGACGATAAATGCAAGCCAGATAACGAGCGATTTTGATCAGCAACATCTCTGGCATCCGTATGCCAGCCTACCACCGACTTATCCCAATATCGTGATTGACCGTGCCGAAGGTATTTATATCATTACTGAAGATGGTACGCGCCTGATTGATGGTATGTCGTCATGGTGGGCAAGCGTGCACGGCTATAATCATCCCAAATTGAATGCGGCGATGATTGAACAATTGGGCAAAATGGCGCACGTCATGTTTGGTGGTTTAACCCATCAGCCAGCGATAAACTTGGGCAAAAAACTGCTGTCAATTGTGCCTGCCCGACTGGATGCGATATTTTATGCCGATAGTGGCAGTATCGCGGTAGAAGTTGCGCTTAAGATGGCATTGCAATATCAAATTGCCGCCAAGCGTCCAACCAAGCAGCAGTTTGCCTCGACCCATTCAGGTTATTACGGTGATACATGGCATGCGATGAGTGTCTGCGATCCTATTAACGGTATGCACAGTCTCTATGGTAAGCAGTTGCCGATGCAGCATTTTGTCGCAGCGCCACCAATGGGATTTGAGCGTGACTTAACCCAAAGTGAGCGTGAGGCGTTAACGGAGTTTTTTGTTAAAAATAGTGATCAGCTTGCTGGTTTTATCATCGAGCCGATTATCCAGGGCGCAGGCGGCATGCGCTTTTATAGTCCGCAATATTTACAACTATTACGCCAATTATGTGATGAACATAATGTTGTATTAATTGCCGATGAAATTGCCACCGGTTTCGGGCGTAGCGGCAAGTTATTTGCGTGTGAGCATGCGGGCATCAGCCCTGATATTATGACGATTGGGAAGGCATTAACTGGCGGTTATATGACTTTTGCCGCGACTCTATGTACGCGCACTATAGTTGATATGATTAGCCAAAGTGATTATCCAGCATTGATGCATGGTCCTACCTTTATGGGTAATCCGCTGGCTTGTGCGGTTGCTTGTGCCTCTATTGATTTAATCCTGTCTTATGATATTGAAGCGCGCACGGTAAATATGCAAGCCATTATGAATGAGCAGCTTGTGCAAGCTGCGAGTTTAGAAGGTGTTAAGGAAGTGCGCTGTTTGGGTGCAGTTGCCGTCATTGAGCTAAATGATGCGGTTAATATGCCAGTCTTTCAATCCTTACTGATTGAAAACGGCATTTGGGTGCGACCCTTTGGGAAATTGGTTTATATTATGCCGCCCTATGTGATTACCGATGATGAACTTACCACTCTTTGCCAAGCGTTATTAAAAGTGGTCAGTAGTTATTTAACGCGAAAGGATTAATGATGAGCGTGCTCTTTGTTTCAGGAATTGATACCGATATTGGCAAAACTTATGCAACCGGTATGATTGCCAAAGCGTTGATGCAGCAAGGCGTTAATGTCATTACCCAAAAACTGGTGCAAACGGGCGTCGCAAGAGATTTAATTAGCGGCAAAATGGGAATTGCCGATGATATTATTACTCATCGTCAGCTGATGAGTATGCCGCTACAGCCGTGTGATATTGATAGCACCACTTGCCCGTATCGTTATGAGAAACCGGCGTCACCGCATTTATCGGCTGCACTTGCCAGTGAAATTCTTAATACTGATGTGATTGCAAGCGCTACAAAAAATTTGCAAGCGGATTATGAGGTGGTGCTCTTAGAAGGGGCGGGTGGCTTATTAGTGCCGATCACTGAGCAATTATTAACCTTAGATTATATTGCTAAACAAGGCTATCCGGTTATTCTAGTCACATCAGGTCGGCTTGGTAGTATCAACCATACCTTGCTTAGCTTAGAGACGATCAAATCGCGTGATCTAGAAGTTCATAGTGTTATTTATAATCATATTCATGATAATGCTGCTCAGACAGATAAACAGATAGCCGCTAGTACGATAAAATTTTTGCAAAACTATTTAGCTAAGCATCATCCAACGGCGCATTGGTTAGCCTTACCTGTACAAGAGGATGATGGCGGTGGCAATACAGATTTTATACTCCCTAAAAACTTTGTATAAATCAGTGCTAAAAATAAGCTAAAAAACTTTCCGAAAGCGACATTAATTTTGCTATACTAGCGCGCTTGGTAGACTAGGCAATCGCCGCTGCACACTGGCAACAGACATGCAGGGGAGGAAAGTCCGGGCTACATAGGGCAGCGTGCCAGCTAACGGCTGGGCAGGGTAACTTGACGACCAGTGCAGCAGAGAGTAGACCGCCTTTAGTGTCTGACACTATCGGTAAGGGTGAAAGGGTGCGGTAAGAGCGCACCGCGTGGCTGGCAACAGTTCACGGCATGGTAAACTCCACGCGTAGCAAGACCAAATAGGCATCGGCATGGCGCGGCCCGCGTTCGATGCGGGTAGGTTGCTTGAGCGTATTAGCGATGATACGCCTAGAGGAATGATTGTCCACGACAGAACCCGGCTTATCGGTTTACCAACCTTTTTAACAATGTTTTAAACATGTTTCTTTATTAGCTAATTTTTAAAGAAGCACAGCAGTACCGGTTTGGTGTTTTAAAATTGCGCTTATTTTGAATTTAATTCAATTTTTTTGCAAAAAATGCCTTTTAAGGGTTGACGACAGTCACTCATATCGGCATAATACCGAGCCTAAAATGGCGATGTAGCTCAGCTGGTTAGAGCGCATGACTCATAATCGTGAGGTCAAGAGTTCAAGTCTCTTCATCGCCACCATTTTTAGCAAGACCTGTAACATTAAAAATGCCAATCATTATTTGATTGGTTTTTTTTTGCCTATTTTATGGCTAAAAATAAATATCTATTCATAGAATCTATATCAGATCTAACGAAGTAAATATTCTTGATTTAAAGCTTGCTTGTCTACCTTCATTTATAAAACCAAGGCTTGCTGACAAAATCCACTTACTTTATAGTGGAAAACTGCTAGAATACCCTCACGTGCCTGCGCGTAGTTATAACTAATAATCAGCGCTGTAGGCACTTCACTTGCTACAATACGGTTTGCTTAATGTAGTGATATTGGTGTATTGACCAATATCAGCTATGAGTAAGTATTCTATTGTTGCCATCTGACAGCATTTATATTCGTTATTCAATCCTCCATTATTTAGTAGGCGCTTTGTGACTGCATTAGCCAATATTCGTAACTTTTCTATTATTGCCCACATTGATCATGGTAAGTCGACCCTTGCCGATCGTTTTATTCAAATGTGTGGCGCGCTGCAAGATCGCGAGATGCAGGCGCAAGTCCTCGATTCGATGGATATTGAGCGTGAGCGTGGTATCACGATCAAAGCGCAGTCGGTGACGCTGTATTATGACCATCCAAATGGTGAGCGCTATCAGCTGAATTTTATTGATACGCCTGGTCACGTGGATTTTTCTTATGAAGTCTCACGTTCCTTAGCGGCTTGTGAAGGCGCGCTATTGGTTGTTGATGCCGCACAAGGCGTTGAAGCACAGTCGGTTGCTAACTGCTATACCGCGGTCGATCAAGGTCTTGAGGTCATGGCAGTTTTAAATAAAATTGACTTGCCACAAGTTGAGCCTGAGCGGGTGATTCAAGAGATTGAAGACATTATTGGTATTGATGCCGTTGATGCGCCACGCGTGTCGGCAAAATCTGGTCTCGGCGTTGATAAATTGCTTGAGGCGTTGGTTGAATTTATTCCTGCGCCAACGGGTGATCGTGACGCACCGCTGCAAGCGTTGATTATTGACTCATGGTTTGATAATTATTTGGGCGTTGTATCATTAGTCCGTGTACGCCAAGGTACGATAAAAAAAGGTGATAAACTTTATATTAAATCGACCAAAGATGCGCATTTAGTCGGATCAATTGGTGTCTTTACCCCGAAGCCGTTAGATACGGGTATCTTAGAAGCGGGTGAAGTGGGCTTTATTATTGCGGGTATTAAAGACATTGCAGGCGCACCAGTTGGTGATACGATTACGCATGCCAGTACGCCTGACGTCGATCGTATCCCTGGCTTTAAACAGATTACGCCGCAAGTATATGCTGGTATGTTCCCTGTAGAATCTACCGACTTCGAAAAATTCCGTGAAGCACTACAAAAACTGCAGATTAATGATGCGTCATTGTTCTTTGAGCCAGATACCTCAGACGCGCTAGGCTTCGGTTTCCGTTGTGGTTTCCTCGGTATGCTGCATATGGAGATTATCCAAGAGCGCCTAGAGCGTGAGTATGACTTGGATCTGATTACTACTGCACCTTCAGTTATTTATGAGATTGTGAAAAAAGATGGCAGCATTATCTATGTTGATAATCCATCAAGACTGCCTGAACCTAATAATATCGAAGAATTCCGTGAGCCGATTGCTCGTTGTCAGATTTTAGTACCGCAGGATTATCTCGGTAACGTGATGACGCTTTGTATTGAGCGCCGCGGTGTGCAAGTCGATATGCGCTTTATGGGTCGTCAAGTGCAGCTCATTTTTGATATTCCGATGGGTGAAGTGGTCATGGACTTCTTTGACCGCCTAAAATCAGTGTCACGTGGTTTTGCCTCACTTGATTATAATTTTGAGCGTTATCAGGTCGATAAATTGGTTAAAGTTGACGTGCTGATTAACGGTGACAAAGTCGATGCGCTTGCTATGATTGTCCATGAAACTCAGTCGCGCTACCGTGGTAACGCACTGGTGACCAAAATGAAAGAGCTGATTCCGCGTCAAATGTTTGATGTCGCTATTCAAGCGGCAATTGGCAGCCAAATTATCGGGCGTAGTACTGTGAAAGCCATGCGTAAAGATGTCTTGGCTAAGTGTTATGGCGGTGACGTCTCGCGTAAGAAAAAGCTACTGTCTAAGCAAAAGGCCGGTAAAAAACGCATGAAGCAAGTGGGTAACGTCGAGATTCCACAAGAAGCCTTCTTAGCCGTATTGCAGGTAGATTAGATTATTAATGAATGAATCATCATTGGATAAGTAGCTCGCTAATAGGCAATTAAGTATGGATTTTGATTTCAATTTGATTTTAGTGCCATTAACCATAGGTTTGGGTATTATTTGGCTATTAGATAAGCTGACACTTAAACAACGTAAAACACGGGGTCGCGGTAAAGAGAGCTTGCTGGTACGCTGGGCATATGATTTTTTCCCCGTGCTGGCGGTAGTATTAATTGTGCGCTCATTCTTAATTGAGCCGTTTAATATTCCGTCGTCCTCGATGGTGCCAACGCTATATACGGGTGACTTTATTGCCGTCAATAAGTATGCTTATGGTGTTCGTTTGCCACTGACTTATAATAAAGTAATCGATACTGGCACGCCTGAACATGGCGATGTTGCCGTTTTTCGCTATCCAGAGAACCCAAGTATTTATTATATTAAGCGCGTCATTGGCCTGCCGGGTGATACGGTTAGTTATAATCAAGGCACAATTGCGATTAATGACGTGCCTGTTGCTACTCAAGCCATTGATTTTGATGCCAATGCAGAGCTGACGTCACAGTTATATTCGTCAGGGGAAGTTGCTCCGGGTCAAATGCTGACAGAGGAGAATGCTGCTGTAATGGGTCAGCAAGAAGAAAGCGACGCAAAATATTTTAAAGAAACTCAAGGTAAGCATGAGTATGTTGTTCGTTATTTGAATGGTATGAACAGCTCGCAATATGCGCCATTTTTACAGCAACAGTCGCCAGAAGTGGTGAGCTCAGAAGGCAATGAATGGCGTATTAATGTGCCTGAAGGTCAGTATTTTGTGATGGGCGATAACCGTGATCGCAGTGCAGATGGACGCTTTTGGGGCTTTGTACCTGATGATAATTTAGCAGGAAAAGCAGTATATATTTGGATGCATAAGCCGCCAGGTCTACAGCTACCTACTTTTAAACGTAATGGTGCTATCGATT
This sequence comes from Psychrobacter sp. ANT_H56B, assembly GCF_008369245.1. Lineage (NCBI taxonomy): Bacteria > Pseudomonadati > Pseudomonadota > Gammaproteobacteria > Moraxellales > Moraxellaceae > Psychrobacter > Psychrobacter sp. ANT_H56B. Next base: position 20,515 of record NZ_VOBF01000010.1, read on the forward strand.
AATGACATCAATGTTCTATAGATACATTTACCGACAAACGTTTTGTGCTAATATTATGGCTATTCAATGCAATGATATCTAGCTTATAAACATGCACTAAGAAATAGTGTTTTCTAAGCTAGATCAATTACAAATATAGCTATTTTTCGTTGAGAGGTATTATGGTGCAACAGTTATCTGGCTTATCTACACAGCGCGGTGCTAGTGTCACGAGTATCGTTTTTATTATCATCGCTTTGGGTGTTGCTATTAAATTGATTGTTGCCATTGTGCCAGCACAAATTGGCGATTATCAACTGACTAAAACCTTGAGTGCGCAGCTTCAAGAGTCTAATAACAAGAAAGAGACTGCCAAACAGTTCGTTGAGCGTGTTGATAAGCAGTTGTCTATCAATGCTGATTACGATACCAAAGCAGAGGATGTGTTTACCTTTAAAGATAAAAAAACAGGTCAGTTGGCTATCTATAAAAAATATGAAAAAACCAATACGCTCTTTGGAAATATTGATATTGTGAATCGCTTTGAAGGCGATATTGATCCTACAATAGCAGAGTAATTCGATTTTCTAAAATACGAGCAGCAACGATATAACAAGCCAGTACTCTAGAAAACAGTTCTTTATGAGCTGGTTTTTTGTATTTAATATTTTTAAACGTTACTATTTAATGACCTTAAATAGTACAACAAAAGGGATAATCATAAGCCACGCATGAAACCAACTTCGCAGTATCCTCAGGCGGTTCCTAATCCACCAAAAAATAGCCTGTCTGATGACACGCTTGTTATTAGCTCAGAATTTATTCAACGCTTAGCAGTATTAACGCGAAAGTTGGGTTATGTGTTTAATGATTTAAGTCTACCTAAGCTGGCACTCACGCATCGCTCGTTTGATAGTAAAAAGAACTATGAACGCTTAGAGTTTTTGGGTGATGCATTGCTAGGTATGATAGTCGGTGAAGCGCTATATCATCGTTATCCAACCCAAAATGAAGGTCGTCTGACCCGCATGCGAGCGACACTCGTGAGGCAAGAATCCTTGGTCATTATCGCTCAAAATCTAGAGCTGTCTAATCAGCTAATATTGGGTGTGGGTGAGCGTAAAGGTGGCGGACGCAATCGTGCTTCTATATTGGCGGATGCCGTCGAATCCTTGATTGGTGCTATTTATCTAGACAGTCAAGATATGAATATCACACGAGAATGTGTATTGTCTTGGTACGGTGATTTGATTGATAATGTCAATGACCAAAAAGCCCTGAAAGATGCCAAGAGCCGTCTACAAGAATGGCTGCAGTCGAAACAATTCGACTTACCACATTATGAGTTGATGGAAACACGCGGTAATGCCCCGCATCAGATATTTGTGGTACGCTGTCAGGTAAACATTCTTAATTGTCCTGATATTACCGAATCCGGTGAAAGCCGCCGTATTGCTGAGCAAAAAGCAGCAGAATTGATGATTAATCAACTTCATAAGCTGCCAAGTGTGCCTAAAAAACGCAGCTAATGGCTTTTGTAAAATTACCCTGATTTTATATTGCTGACTTGATAGTAATGCCTTCAACACTATCATTTCTATATTTTAAAAATGCTCATTTTTTAACGAATTAGTATTGCAACATCAAATATTCTTAACTTGATAACAGTGCTGCTATTTATGTCATATGCGCATACAGCAGTTTAACTGATGACAAACCCCACAGGATTACCCTATGAGCAATCATACTGACTTGCCATTAAATAATGAAGATAATGCCACAAATATGACCGAAAATACTGACCTAAATATAAGTACAAACAATGCAGTAGACATGAGTGAAGTAGAAATCAACGAAACAGAAAACAATGCAGTAGATAACGATTCAGCAATCGAAGATTTCTTTTCACCAAATAATGGCGCGCTTGCTGCTGAAGGTTTTAAAACTGGCTATGTCGCCATTGTTGGTCGTCCAAATGTCGGCAAATCAACGCTGATGAACCATTTATTGGGTCAAAAGCTGTCCATCACCTCACGTAAACCACAAACGACGCGTCATCGTATCCATGGTATCTTGTCTAATGATGAGATGCAGGCAGTATTTGTCGATACCCCCGGTATTCACCGCAACGAAGTACGTGCTATCAATGAACGCATGAATAAAGCGGCCGTCTCTGCATTGGTAGATGTAGACTTAGTATTGTTTGTCGTTGATTCTGATCAATGGCGTGACGATGATTTACTGGTTCTACAAAAGCTTGGTGATACCAATTTAAATGTGGTTTTAGTGATTAATAAAGCCGATACCTTAAAAGATAAAGGCAGTGTTTTACCGTTAATGGAAACCTTTAATGATAGTTTTGATTTTGCTGATATCGTTCCCGTTTCTGCATTGAAGAATCAAAACTTGGATCGTCTGCAAGAAGTAATCGCATCACATTTGCCAGTCGCTGCGCCAATTTATGATACAGAACAAATCACTGATCGCTCAGAGCGTTTCTTAGCCAGTGAAATTATTCGTGAAAAAATCATGCGCAGTGCCGGTGATGAAGTACCTTACGATTTAACGGTACAAATTGACGGCTTTAAAGATGAAGCGGCTCATACTGACCCAAAAACTGGTCGTCCACGTAAAGCCTGTACCTTTATCGATGCCACTATTTATGTCGAGCGTAGCGGGCAAAAAGCGATTGTGATTGGTGACAAAGGGCAACGTATCAAACAAGTGGGTATGGATGCTCGTAAAGATATGGAGCAGCTGTTTGATAAAAAAATCATGTTAACGCTGTGGGTAAAAGTTAAGCGCGGTTGGTCGGATGACGAGCGAGCTTTGACCAGTTTAGGCTATTAAAAATATTAATAGCCACTCTCTTTTATATTGAGTGAACTATAGCTGAGGTAATAATCATGCGTAACGAAGCGTTAATCGGTTATTTATTACATCAGCGCCCTTATCAAGAAAAGCGCGCCTTATATTATTTATTTTCTCAGCAGCATGGGGTGATACATGGTATTGGTAAAAAAGGCGCGCCACTATTTATGCCTTTACAACTCTTTGCTACTGGCAAACGTGATCTCAAAACATTCAGTCAAATCAATATAGCCTCTTTTAGTTCAGTCCATACACAAGCTGTCCAAGATGATAATGCCGCAAATGTAGATATACGACATCAAGAAAGCATTACAGGTCAGCATCAATATGCGGCCTTGTATTTGAACGAGATATTGTGGCGATTGTTGCCTACTGAAGATCCTATGCCCATATTATGGCAACATTATCAAAATAGCCTAGATGCGCTCAAAAACCCCCTAACCGCTGACGAGCTACGTCTGTGCTTGCGCCAGTTTGAGAGCTATCTATTTGATGAGTTGGGATTTTCACTGACGTTACATCAAGACAGCCTTGAAAACCCTATTGAGCCTGAACAGGTTTACCGATTCTTACCCGATATGGGCTTAGTGCCGACTTTGCATACAGAACATGGCGAAAGTATGGTTGGTCATGCGGTTTTTAAAGGGAATGATATTTTGATAATGGTAGAGCAAGGGTTGTCCGTTAGTACGCTGAACGCATGGTCGCGTTTACATCGGCAGTTGATTGATCATATGCTTGATTATCAACCGCTACAAAGTCGTCTGCTTTGGCAGCAGCAACAGCGTTATCAACTATAAAGCGTATTTAACAATAGAATATGTTCACAACTACTTATCATCAATAAGCTATTTTTAGTAAATGATCTAACTATTAATAAAAGGATTTTTTATGACGGATACAGCGCAGATTTTGCCGACTACATTAGAGCAAAATCTACAAAATACTTCAAAAAAACCACTCTTAGGTGTCAACGTTGACCATGTGGCAACCTTACGTCAAGCACGCGGTGTGGGCTATCCAAGCCCACTAGCTGCAGCTCTTTTGTGTGAGAAAGCAGGTGCTGACGGTATCACTATTCATTTGCGTGAAGATCGCCGTCATATTCAAGATGCCGATGTATATGAGATGGCAGGGCAGCTGACCACAAGAATGAATCTAGAGATGGCAGCAACGACTGAAATGCTAGACATAGCCTGTCAAGTCAAACCATATTGGGTATGCCTAGTGCCGGAAAAACGTGCTGAACTGACTACAGAAGGGGGGCTTGATGTGGCAGGGCAGCTAGCCTCATTGACAGATTATGTCAGTCAGTTACAAGCAGCAGGTATCAAAGTCTCTTTGTTTATTGATCCAGAAGATAAGCAGATCGAGGCAGCAGTTAATTGTAGCGCTGACGCAATCGAATTACACACAGGTTCTTATGCTGAAGCAGGTCTGGCAGGTAAAACAGATAGGGTAAATGTAGAGCTTGAACGTATTAAAAATGCAGTGATTACCGCTAAACGAGTTGATAGTAAACTGTTGGTCAATGCTGGTCACGGTCTAACACGTGATAATGTTCATGCGATTGCCCAAATTGACGGTATGTATGAGCTAAATATTGGTCATGCTTTGATAGCAGATGCGCTATTTGTGGGGATAGAGCAGGCGGTTATTATGATGAAAACAGCGATGCACCGATAGCTACGACAGTTTATTCTTAGCTTATATTGCTATTTCATTATGTACCACATCCGGTCGGATGGTTTTCGTTAGGTTTGTAGGTAATACCGCCTGTCTGATTAAAAGAGATTTGGTACATGGTGTGATTATAGGTTGAGGTTGGACAGTATTTAATATGTCCGAAATGCCCACGAGGACTGCCACTATCGCCCCAAAATTTAGTGTAGTGACGGTTATCACCGACCCGTAAATATAAAGTACTGTATTTTGGGTTCAGCGCTTGGTCTTCTAATAAATCATCAATACCAACATCAAAATTGTTATTATTATTTTTATCTGAGAATAATAATAACTTTTTAAAGCTGTCTCTATGGCAAAGACCACCACCATTAGATAAGCAAACCAGTAAATCTTGTCTTCTAATATGACTCTCAGCTTTTGCCAAAGTCAAGGTAGTTTCTATTTGACTTGCAATACGTTTGGCTTCCATACTTGCCAACTGAGTCAAAATATAAGGTGTGGCAATCATTAATATAATAGCTAAGATAGCAATGGTTACGATTAATTCTACTAAATTAAACCCATGCTCATCATGCCGTCTAAAACCCTTCGAGCATATTGAAAGTATTCTATATGATATAGCCATAATGGACTGCTACCTGTATAAAAGGGATAGCTAAGATGGTTTTAAATGTTTATTGTATTTTTAAATCTATTGTTCGTGTCACCATTTGTTTTATCAAGTTGCATTACTACTATAGTGAATATCAAAAAAAGCCATTAATCGGAATAAGTGGAATATTATTTGGTTTATATAATAGTAAATATAAACCAAATATATGTCTACTGTCAAAGAATGTTTCAATTCGTGAATAGATGCTTTTAATAATAGAGAAAATTAACTACTTGTATTAAAATGAGTTGCAACAATAGGTAAGAATCGTTTCATCATCTATTGCGACCTAACATACAAAAGATAAAGAGTGTAAAGTGTGTTAGCTCTCAGTAAGTTAAGCAGGCTAATGTGTTTTAGTTATGACATTATCGTGTAATAATGTGTAGCTGGTTTACGAAAAAAGTTGTAAACTGAATTGATAATCGCTAAGCTACGTCTTAATTGGTTTTGCTTTGTAATTTTAAGTTCGTAAATGATGTTTGTTTTTGAGCAATAGTTTTGCTTAATGCACTACTAAAATTATCCTTTGGAGGAAGTTTCATGAAATTAAATAAAATTGCTTTGGCTTTGTTTGCCATCACAGCAGCCCCACTAGCAGCTAACGCTGGCGTAACTATCAGCCCATTACTACTTGGTTATCATTACAGCGAAGGTGCTGACGACGAGCAGCGCGAATTATTACAAAACTATAATGATGGCACCGAAAACTTTTATAAAGAAAATGGTCTTTATACTGGTGCTGCGCTAGGTATTGAATTGACTCCATCTACTCAGTTTCAAGTAGAGTATGGTGTATCAAATACTGATGCAATAAGCAATAAAGGTGGATCTTTCGATACAGAACAAGAAATGATCTCTGGTAACTTCTTGATCGGTACTGAGCAATTTACTGGTTATACTGATAACGCATTCAAACCGTATGTCTTGGTTGGTGCTGGTCAATCTAAAATTGAAATCGAAGACGCAGCTGGTACTGAAGTTACAAGCACTAAAGATACAATCGGTAACCTAGGTCTAGGTGCTATGTATCGTATCAACAACGCGCTAAGCCTACGTGGTGAAGCTCGTGCGATTCATAACTTTGATCAAAACTGGTGGGAAGGCATGGCTTTGGCCGGTCTAGAAGTGGTACTTGGTGGTCATTTAGCACCTGCAGTAGCTGTTCCACCGATGCAAGAGCCTAACGTTCAGACTCCACCAATCGTTGTTGTAGAATCTGATCTTGATTCAGACGGCGATGGCGTACCTGATAGCATCGATGCTTGCCCAGGTACTCCAATGAATGTTGTTGTAGATGAGCGCGGTTGTCCAGTACCAGTAGATATTACTGATGAATTGAAAATGGAACTACGTGTATTCTTTGATAACGATAAATCAGCTATCAAAACTCAGTACAAACCTGAAATCGCTAAAGTAGCAGAGAAGATGCGCGAGTATCCTAACTCTACCGCTCGTGTTGAAGGTCATGCTTCTAAAACTGGTCCATCAGCACGTTATAACCAACGTCTGTCTGAAGCCCGTGCTGTTGCTGTGAAATCTATGTTGACTAACGAATTTGGTATTGCTCCAAACCGTCTATCAACCGTTGGTTATGGTTATGATCAACCAATCGCTGACAACAACACTGAAGAAGGTCGTGCTATGAACCGTCGTGTTTATGCCATCATCACTGGTGACAAAACAATGACTGTTGAACAAACTAAAGATATGGTTGTTCAATAAGTAATAGCTACTAGTTATGTAAGAAGCTAATTAGTTACAAAAAAAGTCATCCAATGGGTGGCTTTTTTTTATTTATGTATCGAGAAAAGTAAGTTATTACATAAATTTATGATTTAATAATGCTATACTAGCCACCCAAACACTTTGTAAACTGACAAAGTGTAATTAGCATAGCTATCTGTACGATGGATTCATCACCATAAGTCTATGTTTTACTTCTATTAATTATCTAGCTGTACCTATTGTATGGTTGTTTAATCATAGCGTAATACTACTTATCTGGTTAATGGCAAAAGTTTATCCAGCGGTGCTTACTGCTACTGCATTTTTTTAAGACGAAACGAGCATTTTATATGGCGAACGATATCAAACACCTGCGTAACATTGCAATTATTGCCCACGTTGATCACGGTAAAACAACTTTGGTTGATAAGCTATTACATCAGTCTGGTACTTTTGGCGACCGTGCAAATATTGCTGAGCGTGCAATGGATTCAGGTGATATTGAGCAAGAACGTGGTATTACTATTTTGGCGAAAAATACAGCCATTCGTTGGACAGATAACACTGACGGTACTGAGTATCGTATTAATATTGTGGATACCCCTGGTCACGCCGATTTCGGTGGTGAAGTTGAACGTGTAATGTCTATGGTTGACTGTGTACTTCTAGTAGTTGATGCTGTTGATGGTCCAATGCCACAAACTCGTTTCGTAACGCAAAAAGCGTTCGAGCAAGGTCTAAAGCCTATTGTTGTTATCAACAAAATTGACCGTCCTGGTTCACGTCCTGATTGGGTAATGGATCAAATTTTTGATTTGTTCGATAATCTGGGTGCGACTGATGAGCAGCTTGATTTCCCAGTGGTATATGCCTCAGCATTGAATGGTATTGCAGGTTTAGAAGCTGATGATTTAGCTGATGACATGACGCCACTGTTCAAAACTATCGTTGATGTTGTACAGGCTCCACAGGTTGATGCAGATGCACCATTCCGTATGCAAATCTCAAGTCTTGACTACAATAGTTTCGTTGGTGTTATCGGTATTGGTCGTATTCAGCGTGGTAAAGTAAAAACCAATACACAAGTAACTGTCATTGATAAAAATGGCAATACCCGTAATGGCCGTATCCTAAAAATCATGGGCTATCATGGTCTTGATCGTATTGATGTTGAAGATGCACAAGCTGGTGACATCGTTTGTATTACTGGTATTGATTCGCTTAATATCTCAGATACGATTTGTGATCCTAGTGCTGTCGAAGCATTACCAGCATTAACGGTTGATGAACCTACCGTTTCTATGAACTTCCAAGTAAATAACTCACCTTTTGCTGGTCGTGATGGTAAGTTTGTGACCTCACGTAATATTCGTGAGCGTCTTGAGCGTGAATTGATTCATAACGTAGCATTACGTGTAGAAGATACAGAATCTCCTGATAAATTTAAAGTATCAGGTCGTGGTGAGTTGCATTTATCTGTATTGATCGAAAACATGCGCCGTGAAGGTTTCGAGATGGGCGTTTCAGGTCCAGAAGTTATCGTCAAAGAAGTTGATGGTAAGCTACAAGAGCCGTATGAAAATGTTGTCTTCGATATCGAAGATGCGCATCAAGGTCCTATCATGGAGCAGGTTGGCTTGCGTAAAGGCGAGATGACCAATATGGAGCTTGATGGTAAAGGTCGTATGCGTATCGAAGCGACAATGCCTGCCCGTGGTTTGATTGGTTTCCGCTCTGAGTTCTTAACCCTGACTTCAGGTACAGGTATCATGACTTCAAGCTTTTCACATTATGGTCCACAGAAAGTTGGTGAGGTTGGTGCTCGCTCAAACGGTGTTTTGGTTTCTATGGCGAAAGGTGTTTGCTTAGGTTTTGCTTTATTTAACCTACAAAAACGCGGTAAATTATTTGCTGAGCCACAGCTTGAAGTGTACGAAGGTATGATTATTGGTCTTAACTCACGTAATGATGACATGGCAGTGAACCCGACGACTGGTAAGCAGTTAACCAACGTTCGCGCTAGTGGTACTGATGAAGCATTGACACTGACTCCAGCGGTTAAGTTTACGCTTGAGCAAGCACTTGAATTCATTCAAGATGATGAATTGGTAGAAGTAACGCCAAAAGCAATACGTATTCGTAAGCGCTATTTGACTGAAAGTGAGCGTAAACGTTATGGTCGTAAGAAAGGTGCGTAATATTGAACAATAAATAGTGGTTATCCATTATTTGGTTCTGCATTAAAGATATCTAGTGAGCAGCATAGAATAGTGGTATACCAACTATTCTATGCTGCTTTTTTTTGTGTTGCATTTTATATAGAATAAAAAGACAATAGTCGGATATCACTTACTAAAAAAACGAGTAATCTTACGGTTATTATTAAAATCCCAAGTTGGATGCATCATTTATACGCTTATCTTATGGTCAATAAGATTTTTGAGGAGATAAATCATGAGTATGGTATCTGAGTTTAAAGAATTTGCTTTAAAAGGTAATGTGATGGATCTGGCCGTCGGTGTGATCATCGGTGGAGCATTCGCTACGATCACAAAGTCTTTAGTAGAGGACGTGATCATGCCCATTGTTGCTTTTATCGTCGGCGGCGAAATTAATTTCAAGAATATGTTTTTGATATTGGGTGATGCGCCAGAAGGTGTGGCACGAACCAATGATGCCCTCAAAGCTGCTGGCATTCCTGTATTGGCTTACGGTAGCTTCATTACGGTACTGATTAACTTTCTAATCTTGGCGTTTATTATTTTTATAATGGTAAAAATGGTCAACAGATTGCGCCGTGCAGATGAGGTAGAAGAAGCAATAGAAGAAGCAATAGAAGAGCCGTCAGAAGAGGTGCAATTGCTTCGTGAAATTAGTGCTAAGCTTGGCAATATTAATAAGTAAACACATTTTAATGATCGTCAGATTAAAAAATAAAAAAGGCTAACGTCATGTTAGCCTCTTTTTATTGGATTTTTTATAACTACTTAATGGTAGTTATGTTTAGGGTCTAACGACAACATAGTCATTGGTATTAATAATAATTTCTGATGGTTGATCAACGACGATACGCACAACGTTATTATCAACGATTTGCGATTTGTAATAGTTGTCTTCAGCAACCGTACAGCCTAAACAGCGACTCATGGCGTTCCATGGTTCAACAAAGAGCTTCTGCTGTGCTTGGTCAGCATTACCGCCGATCAAAGAGAAGGGCAAACTGACGATGTAAGCGGCTGTACCTGCGACAGCTGCTATCAACTGTAATGGCTTGCCGACAACGGTATCTACAGCCATAGTCTCATAAGAGGGACCAAAATCTGTTTCATCAATTTCTATCGCTGCCAAAGCAGGTTGCATACTTGCAAAAGCTAAGCTGGCACTTATCAATACAGTTAATAGCTTATACTTTGCGGTGCATTTGGTGTTAGCTTGAGCAGTCATAATGATATCCTAAAACTCATAAATAGAATGATAAATGGCTGTTGCTATTTCTCCACAGAAATAGAGATATCGCGGCAACGAGAAATAGCCTATATATTACAGGTAAATAAATGGTTTGCATTATTTATGTAAGTGCAAGCACTATTAAAGCAATATGTGGATCAATAAGCAACAAAAATGCGCAGCATATAAGGATATGTTTATGAATTGCTCTATTTTAATGACAAGTAGTTAAAGAGTGGCGAACTGGTCTATTTAAGTGAATATTGGATAAAAAAATTAATATTGGAAAATCCAGATCTAATTAATTGGCTGACAAACAGGGCAGTAGACACTGGCACGTCCATTGAGCTTGATATTCTCTAAAACTGAATCACAGTGCGGACAAGTTTCACCTTGTCTACCATAGACGTTCAAAGTTTGTTGGAAATAGCCTGTTTGACCATCAGCAACCGTAAAATCACGTAGTGTTGAACCACCTAGCTTGATAGCTTTCTGTAAAATCGTTTTGATATGGGCGACTAAAATTACTATTTGGTCATAGGATATCTTATTCGCTGGAGTAGCAGGATGGATGCCTGAAAGGTATAAGCTCTCAGTGGCATAGATATTACCAACGCCGACCACAGCTTGCTGCTCCATAATAACTGACTTGATGGCTCGTTTGATAGGCTGCTTTTTAAACGATTTGCTGTTTTGAGTCTGGATGGATTGTTCACTACGTTGGATAAGATAATACAAATACTCTGCTGTGAACGCATCTGATAATGGCTCAGGTCCTAAATGGTTTAGTAGTTTATCCCCGTAATCCTCAAGCCATAAGATAGAGCCGAAACGTCTAGGGTCATAATAATGTAGCTGAGTTTGAGTGTCGTCAGCGCCGATAAAACTCATGATCAAATGATCATGTTTGCGCTTATCGCTAGTATGATGATGTTGTTGCAAGCTACCTGACATTCCAAGATGAATCAGAAGCTGTTTCGGCTGTAAATTCCTAAGTTCAATAGAAGATGAAATGCCATCATCAGCTAGCGGTATAAAATTGAGGATTAAATACTTTGCCCGTCGCTCAACGCTGTCCAATGTATAATCAATCAAATCTGCTAAATTATCAGGCATCGACCAACGCAGCTTGGGTTGAAAGACTTGTACGTTGGTGACTTTTTGTCCTAACAAAGGCGTCAGACTGGTTTTTGTCGTTTCTACTTCTGGTAACTCAGGCATAATATTTTATAAAATCTCTATTAAGAATTAAAGGTATTATCAGGCAACAGCGCGGCGAGCATGTAAGATACCATGCTGCTGTTCAAGCTTAGCAAGTAACTTGGATAAATGTGCCAGCCCCGACACTTCAATATGAAACTTTAAAAATGCAATATTATCATCATTGCTCAGGGTTTGAACTTGACGAATATTGACGTTTTCTTTATCAATAATTTGGGTTAAATCGCGTAATAAACCACGCCTATCATAGGCTTCTATATGAATATCAACTGGCTGATAGCGACCAGATTTAATTTTCCAAGCTGCCTTGATTTCGCGTTCAGGATCACGTTCAATCAGGCGCAGATATTCAGGGCAACCGCGATTGTGGACACTGACACCACGCGATAAAGTAATGTAGCCCGCGATAGGCTCACCGTGCACAGGGTGACAGCAGCCTGCCAAACCAACTTCGATATTATCCAAGCCATCGATTTGGATTTTGTAAGCATCAAGCTTACCTGAATCTCTTTTATCGATAATAGGGGCAAAATCTTCTTCAGATCTTTCAGGCTCTAGATGCAGCTGACGAGAGATATGACTGGTAAGCTGATTTAGACCAATTTCTCCCGTCACCAAACCAACCACAATATCGTCGGTATTGTTGACATTAAAATGTTGCGTATAATCGTTTAAATCGATGCTGTTCGGATGTACCGATAGACGTTCAAGCTCTTTACTGAGCATCTGACGCCCGATTTCGATATTCTTATCGCGATCTTGTTTGTTAAACCATTGACGCAGTTTTGAGCGGGCACGATTGGTATGAATATAGCCTAGTGAAGCCACTAGCCAGTCGCGATTGGGCTCACGTGAAGATTTGGTAATAATCTCAACTTGCTCGCCGGTTTTGAGCTGATAAGTTAGTGGTACATAACGCTGATTGACACGCGCTGCTTGGGCGCGGTTACCGACCTGCGTATGAACATAATAGGCAAAATCCAGCACAGTCGCGCCTTTTGGCAACTCCGTAATATCGCCATCACGACTAAATATGTAAATACGTTCGAGTTCATCAAAATCAACCAATTGCTCTTCGTCATCATATTCAACTTCCTCTAATTCATCACCGGTTGATAAAGATGAGCGCGGCTGATTATTGATAGACAGCAGTTGACGTAAAGAACTGATTCGCTGATTAAGGTAATTGTCCTTTTTATTTTTGAGCCCTTCTTTGTAGTTGACATGGGCACACATGCCAAGCTCAGCTTCAAAGTGCATCTCTTGAGTACGAATCTGTACTTCAAGCGATTTGTTCTCAGCGATGACCGCAGTATGGAGTGAGCGATAACCGTTAGATTTTGGATTGGTAATATAATCGTCAAATTGCTCAGGAATATAACGCCATAACCCGTGTACCAATCCTAGCACGTGGTAACAGTCTGAAGGAGTGGTCACCAATACTCGCAGCGCACGGATATCGTACAGCTGATCAAAAGACAATCCTTTAAGCTTCATTTTTCGATAAATAGAATAAATGTGCTTTACGCGTCCTGAAACTTCGCCTTCAATACCAGATTCTGCTAAAGACTCGTTCAGTCTATCTTGTACACGCTGGATATAAGACTCACGCTCGCTACGCTTTTCTGATAATAGTTTGGCAATTTCTTTATAACGATCAGGGGCAAGGTAGCGAAAGGCTAAATCTTCAAGCTCCCATTTCAGCTGGGCAATACCCAAACGATGTGCCAATGGCGCATAAATAGTCATGACTTCACGCGCCACGCGAGCTTGCCGAATTTCATTGGAAAAGGTCAGCTCGCGCATAGCAAAAGTGCGTTCAGCAAGCTTAATCAGCACTACTCGAACATCGTTGGTGACTGAGATCAGCATGCTATAAATATTTGATAATTGATCCCGTTGATTATTTACGAAGTGATCTTCTAAGCGCTTATTGCTTTCGATAATCTCAGACAGCTGTCCCATCGCCAAGGTATCTTTAACCAAGGTTGAGATATCAGTGCCAAACTTTTTTTCGATTTCGCTAAGACTAATAATCGATTTGCGCGCACTGCGATAGAGCATGGCAGCGACAAGGGCATCTTCATCTTGATAAAGGTAAGTTAAGATATCAGTCATGCCGATACCAGTCACGTAAGCGCCCGAACGCTCCGATTCACTGGTATTCATGTGATTACGGACGAATGCACAGGCAGCGCTAAGATTGGGTACTGAATCTTGCCCAATACGCTTGGCAACATTATCAAGCCAAGTAGGTACATCAATATTGATTTGATTTAAATCTAACGCTTCAAGCTCTTGCTGTGAAAACGCCTCGGATTCATCAAGGATTTTATCCCTTAGATAGTCATTTTCAAGATTTGAGTCATGACTGTAGTAGGCGTAATTAACAGAGCGATCAAAGGTAGTATGGAGTTTATGAGTGGCAAGTTGATACTTGATATCTAGTGGGATTTGAGCATAGCTATTGGCAGACTGGTGCGAGCGTTGACTCGCGACCAGTTGCGCTGCCAAAGTTGCACTGTCGGCTTGCGTGGTTTGTCCATCTACCAGCGGTAATCCTTCACGAATTTTTACCATTGCCCACTCCTCTTAGCTATTTTGACTTGATAATAACGCCATCTACAATGCTAGAGCTAAACATGAGCTTGCTATCGATAAATGGTCAGTTATAAATCAATACAGCCGCTAAAAAATCCATTTTTTAGCAGCTATAAAATCAATTATAGGGATCTTGCATAGAATTATGAGCGCTTAGACTCACTATGTTTTATAAATAATAAAAACAGTGACTATTATTATCGCATGTTGCGATGACAAATCAAGCAAGGCTCTGTAATGATAGCGTTAGCCGCATATGCGAGTAACGCAGATATCATTCTTAAATTGCAGCTATTAACGCCTCTAAAAATCATAGGTTAATACTACACTCTGCCATTACATACGGTTTAAGCAGATATTTTTTCAAAGCGCGCGATGGACTCAACGTGACCAGTATGACAAAACATATCCATGACGCCAGCGTGAGTCAAACGATAACCTTGTTCAAGCAATGCTTTGGTATCGCGAGCAAGTGTAGCAGGATTACAGGAGACATAGACAATCCGCTCGGCGTTAAACTTAGGCAAATATTGCATAATCTCCCACGCGCCAGAACGCGGTGGATCGATAAGCAGCGCATCAAACCCTTGGTTAGCCCACGGTTTGTCCGTACAGTCATGCGTCAAATCTTGGCTATAAAACTCAGTGTTATTAATGCCATTACGGCGCGCGTTATCAGCGGCACGTGCAGTCATAGCTTCACTGCCTTCAACACCAACGACCGAGCCGGTTTCACCAACCAAACGCGCGAGAGGCAGGCTAAAATTGCCTAAACCGCTAAATAAATCTAGAACGCGTTCACCTGCTTTTAAATCAAGCAAGTCACAAGCAAGCTTGGTCATCTGACGATTCACCGACAGATTAACTTGGGTAAAATCGGTAGGAATAAATTCAAACGTCAAATCATACTCTGGTAATTGATAATACAAACGTCCAAACTGTTCGCTTAAATCATCTGTATCCTTCAAGGCAATACGTTGGATACTATCCGCACCCTTTGATTGTAGATACAGCTGCCAATGACGTGCTGCAAAAAATACTTTTAGCTTATCAACATCGCCATCTGATAACGGTTCAAGATTACGCACAATTAGCGCGACTGGCTGATCGCCATCAGGCAGCTCTGGTAAATGCTCGCCCATTGCCAACTCAAGCTGAGCAATCTTGTCACGGCTATCTAAAGTACTAATAAGGGTTTTTAAGTTTTCAATCTCAAAGCCAATACGTGGATCTAAGATATGACATTCATTTAACTCTGCTAAGAAATTACTTGAACGCTCGCGAAAGCCAACCAAAGCAGTTTCCTTTTTGACCACATAACGTACGCCCAGTCGGGCCTTAGTGCGATAGCCAAGGCGATCACCGATTACTGGCTCAAGCCAGTGATCAGGTGCCACATTGGCTTGATGGACCAACATCTCAGCAAGGACAGATTGCTTAAATGTAATTTGTGCATCTGGCTGCCAATGCTGCAAATTACAGCCACCGCAAACACCAAAGTGTGGGCAGGGTGGTACCACGCGCTCAGGGTTTGAATTGGCAGTGATGCTAACGGCATCACCCTCTTCAAAGCTCGTGCGGCTATTAGTAATCTTGACCAACGCACTTTCACCTGGCAGGGCAAAGCTGACAAAGATTTTTTTGCCATGCTTGTCTGTGATATGACCATCAGTTTCACCAAAGCCATTACCGTATACCGCAACGCCGCGCCCATCATGTGACAAGCCATCGATAGTAAAGGGGAGTGGCTCAGCATCTTTTAGACGACGACGCGTCTTTGATGATGGCTTAGATTTTTTCTTATTAGGCGGAATCGTAATGGTTTGCGTCTCATTTGCCTGTTCGGTTGCATCTACGTTGGTAAGCGTCTTTGAATCGGTGGGTTGCATAAACCTGCCTATAAAATGAAGGTGTTAAAAATAATAGCAATTTTAACATATAAAGCGACTAAGGTATTAGGCGCTCACAAAGTAAAAAAGCGGTGATTATAAAACTATAATCACCGCTTACATGTATCGTTCATCAATATATCAACTGGCTAAAATTGCTAGCTGATAAGCCAGTCATTCAAAAACGCCTGATGACGTGGCGTGCCATCTACTTGGGTAAATTTGGTTAAATAATCACGGCTTTGCTGCTGCCAAACGGCAAAATCTGGTAAGGATAGCTGACCGGTCAGGCGCAGCCAACGCAGATATATTAGCCAAGTATTCATCACATCAGACTCGCAATATATTGACAGCGTTTGCCAGTCATTATTGCTGACAAGCTCGCCGACCATACTGCCATCAACATCTGTCTTACCGGGCAAGCCATATAAGCTAGCAACGACATCCATAGCCTCGCGGCGGCTGGCACCGTATTGGCTAAATCGATCCATCAAGTCAATATGGCGCGTATGAAAGCGATTGACATAGTTATCAAAACGCATGTTTTTGATACGCTCACCTTCTTCAAACAACCAAGGCGCTGCCAAATCATATTGCATGGCACGATAAATAAGCACAGGAATATCAAAACCTGAACCATTCCAGCTAATCAATTTAGGCAGTTTTGCAATATCACTAAAGGCGCGAAAAAACTTGGCAAGAATCTCTTCTTCGCTAAATTTGTCTGCAGTGAGGGAAAATAATGAAAAAGTACCATCCTTAATATATAGAGCAGAGATACAGACAATGCGCTGTAATGGCAAACGCATAAAATCATGCCCGACTTCTTGTATACGAATGGCAGTTAACGCACTGAGTGTATCTGCATCATTGAGCTTAGCCAATTGCGGATAGATACGGCGTGCAGCATCGGTATCTGCAACCGTCTCAATATCAAAGACCAAAATAGGGTCAGACGAAAAAGCTTGTGACATAGAGGTTTCTACCTGATTATTGTCTTACTACACTGCATTAAACGCACTGACCGCATAAACGGCATTGTCAGCGATTTATAAATTATCTTAGTTTACATTATCTAAGCTATCATCAACATTATATAAGCCGGTCGATAAATAACGATCACCGCGATCGCAGACAATAAAGGCAATGACGGCATCAGGATTTGCTTTAGCAACTTGTGTGGCTGCCCATGCTGCTGCACCTGATGAGACGCCCGCAAAAATCCCTTCGGTTTTAGCAAGCTTACGCATATAAACCTCAGCGACGCGCTGATCGATATCCATAATCTCATCGACTAATTCGGCATCAAAAATCCCTGGCATATAAGCGGCAGGCCAGCGGCGGATACCAGCGATAGCTGCATCCTCATCAGGCTGTAAACCTATGATTTGTATATCAGGGTTTTGCTCTTTTAAATATTGTGCCACGCCGGTAATGGTGCCTGTGGTACCCATAGAGCTGATAAAATGTGTGATTTTACCGTCTGTTTGCGCCCACAGCTCAGGACCTGTAGTCAGATAATGCGCCTGTTTATTATCAGGATTATTAAACTGATCTAAGACAATACCTTTACCGTCCGTTTGCATTTGTAATGCCATGTCGCGCGCGGCTTCTATCCCTTCTTCTACCTCAATCAGCGTCGCACCATAAGCCGTCATGGCATCTTTACGCTCTTGGGTTGAGTTGCTTGGCATAAACAAGGTAATCGGATAGCCACGCATCGCCGCTACCATGGCTAATGCAATACCAGTATTGCCACTGGTTGCCTCAATCAACATGTCACCTAGCTTAATATCACCGCGTAGCTCCGCTTGATAAATCATATTAAAAGCAGGGCGGTCTTTGACAGAACCAGCAGGATTATTACCTTCAAGCTTGGCTAGCATGATAGCACCATTGTCAATCTGCTCTTGTTCAGGTAAGCGCTGCAATTTGACTAACGGCGTTTGACCGACGCAATCAGCAAGGTCAGTAATTTGAGTAATAAAATTGGCGTTTGACTGAGCTGTAGCGGACATAAAGTATCCTTAATAGTATCTATTTTTAAAGTAGTTTAACGCTATAGTAAAGTGCTATATATTCGGCAATACTTTGAGGTAACGGCAGCGTTTTTATTATTTGATAAGATTATGGTATTAAAGTGTTAAATAACCATGTTTTTATAAATGCGTCAATAATAAGTCAATACATCGTGACTGTCAGGTATTTATTATGGAAAATAAAAATTTGCGACATTGTATCATCTTGTTTTTGATGGCGCTTAACGCAGATAGCTTTATCGATGATTGTCTAACAGCGGCTAATGGAATCCTGTTAAGATAATCACAAGCTATATAGTCGTTAATAAATGATACCTAAGCGGTCAGTAAAAGCATTGTAAAATGCCAGTAACAAAAACAGTAGTGGAGATGGTGCCCAGTATGGCTTACAAAAAACGTTTTGATACCAGTAGTGCCTATGGTCAGCTGGTCATATTGGTATTTTTGCCCATCTGTTTACTCGCAGCAGTGGGCGGTATCTTGGTGTTTTATGAAACCATGCGTGCCAGTAATTCAGAGCAAGCAGTGTTGGCTGAGGCGGTACTTATCCGCTATTCACCTACGATTACAGAGATAATACCTGAGCTATTAGAGCAAGATGCTGCCAAGATACAGACTTCAGAAAATAATAATGAAAACGCTAATGACAATAATAATAAAGTCTCGAAAGCTGCGATTGCAAAGTTAGAAGGTATCCAAGATAAACTCAGGCGTATGCGGGCAGAGCAACATGTTCAGCGTATCGCTATTGTCAATCAGAGTAACGACATACTTGCGACAGTTGGCTATGGTACGGAAGAGGCGTGGCCTGCAATCGATCCATCAGAGCGTTTTTTAGCGCAAAAATCCACTCCTATCGGTACCGCTTACGGCAGTATATTAGGTGAATTTGAGGGTCAGACACTGTGGTTATTAGTCGATATGGATAGTGAGCCGCTTTATATTGCGCGCTATCGTATCGCTATGGCATTGGTGATTACCGGTTTGTTTACGTTATTAATTCTACTACTAAGTTTAAACATTTATTCAAAACGTTGGATTGCGCCGATTTATGAGCTGCGGCTGCAATTACAGCGTACTCACGTCGATAATCTTTATCAGCCTATCCCTGTTGAATCGAATGGTGAGCTAAATCTATTACAACAAGACTTGGTGAGAACATTACGTCGTTTGTATGTCAGTTTTCAAGAGCTGAAAGAGCATGCGGAGCAGACCGAAGATGATTTGCGTCTGGCTTTTGATGAGATGGAGATGCAAAACATCTCTATTCGTAATGCGCGTGATGCGGCAATCTCAACCAGCCAAGCCAAATCAGCGTTTTTAGCCAATATCAGTCATGAGCTGCGTACGCCGCTCAATAGTATTGATGGTTTTATTAATTTGCTCGCGCGTCACGGTGAGCTCAATCCTGAGCAAGACTTGTATGTACAAACCATCCGCAAATCGTCTGCGCACTTATTGGCATTGGTCAATGATGTACTTGATTTCTCTAAAATCGAAG
Organism: Psychrobacter sp. ANT_H56B; assembly: GCF_008369245.1. Taxonomy (NCBI): domain Bacteria; kingdom Pseudomonadati; phylum Pseudomonadota; class Gammaproteobacteria; order Moraxellales; family Moraxellaceae; genus Psychrobacter; species Psychrobacter sp. ANT_H56B. The sequence continues at coordinate 40,129 of NZ_VOBF01000010.1, forward strand.
CGGGCAAGTTGGTACTAGATCGACATGAGTTTGATCTTTATGACACTATCTATGATGTGGTCGATATGCTGTCGCCAGTGTCTGCAGAAAAAGGTCTGCGCATGGCGGTATTGTTTTACAACGATGTGCCAATGCGTATCAATGGTGATGCGCTGCGCCTCAAACAAGTACTAACCAATATTGTTGGTAATGCGATTAAATTTACTGATAGCGGTGACGTGGTGGTGCGCGTCAGTTTAGATGACTATCAAGACAATTATTTGATGATTAGCGTGCAAGACAGTGGTAAAGGCATCTCGCTGTCTGATCAAAAAATGCTCTTTCAAAGCTTTAGTCAAGGAGACCCATCCATCACGCGTCAGTATGGTGGTACAGGATTGGGACTGGTCATCTCTAAACAATTAACACGGCTGATGGGCGGCGATATTGGTTTTTATGACAATATGCAAGAGAATATTTCCAATCAAGGCGCGACGTTTTGGTTTCGTATGCCAGCCCATGTTGATGTGGTAGAGGCAGCGACAGGACAAACCATTGAGCTGCCCGTATTGGCACCATTGGCAAGTGCAACCGATGAGTTTAATGTCCTTATTTGGATTAATCATACCGCGTCTATACAAGTACTGAAAGCTAGTCTGCATCATTTGCCTATTAAGCTAACCCAAGCCAATTCTTTGCCAGGTTTGCTTGAATCGTTAAAAGAGCGTGGTAATTATTGGGACTGGGTCATCGTTGATGATGATACCCAAGACGATATGATGGCGCTGCTTAAGCAAATCCGTCTACATTATCAAGGTAAACTGGCCGTCTTTGGTTATCAGGTTGCCGCTGATCAAGCACTACTCAATCGTTACCATGCCAATATCTTGTATGAGCCATTAGACAAGAGACAGTTATATGCGATGCTAGATACGCAAAAGCGTAGTGTACCTACTGGTATGGCAGAACCACGTTGGAAAGGCGTTACCGTATTGGCAGTTGACGATCATTTGCCAAACTTACTGGTGCTTGATGCGCTGCTGAGCGAGCTTGGTATTCATGTTATTACGGCCAGTAACGGATTTGATGCGATAGAGCTAATCAGTAAACAGCAAGCGAAAAATATCAAAGCCACCAAAACTGAAAAACAAAGCCTGTCGAAAAAAACTCAAATCTCAAAAGCGGTCACGCGAGATGATGTCAGTAAATCAGCGGTTAGCACGTTACATATCGAAGACGTAACGATAGAAGAAAAGGGTAACGCACAAACTAAAGATAGGATCGATCTTATCTTTATGGATATTCAAATGCCACGTATGTCAGGGCATGAGGCGGCGCGACAAATCCGTAAGATTGAAGCAGCAGATAGTCATATTCCCATTATTGCACTGACTGCACATGGGCTGGCAGACGAGCGGGATAAATTAGTCGCTAGTGGTATCAATGATTATGTTGGTAAGCCTATTAGCCAGCCGCAGCTGCTACAAGTATTACAAAAATGGCTTGGACGTAATGCCTCGTCATCACCATTAACGGCAGAAAATGATGAGCATCCACAAAATCTTGGCATAGCAGGTGACTTACAAGTATTAGAGTCAAAAACCATTGACGCTCAAAATTCTGATGTACCAAATATGATGCTGCAACCTTCCTCATCTGCGCCTAAAAATGCAGCGCCGCCTACCTATCAAATGATTCGAAGCGAGCAGGTTCAGAGTTATAAACCTACCAAGATGAGCAATGAGAAAAGAGTGAAGCGACCTCTGTCACTGAAAAAAATCCGTGATGACTACCTGCGTGACAGTCAACCACGTGAAGACTATCGGCGTGAAAACCTGCGCGAAACGCAGCCACGCTATGAAAACCTGCGTTTTCAAGAACAAGGGCAGGCGGTATTTGGTACGCGTTCTATTCAAACGCTCGATGATAATAAAGATGAACTATCAGTCAGTACTGTGTATTTGCAAAACGACAATAACTTAAATGCCTCTGTATTTAATACCTTGGATATTCTAGATTGGCAAGATGCATTGACGCGATCAGCCAATAAGCCAGATCTTGCTGCCAAGCTAATCATTATGATGCTTGATACCATTAATGAGGAAAAACAAGCATTGACGCAAGCATGGGAGACACACAATCGCAGTATGCTCGCGCAAATCGCTCATCGTATATTGGGCGGCAGTCGTTATACGGGCGTGCCACAACTGCGCCAAGCCAGCCAAGATTTAGAAGATAAGTGTTTATTAAATATCCAGCATACCACGCCTGCACAGTTTGCAATGTTAGCGCCTTATTATGAGGCTTTATTAACCGCTTTGAACAATCTACAAACGCTTGATTTGTCTGCTTATCCGCAGCTTAATTACCATCGTCTAAGTGAGAACGATATGACTTGGAAAATGATTTAAGGAAAAGTTTTATGATACTAAGAGGTAACGATATCGTGGCAGTCAGTTATTGATAAGGTAGGAGATAGGCAAGGCTGTTAATATCACTCTATATATAAGCTATTATTTCAATTATTAAGGATGATTATGCACACTATCGCCACCTACCAGTATGAAACACTACAAGTTAGCGCGACTGATGATATTTTAACCGTGACAATCAATCGACCTGAGAAAAAAAACGCCATGAGCTTCAAAGTGGTCGAAGAGTTGATAGCAGTGGCAGCACGCATTAGTAAAGACAAAACGATACGTGCGGTGATTTTAAATGGCGCTGAAGGCACCTTCTGCGCAGGTATCGATTTGGGCGACTTAAACCACCCAAAAAACCAAGCTTTTGCGCTATGGGAGCTGATCAAACCTTGGCAAAGCTCATTTCAGCGGGTTTGCTTGGTGTGGCGCGATGTCCCAGTACCTGTCATTGCCGTACTTGAAGGATATTGTATCGGTGCAGGCTTACAGCTGGCGCTGGCATGTGATATTCGTATCAGCCATCCTGATTGTAAATTGGCTATTATGGAAGCGAAATGGGGACTAGTACCAGATATGGGCTTGACGCAATCTGGTTTTGGCGTGGTACGCGCTGATATCCTAAAAGAGCTGGCAATGACAGCCCGTATCGTTAGTGCAGAGCAGGGTAAAGAGCTAGGATTGGTCAGTCATTGCAGTGAGACGCCACTTGAGCAAGCGCAGCAACTTGCTGCTGAATTTGCTGAACGGTCACCAGATGCCGTGCTGGCAAGTAAACGCGTTATCAATGCCATGTTTGAACAATCTGCAACTACTTTATATATAGAAAAAGTCTGGCAATTAAAGATGATGTTCGGGCGCAATCGTAAACTTGCCCTTAGAAAAGCGAAGCAAGCCAGTACTGTATTTGGCAAGCGCCAGTTCCGTTAATACAGTTTAGATAGCTTATTGTTTTAAATGACTTCATCTTATTTCAAACGAACCATTGTTTTATTGATTAAAGTTTGTTTTATTAACGTGATACCTCTATTGAAATATAGGCAGACAGTGCGATATAAGACTGTCTGCTTGCGTAGCGGTTCGTCGATAAAAATAAAATAACAATCACTAGATCAAATGGTTTAACTATGTCTGCTCCAAAATCCCCCCTTCCTAATAAACCGCTTGCTGCTGACCGCGTGCGCTCTGCCGATTTACCTGTCGCATGGATTATGATGCTGGGTCTTATCGTTGCGGTAGGACCTTTATCTATTGATATGTATCTGCCAGCATTACCATCGATGGCGGATGACTTTGGTGTGTCGACTGCCTTTATGGCAAACTCCGTACCTGCTTACTTTGTTGGATTGGTATTTGGTCAATTGTTTTATGGTCCCTTTAGTGACCGCGTTGGCCGCGTCAAGCCTTTGTATATAGGCATGGTCTTATATGTGATTGCCTCTATTATTTGTGCAACCACCAACAATGAATACGTATTGTTCGCTGGTCGTACCTTGCAAGCGCTCGGTGCTTGCGTAGGGGCAGTTGTTACCCGTGCTGCGATTCGAGACCGTCTAACCGCTAAGCAAACGGCAAAAGCGTTTTCTATCATGATTTTGGTAATGGGCTTAGCGCCGATATTAGCGCCATCACTTGGCGCAGTGTTTTTGCAGTATTTTAGCTGGCATTCTATCTTTTGGTTTTTGGCGGCTTTTGGCACGTTAAATTTATTACTGACCAAATTTTTCTTTTTTGAGACCCTTAGCGAAGAAAACCGCAATGTGCGTCCTGCCAAAGAGATACTCAGTCAATATTGGGATTTGCTTAGAGATCCCACCTTTAACTATCCGGCGATTGGCGGCGGGTTATTGATGGGCGCAATGTTCGTTTATATCAGCTCAGCCTCTGAACTTATCATGGATACCTATGGCATGTCAGCCACACATTTTGGCTGGCTCTTTGGTATGAATGCCGCAGGCTTTGTGGCATTGACGCAGCTTAACCAATGGCTGACCAATCGCTTCCGTATTTTGAGTATTTTACGTTTTGGTGCGATGATGCAGGTCATCTCAGCGGGGGCTCTATTTACCCTCGGTATTGTATTTGGCACGGATGCTTGGTTGCCATTGGTCTTAGTCTGTATTTTCTTTTGTATCTCAGGTCTAGGTTTGACACAGCCCAACGCTTCAGCGATTGCGCTTGCTTTTCAAAAGCGCCGTGCTGGTATGGCCAGTGCGCTACAAGGCTCGCTTATGTTCTCAGTAGGTATCTTTGGTGGATTGTTATTAAACTTATTCCCCGTCAATCCGGTATTGAAAATCGGTATCGCAATGTTTGCACTGATGAGTCTTGGTTGCTATTTAATTTGGCAGATAGACCGTAATTTGGATTTAGATAATGCAGATTAATTAACTGACAAATTCTATTTATTAATATTCATAATTGAAAAAGCATTCAGTACGTATTCATCGTCTGAATGCTTTTTTTTATGCTTTTTTTATTCATTGTTAATAATATCTATTTTTGGTACAAGCCTCAGTACGCTTAGCTTGATAGATAAAAATCTTGAACCTGATTTATATATTGTATATACATTTATAGCTATATATAAACAATTGTTTGTCTTGGCAAAACAAAGTGATTGCAATGACTGAGTTGCTCAATTATTATCCAAGGTAATTTTCTGTAATCAAGTATTTTTTATACCTTGCTTAAACTTACAGAATTGTTTTTATAACTGATTTATTTGGAATAAAATCGAGGCTTAAGGATAAGAGATGAAACTATTATATCGAGCATTACCGATTATATTGAGTGTGGGCTTGTTTGGGTGTGGAAATTCTTCTACCCAAGACAACGCTAATGCAGCTGGCGCAACAGTAACGGAACATAAAGACAGTTTTGTCAGTAAGCTGCCTGATTCAGCACCAGTAATTAAAGTTGGAACTGAGGCAAATTACGCACCTTATGAGTTTAAAGATGAGTATGGAAATGTAACTGGTTTTGATATAGAGCTTATGCAGTATATAGGGGAGGATCAAGGTTTTAAGGTTGAAGTCTATAATGATCCTTGGGAAGGATTATTTGATAACCTAGACAGTAAAAATCGTGACATGATAGCTGCTGGCCTGACATATAGTACTGAGAGAGCCAATAAATATCTCCTCTCTGATGCTTATGCCCCTCTTCCTACAAGCCTTGTATATTTAGATGAATCCTTAAATATACAATCATTAAATGATCTTAGTCGATTACGAGTTGGTGTGTTAAGTAATTCAGAACCGTATGAATACTTTATGGAAGGAAATTATCAACTTGGTGCTTTAGAACAATATCCCACAACATTTGCAGCAGTAGAGGCGATGGCACAAGATAAGGTCGATGCTGTTGTAGATGATTCAGGTGTGTTGCGCTACACATTGAATGATCTACCAAGCCTCAAGCCACAATATTTTGATTATGAAGATATTAAGGCAAATGGTGCTCGTAAAGTATTTTTAATTAATAAAAACCAACCCGATTTACTTAAAAAAGTGAATTTAGGACTAAAAGAACTAAGAGAAGATGGTACTTATGCAAAGCTAACTACCAAATGGTTCGGGACAGATCTAACCAAAGCTTCATTACAACAGCAAGCGATACTACAAAAACCACAAGTGTAATGGGTTATGGAACGTATTATCTTTAAATAAACAGTAAATATAAATTTATCTATTAAATTCAAAGGAATATGCTATGACTGTCTTAAATCCAAGCGGTAACTCCCGTTATCGTGGCTTGATTTTATCAATTGCTGCCTTTTTGGCGTTGATTGGAATATTACTTGCATTTACATTTTATACTTCAAGTGTTCTTGAGCGTAATACTACGCTAGTAAATATATCTAATAAAACTGCTAATAATGCACAATCTATTATTAAGGATTTATTTGATTTACAAAGTAGTATAGGCGAGCATATAAACTCCCCTCATCAAAAGCGTGTGAGAGAAAGGCTAGATTATAACACTAAAGAGATTGATCAACTGCTGGTCAGCATGCGTGAGGGTTCAGAGTATACTGATGTCGCTGGGAATGTATATCAGATTCCAAGTATCAAAACGCCCACTGAATTAGCAGCTTTAGAAGAAGCCCAGCAAGATTGGAGTATTCTAAAACCACTAATTACTAATTATCTTAAAGATGCGAGCGAAATTAGAGTTGATTCTTCAGACGAGTTGGCATTAGCTTATGAGCAAGCAAAAACTTCTAGTTTGCGTATGAACGATGCATTAGAACAGCTAACAAATGAAGTTTATGAAGAAACGGCACGCCAAGCAAGTACTATCCGACTTATTCAGGTATTGGGTGTTGCAGCTATCTTTGCTTACTTCTTAATTTTCGTCTTTTTCTTTGTACGTCGTCTGCGTGATACCGATGCTGAAGCGTTGGCCGCTCGTCGTGAAACGCAAGAAATTATGGAAACGGTTAATACCGGCCTGTTCTTGTTGGATAAGGACTTGAATATTGGTCAGCAGCATTCTCGCGCGCTTAACGGCATTATTGGTGAGGATAGGTTGGCAGGAGAAAACTTTGCTGATGTACTGCGTGGCCGTATTTCAGACAAGGATTTGAGAACCACCCGTCAGTTTATCGAGCAGTTATACAACCCACGTGTCAAAGAAAAGCTGGTTGATTCTTTGAATCCTTTGCATAAAGTCATGCTACACAATGCGTCTGGAGAAGAGAGTACCACCAGTCGCTTCTTAGACTTTAAGTTTTCACGTGTTTATGAAGATAAAGACATTGCCCGTATTTTGGTCAACGTCAATGACGTCTCAGATGCCGTTTATTTAGAGCAGCGCCTAGAAAAAGAACGCTCGCAAAATGATATGCAGATTGAGATGTTGACGACCATCTTAAACGTGAATCCAAAAATTATTAATGAGTTTATTAGTAATACCAAAGCTCACATCGATAAGATGAACAATATCTTGAAAAATCCTGGTAGCTCGCAATTTGAGTTAGAAGGGAAGCTAAAAGCGATTTATCGTGAAATGCATAGCCTAAAAGGTGAGGCATCTGCGCTTAAACTGCATAGCTTTACCAAAATCGCATCAGACGCTGAAGACAAGCTTGATGCGCTGCAAAATCAAGGCAAGCTGTCGGGTAATAACTTCTTACCGCTCGCCGTGCATTTGGATGACTTATTGAGCCTATCGAATACCATTGAAACGCTAGGTGAACGTATCAATCAGGCAGCGCCAAAAGCTAACAATAATGCAAAACCTGTAATGCCAGTAAAGACTGCACCACAACCAAGTGTTGTCCAAGCTCAAGTAGCGGACGTTGCTACCACTAACATAAATGTCGATGGCGGTAATGAAATCGATTTGAGCGATGAGTCAGATGATGAGCATCTATCTTATTACCAAGATTTTGCTAAAGACATTGCTGTTAGACAGGGCAAGAAAATACAGCTTAACGGCCATAATTTAGCATATATAAATATCCCTGAACGTCTCAAACAACCGATCAAAGAAATCAGTATTCAGTTGCTACGTAATGCAGTGGTACATGGTATCGAATCACCTGAAGTGCGTCAGTCAGCGGGCAAGTCTGCCATCGGTAGCATTGATTTAGAGATGCAACGTGACAGTCAAAACTTAATCATCGCACTGCAAGATGATGGTCAAGGTATTGATTATGAAGGCATTCGTCATAAGCTGATTGCTGATGGTCGCTTCATGCAAGAAGAGGCAAGTCAGATGACTCATGGTGATCTGCTCAAAACCTTGTTTGCTTCTGGTTTCTCGACCAAAGAACATGCCGATGAAGATGGCGGTCGCGGTGTGGGCTTAGACGTTATCAAGGCGTTGGTCAAAGAGCACAACGGTAAGCTGAATGTAAATACTGAGCTTGGAAAAATGACCCGTTTTGTCATCACCTTGCCTGCTGCGTAATTAAGGACAATAAAAAATCTATGTATAAATTAATGATCGTCGATGACTCAAATATCATTCGAAACCGTATTCAGCGCGCTTATGACTCGGGTCAATTCATGTTGGTTGCTACGGCAACCAGCGGGGTTCAAGCGCTTGAAAAGTTCAATATCCATCGTCCAGATGTGGTGACCATGGATTTGACCATGCCACAAATGGACGGTCTTGAATGTATTGAAAAAATCATTGCTATCGACCCTGACGTTCGTATCTTGGTGGTCTCAGCCTTGTCTGACAAATCTACTGGCATTGAAGCGTTATCATTGGGCGCGAGTGGGTTCTTGTGCAAGCCTTTTTCAGAAGAAGAGCTGGTAGAGTCTTTGTATGAGTTGGTACAAGACTAATATTGTCCAATAATTTTAATAAATACCTTATTAAAGAACACACATTATGAAAGAGCAAAATTTACAAATTTTTGTGAGTATCATTACCAACTATTTTACTCAGTTTGGTAATGATGAGTTGGTGGTCGATACGCCTTACTTGTTAGAAAACCAACAGCCAAAAGTCCATGATTATACGGGCGTCATCGGTATATCAGGGGTGCAAAAAGGGGTGGTTTATTTTACGGCGACCACGGCGCTATTGAGCAGTATTCTAGACAGTATGGGCGAGATAGATAAAAGTGAGGACAATCTGGTCGATTTAGCAGGCGAGGTTGCCAATACGGTTTCGGGTAATGCTCGTCACGAGTTTGGTCCAGAATTTCATATCTCTGTCCCGTTTGTCTTTAAAGGCTCGCCGCAAAGTATCATTTTGCCTAAAAGTGGACGTTCTTTTATCATTCCAGTGAGTTGGCGCAGTCAAATCGGAGAGATTGTGGTTTGTTTGCAAGATTGAATACACAACCCCGTGATGATAACTATGGACGATGAACAATTATGGTTAATGTAGAAAAGTTAGGCGTCTTTTTAAGTTCAATCAGTGCATTTTTTGCGCAGATTGATGCTGAGGCAGTGGTCATTGATACGCCTTACCTAAACAGTAATAAAAATGCTGTTGGTTATGATTATAGTGGCATGATTAAAATATCTGGACCGCTTGAAGGCTGTGTCTATGTCAGTGCCCCAAGCAATATGTTGCGTGAAGTTATCAAAGTGATGGGCGAGCCCGACTCTTCCATGACGATGATGAAAGACTTGTTGGGTGAGATGGCAAATACCATCTCTGGCAACGCTCGTACCGAGTTTGGTGCCGATTTTATTATCTCACCTCCTAAGATTATTGAAGGGATACCCAGCATCCCTTATCTGCCAAAAGACCGCCAAAGCTATGTCACGCCATTTACGTGGCGAGGCTATAAAGCAGTCATCGGTATCAGTATCGCTTAATCTTATTCTAAATTGATTAAAAAAACGACGTCTCACCGTCGTTTTTTTATGCATTATCATCCACTTAAACCTTATAATAGCGCTAGCAGTCCCTAAGCGTTATATGATAAAATACAGCCCAGCTATTTTTTATCATATAGTATTCTGTACGTTCAAATCGTAGCTCAGTTTTTTAACCAACCCATCAACCAATGACACACACATCATGGCAAAAAATTGCTGGGTGTTTGGCGACTTGATTAATTTGCTTCACGGCTAGGTACTTTATTTCATCTAACTCATAGCAGATGCGTGTCGCTAGATAGGCAGTTTTTGTGATGTGGAGGCATAACCCAACCAACAGGACATTTAACATGGCTACAAAGAATCCAACCAAAATCGAAATGCGCGACCTATTACAAGCCGGCGCTCACTTTGGTCACCAAACACGTTTTTGGAATCCAAAAATGGGTCCATATATTTTTGGTGCCCGTAACAAGATTCATATCATCAACCTTGAGCACACTGTAAAAGCGTTCAACGAAGCATTGACTTACGTTAACGGCTTAGCTGCTAAGAAAAACAAAGTATTATTTGTTGGTACTAAGCGCGCAGCTAGCGGCGTTATCGCTGAGCAAGCAGCACGTGCTGGCATGCCATACGTTGACCATCGCTGGTTAGGTGGTATGTTGACTAACTGGAAAACACTACGCCAGTCAATCAATCGTCTAAAAGAGCTAGAAAAACAAGCTGAAGACGGTACTTTCGCTAAGCTTACCAAGCGTGAAGCGTTAGAGCGTACTCGCGATATGGAAAAACTTGAGCGTTCATTGGGCGGTATCAAAGACATGGGCGGTCTACCTGACGCAATCTTCGTTGTAGACGTAGATCATGAAGCAATTGCTATCAAAGAAGCCAAGAACCTAGGTATCCCAGTTATCGGTATCGTTGATACTAACTCTAACCCTGATAACGTTGATTACATCATCCCAGCAAACGATGATGCTATCCGTGCTGTGACTTTGTACGTAACTTCTATGGCTGATGCAATCATCGCTGGTAAAGAATACGCACAAACTCAAGCTGGTGGTAAAGCTGAGCAAGAAGCACCTGCTACTGAAGAAGCAGCTGATGCTCAAACTGAAGAAGCTGCTACTCCAGCAGAATAAATCGCTGAGTGATACGGTTTGATGTTGTAAGGCTGCCTTGATAGTTTGTCTATTGGTAGCCATATAACATGACTTATAGTATAGACAGCATAAAGACAAACAATAGGCATGATGTAGTATTACTCGTCATGCCTTATTGTTAAAGCGGATTTGTTAAAGTGGCGTTGTTAAGCCGCTATACAGAATTTAAGTGCGTTTAGATATTGTGCACTCCCATATATAATAATGCTCACCTACATAATAAAAGGTAACTCTTATGTCAGAAGTAAAAGTATCTGCCAAAATGGTAAAAGAATTGCGTGACCGTACTGGTCTTGGCATGATGGAATGTAAAAAAGCGTTAGAAGAATCAAACGGTGATGTCGAAACTGCCATTGATAACCTACGTAAATCTGGTCAAGCGAAAGCGGCTAAAAAAGCGGGTAACATCGCAGCTGACGGCGCTATCATCATCGCTCAAGGCGACAGCAAAGCATTCTTGTTAGAAGTTAACTGCCAAACTGACTTCGTTGCAAAAGATGAAAACTTCGCAGCCTTTGCAGAAACAGTCGCGAACCTTGCATTAGAAAACAATGTGACTGACGTCGCTGCTATCGCTGAATTGCCATATGGCAATGGTCAAACAGTTGAAGAAGCACGTGTATCTCTAGTACAAAAAATCGGTGAGAATATCCAAATCCGCCGTGTTGAAGTACTTGAAGGCGCTAACATTGCTGCATACCGCCATGGTCTACGTATCGGCGTAGTGGTATCTTATGAAGGCGGCAGTGCAGAAACTGGTAAAAATCTTGCTATGCACATCGCTGCGTTCAACCCAGTTGCTGTTGCTGATGAAGACGTCGCTGCTGATCTATTAGCGCGGGAAAAAGACATCATTGAAGCAAAAGCACGTGAGTCTGGCAAGCCTGACAACATCGTTGAAAAAATGATCGAAGGTGGTCTACGTAAGTATCTAGAAGAAGTTACTTTATTACGTCAGCCATACGTTATGGACAATGAGAAAAAAGTTGGTGACGTACTAAAAGCTGAAGGCGTAAAAGTACTTGGTTTCAAACGTCTAGAAGTCGGTGAAGGCATTGAGAAGAAGCAAGAAGACTTCGCTGCTGAAGTTGCTGCTACTCAAGCACTAGCTAACAAGTAAGTTTTAAAATGCAGTAAGTACTGAGTTTGTTTTTGCTCAGTACTTATAGATTGTTTGACATAAGAAGCAATCAAACATAAAAAAGCCCGTTATTTATTTAACGGGTTTTTTTATGTCTGTGATTTTTATTTTGGATTAACGCAATGCCAAATAAGCAGAGTTGGCATAGCTTGCGCTATTACTGTTGCTACTCGTGCCATAACTAACGTTTTGCATGCCACCGCCATTACTGGTATTGGCAGTATTGCTATTATTAGCATTCATCGTATTACCAGATAGCCCTGAATCATTTTTATACAGGCTATGATATCGGCTCATCACACTTTTGACATAGTTACGCGTTTCTTTAAACGGTGGAATGCCATTATATTTATCGACGTTACCTTCACCTGCATTATAACCCGCGACCGCAAACTCGACGTTGTTGTTAAAGCGGCGCATCAGCCAAGCGATATATTTGGCAGAACCTTCAATATTATCAGCAGGATTCCAAGGATTGCTCACTTTAAATCGACGTGCTGTAGCTGGCATTAGCTGCATTAAACCCTGCGCACCGACTGGTGAGCGAGCATTGGGATTAAAGGCTGACTCAGTATGCATCATGGCTTTCATAAGTCCTGGATCGACACCGTGGCGCTGCGCTGAAGCCAAAATATAGCTATCATAAGAGTTACGACTACCGCTGCTGCTTGCAGAGCTGCTCCCATAGTCATTGCTATTACTGCTGCTACCACCATCATACAGACTAGAATCTTTATAATAAGTGACTTTTACTTTTTTAGTAAATTTATCAAAATTACCACTGGGATTGACGTTGGTGAGAAGTACTTGTCCGCCTTTGTCTTTATAGATATACATATTGCCTGCTTGAGCAGCGATAGGTAGGCTAGATAGTGCAACGGCGGTGAGTAAAACGGGAGACAAGCAGCGGGTTATGAAAGGTGCAACATTTATCATAGGGTTATCACTTTTTATCGAGTAGTAGCAAATTGCCTTGCTTATGGACGCATTGGTTTGCGCAATAAAGCGGTTATCCTGTCTGCAATATTTCATAGTCACTAAGCTTAAGTACTACAACGCAGAACCACGGTTAACAAAACCAATTGCAATAGATACAAAAAATAATAGTTGCTTACTATAACATATAATAACTTTTTACTACATCTGATTGCCCTGAGAAGCTGGCCAAATAAACATTTAAATTGTAAAAATTTTTAATAAAATCAATATGGTATTGCAATGTACCTTATTAAGTGCGAGGTCAGAAGTAGCCACAGACCATTTACAGTAAAGGCAAAATAGAGGAGGGCTATTATCACTAATATTTGCCAAAAAGCATTGAAATACACGATGCATCTAAATATTCGCAGCTGTACTATAGTGAATTCAGTATTAAAGCGATACAGTAGGACTGGGATGAATTTTACGCAGCCTCTGTCGGCGTAGGCACAGCACGCCAGAAAAATTTATACCAGTACTGCGTTGGGATACAAGGTATCTGTTTTATTTGGAATTAACTATAGAATAGCAGCACTGTATTAAAGGACTATTAAGCAGACAGTGCCGTGACAAATATAGGTACCCAAACAGCAGTGACCAAACCATTCACTGCCAAGCCAAACGCAGCATATCTGCCCGCTGTATGACTGATTTGCCATGCTTCTACGGTGCCAAACGCATGAGCAACTAAGCCAAGCGCTAAGCCTTTGGCACGGTCATCTTCAATGCCAATAAATAAGAAACGCGCTAATGTCCCGCCAATGAGACCTGAAACGATAATAATCAGGTTTGCCATCGCCAGAGGTGCTTTGATTAAATCTGCGATGCTAAGACCAATCGGCGTGGTCACTGAACGACTGGCAAATGCTAATATCGTATCGTGACTGAGAGAAAATAGATAGGCTAATGACATCGGTAATAATGCGCCAATCAAACTCGCCATCGCCACAATCAAGACAAGTTTCTTGATGGGTAAACCTTTGAAATTCATGGCAGCCAAAGGTATTGCCAATAAGACAGTGACATAACCTAATAGATGGTCAAAAACGGGTTTGGCAACGGCGTAATAATTATTGTAATCCCATTGGAAAATGAATAGAAATATAACGACCAATACTAGTGCGGTAATGACCATCGGTAACCATGAAAGTTTGCGTGCCAATATGCGCGCAATTACATGGGCTGCTAAAGTCAGTAATATCGCCGCAAAGGTTGCCACAAACACATTATCAAAACTCATAAGATTCCTTTATTCATACTACTCAAGGCTGTCATTTTTGCTCATTAATAGTAGTGTTGCCGTTCATATCATTATTACGGTTCAGCCAACGATTGGATAACACGGCAAATCCCCAAATGGGTATCAGCGTACTAATCAGTATGGTAAGCATAAAGCCCCATAGCTCATCTCCTAAAGCAAATAACAGCAAGCCTGCACCGGCTGAAACTGGCAAAAAAGCAAAGCCACTATCGACAAGTAAAGTATTACTCGCTTGGGTAAGCCAGCCTGGAATACCTTTGATAAATCGCCAAATCATCAGAATAAAAAACATGGTCAGTAAGCCGACGATATTGGCCGCTTTTTCAATACCCGCTAACTGACAGACAAATACTGCCGACTCACGCACAGTAACGACAATGGTGAGCGTCAGGAGTAATGCCATCCATAAGGGCATTTTTGAAGAATGGGTAGACTTCATAAGCAAGTGGACCACGTCAGGGATAGATAAAAGAGTAAAAAGATGAGTGAGAGGAGAATCACGAGTGCAGTATATAAAAGATTATATATAGAGTATCGCAACTAATAAAGCGTATCGGTCAATAGTGACCATATAGTCTGTAAGTAGTAAAATCGATACATCAATATATCGATATATAGCTATTATTAATACGAGTTTCTCCTGTGCGTTATGTTGATTCAGCATTAAAAAGGACACTATTAATAAATAGCGTCCTTTTTAATTTTGTTCAAAGTATTTTAAGTAAATGACTTATTTTTGCAAATCAGATGTTTGAGTATTTTCTATCAGCAAGTCTTCCGCTACTCTCTCAGCTTCAGCATTTAACGCCTCAAATTCAGAAAACGCTTTTTCTTCAGCATCCGTCATCGTTTGTTCTTCCACATCATCAGGCTGCTCAAACTCTTCAAGTATCGGCATCAGCAATGTTGCTTGCGCTAATGGCAATACATCTAAAGGCTCTAAGTTGGCTTGACCAAGTAACTGTCTCAGTCTATCGCTTGGCAAACGAATCGTTAAGCACTCATGACCACTGTCATCATAGCTTTCTTCTTGAATAACGCCGAGCTCATACAAAGCATTTTTTAACTGCCCTGCACTATAAGGTAGCGTCAAATCAAAGGTGGTCAGTGTGCCCGTGAGTAACTGCTGCACGGCTAATGACAACTCTTCCATGCCTAAGTTTTCTCTTGAAGAGACATAGACGCGGTTGGGTTGACCTTCGCTAGCATAACCGATACGTGCAGGCTCATCGGTCAAATCAATCTTGTTGTAGACATTAAGCACAGGCACATCATTATCAATTTCAGCCAGTACGTCTTTCACCGCCTGAATTTGCTCATGCATATCTTCGCTCGAAGAATCGATGACATGGAGCAATAGGTCTGCTTCAAGTGTCTCTTCTAAGGTCGCATGGAAAGATTCAACCAATTCATGTGGAAGATGACGGACAAAACCGACCGTATCGACCAGTACCACACGTCCTACACCTTGCCAGTCTAAACGGCGTAGCGTTGGGTCAAGTGTCGCAAACAGTTTGTCGGCCGCATAAATGTTTTCATCGACCAAGCGATTAAACAAAGTAGACTTACCAGCATTGGTATAACCCACAAGCGAAATAGTCGGTACATCTGATTTTTGACGGCGAGCTCGACCTTGCGCACGCGTCTGTCTGACTTTTTCGATTCTACTTTTGAGCTGCATGACTCGCACTTGTAGCAAGCGACGATCCGTCTCAAGCTGGGTTTCACCGGGTCCACGTAGACCAATACCCCCTTTTTGACGTTCCAAATGCGTCCAACCACGCACCAAACGTGTCGACAAATGGTTAAGCTGTGCCAGCTCTACTTGTAGCTTACCTTCGTAAGTACGTGCACGCTGCGCGAAAATGTCCAAAATCAGACCCGTGCGATCAAGTACGCGGCATTGTACCAAGGCTTCAATGTTACGCTCTTGTGAAGGCGATAAGCTGTGGTTAAAAAGAACGATGTCCGCATCATGCTCGCGCACCAGTTCTGCTATCTCTTCTGCTTTGCCGCTACCAACAAAATATCTGGCGTCAGGGCGTGCACGTGAGCCTGTGACCAGTGCCAAGCGGTCTGCGCCTGCTGAGTCTGCTAATAATTCAAATTCCCCTAAATCATCAGGATCTTGAATTTGGCGGATGTCTAAATGTACGATGATGGCGCGCTCGCCACCGGTATGTCTTTCAAAATATTCCAAAGAGTATCACCTATCCATAAAGTAAATAAATCGCAACGCTGCCTATTCTAAATATCACTTCTAAATATTTGGGTTTTATTCAACATATTGAGTAAATTACCAAGCTTATCTAAATAGAATAACCATCATAGTTACGTTCAGATAACCATTTATATGTGGTCTTATCAGTTGATATTAAAGCGTATTCACACAATTAGCGATGATTTTATGTTACAGCGTTCATTAAGTAGGATTTTATCTTGGCAGCGTAATATTCTTTCTAAAATGAATCAGTTAGAGACATTAGCAGCAAATTACTCACAAAACCTATTCATAAATCAGTGAACAAGTAGTCACTGACTGCATAAACTTTGTTATACTCATTGCGTTTGTTTACCATATATAATCATAAGTTTTAATTACGAGGGACACAGATGAGCCAACCCAAGACAGGCTTTTCAATCAAACAGCAATTGGGGCGCGGCAAACAGATTGCTGGTATGACCACCACAATTGCTGGTGGGCTACGCGCTGCCCAACGTATCGGGGCATTCAAACAGCCACCACGCGAAACACTGCCGCGCTACATTCAAGCTTTTTGTCGCAAAATGGCAGGCTCTTTTGGCGTCAAGGTTATCGCCGTTGAGCGCGTAGAGCAACATCACGGGCTATGGGTTTCTAACCATGTATCGTGGATGGATATCCCTGTGGTCGGTACAGTGAGCCCTGCTTTTTTCTTATCCAAAGCCGAAATAGGTGAGTGGCCTATCTTTGGTAAGCTGGCACACGCAGCAGGCACAGTATTTATCGAGCGTGGTTCCGGTGATGTGGGTTCAGTTGCGTCGCAGATTGCTAACTTTTTAACCAAAGGCTTCTCGGTTATCTTTTTCCCTGAAGCGACCACCACAGATGGCAAAAAAATCAAACGTATTCATGGCACATTGCTACAAGCGGCGATAGATGCTGATGTACCTGTGCGCCCGCTAGTGATTGCGTATGTCAATAAAGACGGTACCTTAAGTGAAGAACTGCCTTATTACGGCAAGCTGACGATGAAAGACAGTTTGAAAAAGGTTTTAGATAGTAAAGATGTCACCGCTTACGTCTTACCACTAGAAGCGATCGATCCTAAAGGTTTGAGTAAAAGTCAGCTGACAGATTTATTACAATTACGTATGCAAGAAGGCCTAGCTGAGTTACATTCGCGTGTATTGACAAAAATAGCGAAAGTTTAATTCTATACGCTTTAAATTGGTTAGTTAAACGTGTACAAAAAAGGCGCAAATATTAGTAGTTAATACTAACGACTTGCGCCTTTTTCTTTGCTATGCAAATACCTGAACTTCAGATTGTTGAAAGCTGAACAATATCAATCTATGACCGCGCAAAATTATGGTGACGGATTAGGATGTTGAGTATGTACCGCTTCGATAGTGTCTAGTACATCTGAGTCTAAGGTTAAGTTAATGCTATCAATATTAGATTTCAGCTGTTTGATAGTGGTAGCACCAATGATGTTGCTGGTTACAAACGAGCGTGAGTTAACAAAGGCTAATGCCATCTGCGCCATATCTAAACCAGCATCATCTGCGATTTTGGCATATTGAGCGGTGGCTGATAGCGCTTCTTCGTTGGTATAACGGGCAAAGCGATCATACATGGTCAGGCGCGCGCCAGTAGGACGTTTACCATCAAGGTACTTACCAGATAGCACACCAAAACCAAGCGGTGAATAAGCAAGTAAACCCACATTTTCACGATGCGCAATCTCTGCCATCGCCACTTCATATAAGCGGTTAAGTAAACTATAAGGGTTTTGCACCGTAATAGGTGCGATCAAACCATTTTTATCTGCTTCCCATAAGTAGCGCATCAATCCCCAAGCAGTATCGTTTGATAATCCATAAGCACGGATACGACCTTTTTTAATCTCATCGTTTAGCGCTTGGATGGTTTCTAAAAAAGGCGTCAAATCATCGAGCGGCTGTGCTGCCATTGCTTCGGTATAACCGAGCTGACTGAAATAGTTCGTTTGACGTTCAGGCCAGTGTAGTTGGTAGATATCAATATAATCGGTCTGCAAACGCTCAAGATTGCCATCAATAGCACTGCTGATATGCGCGGCATTAAAACGCGTTCGCCCATCACGTAAAAAATCCATTGGCGATATTTTACTGGCAAGAACGACTTTATCGCGTTGTTTGGTCTTTTGGAACCATGTGCCCATAAAGCGCTCAGTATCGCCTTGCTTGTCTTTGTCTGGCGGTGAGGGATACATCTCAGCAGTATCCCAAAAATTTACGCCTTCGCTGAGTGCTAAGTCCATCTGCTCATGTGCATCGCTTTCGCTATTTTGCTGTCCCCACGTCATCGTTCCCAAGCAGATTTTGGAGACTTTTTCATTGAGCTGTGGCAGTGTTTGATATTGCATATTTTCTTCCTTTTTTATTTTATTCTAAAGCAATTTTTATATTACATGAGCTTGATGCCTGTGACACCCGGCGGCGTCACTTGAAAGATTTTAATTTTAAACAGCACAGATTGTCCAGCAAGCGGATGGTTAAAGTCTACTTCTACTTCGTCATCAGTGATGGCGCTAATCGTACCGGGTAGAGTGTTTTTGCCTTTATCCTCAAATTCAACCAGCATACCAATCTCAGGATTGTCAGCGATAAGCGCAAATTGAGTAGGGCTAAAGCGTTGGATATTGTCAGGATTCCATTCACCAAATGCTTGCTCTGGCTCAAGATGAGCGGAACGCGTATCGCCTGCACGCAGATTCATCAGCACTTGCTCAAAGCCAGGTAACAAGCTCTCATCACCTATAGTTAAAGTAACGGGTGTATCACGGCTAAAGGTTGAATCAATTACGGTGCCATTCTCGAGCGATACTTCAAAATGCAGCTTAACTAGGCTGCCAAAAGTGATACGTACATCTTCATTTGGTGTGATAAATTGCGAGTCGGTCATGGAAAATTTACCTATTACTGGAGTAGGAAGTTAGGTGGACATCAATATAAGGAATGATAAGTCATCTAGAAAAGGTTGTAAGCGCCAATAGTGTAACGTAAATAGTGTAATATATTTGGCGAATCTAAAAGTGAGCGCAACATTTATGGCAAAACTGATGCCAAACAAACAACAAGGTCGAGTCACAAAATGGCAAGACGATAAAGGCTTTGGCTTTATTGAAACCGAAGCGGGCGAGTCGGTATTTTTTCATGTCAGCGCGTTTAAAGCGCAGCGTCGTCCTGCTATCGGTGAAGAGGTTGTTTTTACCGTTAGATATGATAATCAAAGACGCTTGCAAGCAAAAGAGGTGCAAGAGCTGAGCTTTGTACAACAAAAAATGGCGCAAAAAAATAAGCAAATTCGCCAGCGTAAACACAAACGTAACGCCCAAGCAGAGTTTGAAGCAGGACAAAAGAAACGCTTGTTTCTTGGTGTTGGATTTTATGGTGTACTGATATTACTGGCAGTCATGAATAAGCTTAGCTGGCTAGTTGTTGGGTGGTATGCTGTATTGGGTATGATAACCTATACCATGTATGCTAAAGACAAAGCGGCGGCTCAAAATAACGACTGGCGAACACCTGAAATGACATTACATATTTTAAGTGCGCTTGGTGGCTGGGTCGGGGCAATGGTCGCACAAACCTACTTGCGTCATAAGTCACAAAAGCCTGAATTTCGTATTGCGTATTATTTGACTGTCATCATTAACATGGCAGGGTTACTATTTATATTGGCGGATGGCGGTTTGGATTTTTTACAGAAGAATTTTATTTAATGGAGTGACTTTAGTTCTATCAAATCATCCATTAAAATTTATTTTTTGAGACAGATTTGTTTATAGCTGTTTTGAATGAAAGCATCGGAGAGATAAGTGACTGAAAAATTTACCAGTATAGAGATGGTTAGACGTGAAAACGTCAGAACATTGATGCAAAATTATAAAATAACAAGAATGATGTTATCTCAAGGTACAAACATTAACTATGCGTTATTAGGTCACTATATCGGCAAGAATCCTATTAAAGCCATTGGCGATGAGACAGCAAATAAAATTGAAGTATTTTTTAATAAACCTATCAACTGGTTGGATCATGAACATGATGTCGCTAAAAAGGCAAATAATGGTCTAGGTTTTGGTGAAGAGACATCCGACAATTTAATAAAAGTACCGATATATAAAACCTATTTCTGTCATGAAGAAATCGAAGAAGAGTGTTACTTTCATCCTCAGTTTTTTGAGGAGAAAGGTATAGACCCCCAGTCTTTTAGATTAATTTATGCGACAGATAGTAGTATGCAACCTTATATCAATATTAAAGATAAAGTGGGGATAGCGATAAATGACAACTGCATAAAAGATGGAAGTATATATGCTATGATTTTAAATGGTAAACATATGATGTTTAAGCAGGTATTTATAGAAGCGAGCAATATACTTCGATTGCATAGCTTACATTCAGATTATCCGGATAAGCTGGTGAACGTAGAGGATACAGATAGCCTTGTGATAGTGGGTAGGCTAATATATAGGGCTGGATAGGCTATAGTAAAATAATGATACAGGTTTTAAATGCTCAATAAAGGCAGTAGTTTGTGCGACTCTATTGCGTTTTTAAACAATAAAAAGCCCTGCTATAATCGATATAGTAGGGCTTTTTATTGTTAATAGATTGTACTTTTAATATTATAAAGACGCGTTAAACTTCACGCTTCTTTTCCAAAAAAAGCATATCGATGACAATCAATAATACACCGATAGAAATGCCAATATCAGCAATATTAAAAATGGGATAATGCCAAACATCAGCATAATGTACATGTATAAAATCGATGACGTGACCATGTAATAAGCGATCGATCAAATTGCCCACGGCACCGCCTAACACTAAGGCTAACCCAAGTGATAACAGCTTGGCTTGACGGGGCGCTTTAGCTAGATAGCCTATCAAGAATAGCGACATCAATAGCGCCAGCCCTGCAAAAAACCACTTTTGCCAACCGCCTGCATCTGCCAAAAAGCTAAAAGCAGCGCCGTAGTTGTAAGCGAGCGTCCAGTTTAGAAACGGCTCAATCACAGGCACAGGTTCAAGAAAGGTTAGATTGGTCTCAGCTAACCATTTTGTCCATTGATCAAGGATAATCACGACCAGTGACAACAGATACCAGTTAAGCGCAAGGCGACCATTAGCGATCATTTTTGGCGTCTTATTCAGTCGACTCTTCGGCGTCGATGAGCTACCCGTAGTGGCATGAGCCGGTTTAGGTGAACTGTCGACGTCGATAGGCACCTGTTTATCGTCAGGCGAATTTGTTGGATTAGGCGTTGAGTTAGGCATAGTGGCGCACCTCTCCATCACCGCTGACGTTGGTTGCACAGCGCGCACATAATTCTGGATGTGCGCTATCTGTGCCAATGTCATCACGGATATGCCAACAGCGCACGCACTTGGTGCCCACTGCAGCATTCACTTCGACGACTAAATCTGCCGTTGCACTATTACTATCCGCTTGCTCATCTGTGCTTGCTACATTAGCAGGGGCAGTGTTCATAGGCTTTAAAGTTGCGCTACTGGTAATAAGGACAAAACGCAGCTCTTTGCCAAGCTTAGCTAGGCTTTCATGCATAGCGCCATCAGCATATAGACTGACGTCAGCAGATAAGTTGGCATTGATGATTTTCTCGCCACGTGCAGTTTCGATATGTTTATTGACCATATCTTTTGCAAGCATAATACGCTGCCAGTCATCATTGCTAATAGCGCTCAGCTCAAACTCTGGGAAAGTGTACCATTCTTCAGTGAATACATAGCTATCAGTGCCATGCAATACTTCCCATGCTTCTTGCGCCGTAAAGGATAAAATCGGTGTAATCCAGCGAATCAATGCTTCAGCAATATGGTAAATCGCTGTTTGTGCAGAGCGGCGCGGTTGACCATCAGTTTGTGTGGTGTATTGACGGTCTTTGATAATATCCAAATAGAAGCTGCCCAAGTCTTGCGAGCAGAATGCGGTGATATGCTGCGTGACTTGGTGAAAGTCCATCGCATCATAAGCACTAATGATTTGTGCTTGTACCGTTTGCGCGCGCTCAATGATAAATTTATCGAGGCTAACCAGCTCATTAATATCAACGCTATTGGTAGCAAGATCAAAATCATCAGTATTGGCAAGCAAGAAGCGTAGGGTATTACGAATACGGCGATACATATCGATTGCACCCTTAAAGACGGTTTTACCAGCGCTCATTTCATAACGGTAGTCGCTTGATGCAATCCACAAACGCAACATATCCGCGCCCGTTTTATTGATCTCTTCTTGCGGGGTTATGATATTACCCAGTGATTTACTCATCTTGCGACCATTTTCATCAACCACAAAGCCATGAGTCAGGACTTGCTTAAACGGTGGACGCTCGTACATGGCTTCCGAGGTCAGCAACGACGTCTGGAACCAACCACGATGTTGGTCGGAGCCTTCTAAGTACATATCAGCAGGGTTGGTCAGCTCGTCACGTTGATCAAGTACGGCAAAATGTGTCGTGCCAGAGTCAAACCAAACGTCTAAGGTATCAGTCGCTTTATTATAATCAGCAGCTTCCGCGCCTAAAAAATCCTCACAGCTGGCATCAAACCATGCTTCTACGCCACCTTCGTTGATTTTTTGTGCTGCCGTTTCCATCAGTTCAAGCGTATTTGGATGTAGTTCACCCGTTTCTATATGGGTAAAGAAAGTAATCGGTACACCCCATGTACGCTGGCGGGAGATACACCAATCTGGGCGACCTGTCATCATAGATTCAATACGGTTTTGACCCCATGCTGGTGTCCATTGAACCGCTGGTATATCAGCAAGTGCGCGCTCACGTAAGCCTTGGGTTTCCATGCTGATAAACCACTGCGGCGTGGCACGGAAAATGATTGGTGATTTATGACGCCAGCAGTGCGGATAGCTGTGCTCAATTTTGGTATGGCTAACCAGATGACCGTTTTCGTGTAGGGCAGCAATGATTTGAGGATTGGCTTTATAGATGTGCTCACCAGCAAATACTGCCGCGCTTTCTAAATAAACGCCCGTACCACTCACTGGATTTTCAACAGGCAAATTATATTTTAGACCAACGATATAATCGTCAAGACCATGACCCGGTGCAGTATGGACTAAGCCAGTACCGCTGTCAGTTGTTACATGATCGCCCAAGATAAGCGGTACTTGACGCACATCGATAAGCGGATGCTGAGCATGTAGACCTTCAAGCTCGCGACCTGATACGGTCGCTAAGACACCTTTATTCTCGAGCTTAAATTCACTTAACGCCGACTCAACCAAATCAGTCGCCAGTAGTAAGTTGCCGTTTTCCGTAGCGACCACACTATAGTCATGCTCAGGATGGACTGCAATAGCTTGGTTAGCAGGCAATGTCCAAGGCGTCGTCGTCCAGATAACGGCAGCGATATTGCCGTCTATTTCAGCCAATGCCGCAACTTTGTCACTGTCTACAATATCAAAGCTGACATAAATGGCGTCTGAGACTTTATCTTGATATTCAACTTCGGCTTCAGCCAATGCTGAACTACAATCCAAGCACCAATTGACCGGCTTCATACCGCGAGTTACGTGACCATTGTCATAAATTTTGGCAAGGGCGCGCACGATATTGGCTTCTTGGTGGAAGTTCATAGTCAGATAAGGATTGTCCCAATCACCAAACACACCCAGACGTTTAAAATCCGCCTTTTGTAATTCGATCTGTGTACTGGCATATTCACGACATAGACCACGGAATTCGGTTGCAGAAATCTTTTGACCGACTTTACCATGTTTGGCTTCGACTTTTTGCTCGATAGGCAGACCATGACAGTCCCAACCGGGCACATAAGGCGCATCAAAACCGGATAGCGTTTTTGATTTTACGATAATGTCTTTGAGTACTTTATTGACTGCATGACCCAAGTGAATCTGACCGTTGGCATATGGAGGACCATCATGCAAAATGTATTTGGTTGCCCCAGCACGTGCCGCACGAATTTTACCGTAAACATCATCTGCTTCCCAAGCTGCTAGCCAATCTGGCTCACGTTTGGCAAGGTTTGCACGCATCGCAAACGGCGTATCTGCAAGGTTTAAGGTGTCTTTATAGTCTTGGCTTGGCATATCAGTACTTTTATCAGTCATAGAAGGCGTCTTTTAGAATGGTGATGAAAATGTAAATTGAATTAAAAAGTGCGTGTAAAGCTGGCTACAAAAGTTAAAGTAATAATTTGATTGAAAGTAGATAACACTCGCTATTATATGACAAAAAGAGTGGGGTAAGAAGAGCTGCCGAGTATCGTTTCTATGTCCGTCAAAACCGTCACAACATTCATTTAACGAGCGATTGGTTATTATTTTATATCTGCTAGGATAATAAAGGCGATAATAAATTGAGCAATCAATGTCCATGCTGTCTTTATGTGCAAGACAGCATCATATCACTATCGTCAGATAATCCCTACTTTCAGTAGTTGATAGTCGTTGTTGATTTAACTGTTTTTATTCATTGATTTCAATCTGCATCACATATCATATTCGATTCAATTCGATTTCAAGAAATGAAACATACACTTACTAATATGGGTTTATTAAGGTGTGAATACCACGCAAGCTCATATGACGTATAAAGCCGTAGCAGAAGTGCTAGATTATCAGTATAGAAAAATGGATGCTTTAATTGGCTAGTTTTTATCGCAGCTGATTATTTTAAATAAAAAACCTGCCAGTCAAATGATTGGCAGGTTTTTTAATGTAAACGGCTTTAAAGGGTGCTACAAGTGCATTTCTATTACCAATACTCAAGCAGGCACGATAGTCAGCTGCTCGGCTAAGCTAAAGAAAGGTTTTGCTGCGCATTTAAAATCCAGGCTAGATTCTAAGTGATTCAAGTGTTGATTAATCAGCAATAACAGACCTTCTTCATCCCTGTTTTCAATGGCATTTACCATGCCAAGATGTTCGTCTTCAGCGCAGTTAGATGAGCCAACTTTGTTATATAGCCCAATGATTAGCGTGGTACGTAATGTAAGTTCACTCAAAAACCGCTCTAAAACTGTATTGCCTGAAATCATCGCCAACTGCATATGGAAAGTGCGAGATAGGCGTAGCTCAGCGGGCTTATCACCTTGCGCCCGCGCGTCAGCTTCGGCAGCTATCGTAGCACGCATGTCAGCAATGTCTTGCAGCCTAGCATTTTTGATTACTTTACGGGCGAGTGTACGCTCAATCGTGCGCCGTGCTTCAAACACATCACCTGCTTCTTTCGGTGACGGAGTTGAAACAAAAGCGCCGCGGTTGGGCTGTAATTGCACCACATGCATCGTTGCAAGGGTAGAGAGTGCTCGCCTCACATTGGCTCTATTGCAGTTAAACAAGTCACTCAGCATCTGCTCGCCAAGCTTTGTTCCAGCGGGCAAGCGTTGCTCTGACACCGCAGCGGTGATGGAGTTAATAATAGTTTGCTCGGGTATTTCATCGAGCACAGGAACTGTTTGTTTGGTTTTCTCTATTTTCATAGACGCAATTATAGTGTGCGACTGTTATCGCTACAACAAATATTAAAAAAATAGATTGTTTTGTTAACAATAATAGTTAACAATGATTGTTAACAAATATAACATGCTGCTGATCTGTGAATAATGACGATAACCTATGAATAGCGAGGCTCTATGAAAATTCTAGTGATGAACCCAAACTCGACCACTTCTATGACCGATAAAATCGTTGAAAGCGCGCGTCAAAAAGCCAGTGCAGGTACGACCATTATTGGCGCTTCTGGAACGGATTCGCCTGCATCTATTCAAGGACATCATGATGAAGCGCTCTCTGTCCCTGGTTTGATTAAACGCTTACAACAAGCGGAACAAGAAGGAATTGATGGTGTGGTCGTTGCCTGCTTTGATGACCCAGGTATTGGTGCTTGCCGCGAAGTGTTTTCAGGTCCGGTTATTGGAATTTGTGAAGCGGCGGTCAAAGCCGCTAGTATGATTTCAACCTCTTTTAGTGTGGTCACCACCTTGCCACGTTCCGTACCCGTGATTGAAGATTTGATTCATGGTTATGGTTTATCTCATCGCTGTAGAAAAGTACGCTCTGCTGCCATACCCGTGCTTGCTCTTGAGGAAGCTGGCTCTGGTGCCCGTGAAAAAATTCGTGATGAAATTTTACGTGCAGTGCGTGAAGACAACTGCGAAGCGGTGGTTTTGGGCTGTGCTGGGATGGCAGACCTAACAGAATGGCTGACTGCGGAAACGGGTGTGCCTGTGATTGATGGTGTGACTGTGGCTACTCGTATGATTGAGGCACTGGTTGGCTGTGGTCTAAAAACCAGTAAAATTGGCGCCTATGCAGCACCTATCCAACATTAAATAGAAATGGACGAAACAGCTATTAACCAATAAGTATTCAAAATTCTCAAGGAAGGAGAAGGTGATGGACAATATTCAAGGAGCCGTTGCTACGGCAGGCGTAAAAACAATAGAGCATAAAGGGGTTGGTGAAGAGAGCCTAGCGCCGCAAACCACACGAATTATGGGCTCTTGGTCTTATTTATTTACTTGGTTAGGTGGGTGTGTCTCTATTGGTACCTTCACCGTTGGGTCAGGTTTGGTTGGTACTCTTAACTTATTACAAGTAGTGCTAGCAATCGCCATTGGTTGTACGGTTATTGGTGCAGCGCTCATGATTAACGGTCGCGCAGGTCATAAATATGGTATCCCATTTATGGTGCAAAGTCGTTCATCTTTTGGTTTCACTGGTAGTCGCATACCAGCACTGGTGCGCTCTGTACCTGCGATTATCTGGTTTGGCTTTCAGAGCTGGATTGGTGCCGGTGCATTAAATTTGGTGTCTGATGCTTTGTTTGGCTACAGCAATATAGTCGTCTTCTTTGTTGGTTTTCAGTTTTTACAAATTGGTCTGTCCGTTTTGGGTTTTCATGGTATCAAATGGCTTGAAAACATTGGCTCAATTTTTATTATTGGTTCACTGATTTACATGTTTATTAGTGTGATTAATAAATATGGTGATGTGATCTCAACCAATCTTATCAATACAGAAGGGACTTGGGGAGCGCCATTTTGGGGTGCAACTATGCTGTTTTTAGGCGTTTACAGTACGATGATGCTTAACGTTTCCGACTATTCGCGTGAACTAAAAGAAGATGTTGGTCTTTTTCGTCAAGTAGCCATCTATGCCAACTCTATCCTACCTGCAACATTGTTTATGGGTCTGATTGGTGTAATGGTGACCAGTGCGACTGGTGAAGTTGATCCTATCAAGGTGTTTTCTAGCGCCGTTGATAATAAGCCTTTATTAATCATTACGATGCTTTTCATTGCTTTTGCGCAGGTCACTACCAATATCTTAAACAACGTCGTACCGCCTGCTTATGCATTAATGGATATCTTCAAAATTAAGTATAAAACCGCTGCAGTTATTGTTGGGTTGCTTGCCTTTGGAACATTCCCTTGGGAGTTGGTAAAAGATGAATCTGCTGCAGGATTAAACTTATTTATTCAAACTTACTCAGCATTTTTAGGTCCTATATTTGCCATCTTAGTCGTTGACTACTATTTCTTACGTAA
The DNA here is from genome assembly GCF_008369245.1 of Psychrobacter sp. ANT_H56B. Classification (NCBI taxonomy): domain Bacteria; kingdom Pseudomonadati; phylum Pseudomonadota; class Gammaproteobacteria; order Moraxellales; family Moraxellaceae; genus Psychrobacter; species Psychrobacter sp. ANT_H56B. The sequence goes on from NZ_VOBF01000010.1 coordinate 68,175, forward strand.
GCAAAAGCTGGATCTTGACAAGCTATATGATGAGAACGGTCCCTATAAGGGTGTCAACATGGCAGCTGTTATCGCTATGGTAGTGGGGATTGTAGTCGCTCTACTATTCTCAAGTATCTCTTGGTATGCAAGCTTAATTCCAGCAGGCGCTATCTATTGGATCTTGATGTTAAAGATGCCGGCTGCACAGCGTTTTATGTCCTAATTTGTTCAAATTTTTAGACAAAAACCCTATAGCAGTGAGCTCTGTTATAGGGTTTTTACGTGAGGTGCTAGACTAAGACTACAGTTAATTTCAGCCCTAAAAAACTGACGACAGCCACAGTCTTAGTTTTAATGACCATAATGGTTGAATACCTGTAAGCCCTTGGCTCATCTCGCCATTTTTTAATATGACATAAGAGGGCGTGACTTGGCCTTGCCAATCATCAAAGATAGCGCCTTCTTTATCGTTTACAGTATTAAAACTATAATTGTTTTGCTTAAGGTAGCTGTGTAACTCTTGGTCAGAGCCGGACTTGATAGCGACCGTAACGACTGGATAGTTATTTTCTGCAGCCAACGCATTAATATTCGGTGAGGTCACGCTACATATCGGACACCACGTACCCCAAAAATAGACCAGCGTGGGTTTATCCGCACTCATTGCTGCCAAATCAATACTCTGCCCTTGATAATCCATCAATTGCAACTGTGGATTGGCTGGCATGACCGGCTGTCGCCACCAGTTAACAGCAGTATAAATAATGGCAAATACCAAGCCGTAGAGCAGCACAGTTTTAATAAGTGACAGTGCTTTTTGCTTGGGTGTCTTTTTAGGTTTCTCAATCGTCTTGTCGATATCAGTCGTCATAGTGGCTGCTTTTTTGCTCGGTGGCTTTTATAAGCCGTTTTTAATAGATAAAAATATACGGCTGAATGGTCAGCCGTATTATTCAATACATTAAGGATTTTAGTCGAGATGATTAAGGTTTTTGGGCGCGGTCTTGTAGTGGATCGCCAGTGAGCACACTACCTGAGTTTTCACGGCGCTCTTCATCACTCAACTTGCTCGCTGGAATTTTGGATTTTCGCTTCCATTTTAAGCTAAATAAGTCATCACGGCGATCAAGCAAATTGTGGACCGAACCTTCGTTACGGACGTGAGTGAGCTTGTCTAAATTCACATCTGAAAAGAAAACCATCTCAGTGTTGGCCGTCGTTTCTGCCATAATCGCGTCATGCGGGAATGCAAAATCTGACGGTGAAAAAATAGACGACTGCGCGTACTGAATGTCTAAGCTCTCAACTTGCGGTAAGTTACCCACTGAGCCACAAATCATCACATAACATTCGTTTTCAATGGCTCGCGCTTGAGCACAGTGGCGCACACGTAAGTAGCCGTTTTTGGTATCTGTCCAAAAAGGCACGAATAAAATATCCATATCGTCGAGCGCCAACAAGCGGGCAAGCTCAGGGAATTCAACATCATAACAGACCAAGATACCAATACGACCAGCATCCGTATCAAATACTTTGACCTCATCACCGCCTTCGATGACCCAAGCGCTACGCTCATGAGGGGTAATATGGATTTTGCGTTGCTCTTCTACCGTACCGTCGCGGCGACATAGATAACTGACATTGTACAGCGTGTCGTCTTCATCTAGTAATGGCATGGAGCCCATAATAACGTTAACGTTATAGCTGACCGCTAAATGCGATATTTCGTTTTTAAACCACTCGGTATAACCTGCCAAAAAGCGAATCGCAATGTTTTGATCGGTCGACTCACACAAACCCATCAATGGCGCGTTAAAAAATTCTGGCAAGCAGGCAAAGTCTGAGTTGTAATCAGCCATAACGTCGACAAAGAATTCAACTTGCTGCAACAGCTCTTCTGGCGACTCAACTTCACGCATCTGCCACTGGATACCGCCGATACGCACTTCAGATTTGCGCGTATTGGGCTTATAGTCTTTTGGCTCATAATAAATATTTGCCCACTCAAGTAAGGTCGCAAAGCCTTTAGACTGTTTGTCATCTGGCAAATAAGCGGTCAAAATACGCTTGACGATAAAACCATTCGATAATTGGAAGGAAAGCGCAGAATCATGAATTTCGCGTGAGGCAACCGCATCGATATAGTCACCGGGCGTTAAATCTTGATGGTTATGGTAGTTTGGAATACGACCACCAGCTAAAATAGCTCGGAAGTTCAACTGACGACAAAGCTCTTTACGGGCATCATACAGCCTGCGACCCAAGCGATAACCACGATATTCAGGGTCAATGAGAGCGTCTAAACCATAGATAGCATCGCCTTCAGGATTGTCTCTGATAATCTCTTTATGACCAATCAAGTCATCATAGGTATGTGGATTAGAGAACTTTGCATAATCAACGCGCATAGATAATACGATACCAATCAGCTCGTCATGATCAAATAAAGCAATCTGCCCTTCTGGGAAAGCGTCAATCAAAGTATGAATTGTATTCTTTGACCATGCGCCGCCTAAATTGACATAGACTCGATCCATTAACGCTTTAAGTTGCGGGTAGTCTTTTTTCTTAATCTCAGCAATCGTTAAATGAAAGTCTTCTGGTTTTTCTATCTTACTCATAAAATTCCTGTCTGTTGTTTCTGTATGCGGGTGTTAATAAGTGATATTGATAAATGAAGGTAAGACACATCTTGTGATTAATTTTTATATAAGTGGGATAAATAACGGCAAACTTAAGTCTCAACTTAAGGACAAGGTTTCGGCATAACAATGTTGAGAAAAATATACCAATAGGCTGTGAGAATCGTTACAATCATTTATCTGTGTATTTACAATAAGTTATAAGGATCGTTTCTCATATGATCTATTTTAATGAGGCATTTTTATAAGTTTGCAAGTGGCTCTATCGCACTTCAAGGGTGCTTTGGCTGCCTTTTGACGTACATTGACTGCTGATTATAGTTTTATTGAAGTAAATGTCGACTGGTATGATATCAAGCTCGTCAGCTAATGACAGTCAAACGTCGTAAAGATTTGCTAGGTTTTTGTGAGTCTTTCTGCCTCGTCGAGACATCATTTGATAAATTTATACTTAATTTTATTTGGTTGTTTTTCCTTGCTCATATTTAATATTAACCCGTTAGGAATTTTTAATGACGCCTGAAATTCATACTGCTGCTTTTAGAACATTAGATGACATTGAAGATACTGCACTGGTGCAATTGGTGTACGTCAGTAGCATGACGCTTAGTTCGCGTTTTAGCACGACGATATTCGAAGAAGTAGAAAGTCATGCGCGTAATTATAATCAGCAGCAGGGTATTACAGGCACGTTATGCTATGGCAATGGGCATTTTTTGCAGTGCATTGAGGGTGAAAAGGCCAGAGTACTGACGCTAATTAAGCGTATATATGTCGATACACGTCATAAAAACATTCAAGTGCTATTAGTGCAAGTCATCAAGCAGCGCAGTTTTTCTGATTGGCGTATGCGCTTACTGTTTTTGGAACGTTGGTTATGGTCACCTGCAACCAAAAAACAAGCGGCACAGCTATCACCGTTTTTGCCATTTTCGCCCCACGATTGGAGACCCGATCATACCGAATTATTCTTACAAGTGATCAAAAATTTTGATACGCCGCCTCATATCAATGCAGCGGGCATCACTTACAATGCGCTAGGTAATATGGTGCGCCATGTCGCTGCGCCGCATCAGGCTTTTTTAGTTATTCAGGGTTTTTTGAGTGTGCTGCTCGTCGCAGGTTTAGCGCTGCTGTATGTATAGTTTATGCTACTTTAGAAAGATATAGGTGAGTCACTTAAATATATCGTACTAGTGTTATTTGAGCATAAAAAAAGACGCTAATCTTATCGATTGCGCGTCTTTCTATTTATCTTTAATAATTAAAGATATATCAGGAGTGAAAACGCCTTACATATCGAAAATCTTACCACGGTTCATAATATTATTCGGATCAAAGACTTTTTTGACTTCTCGCAGATAATCAATCTCAGTCTCACTGCGGCTATAATGTAGATACGGCTTTTTAGTCATACCAACGCCATGCTCAGCAGAGACTGAACCGCCATATCTTTGCACTGTTTCAAACACGTGTTTGTTGACGACTTGACACTCGCTGAAGAAATCGTCTTTACTCATGTTCTCAGGCTTTAGGATATTTAAATGCAAATTCCCATCACCGATATGACCGAACCAACAGACTTCAAAGTCAGGGTAGTTGCTACTGACGATATGATCAATCTCAGCGATAAACTCAGGGACATAGCTTATTAGTACCGAGACATCGTTCTTATAAGGGGTAAATACTGAGATGGTCTCAGAGATGTATTCGCGCAGCTTCCATAGCTCTTCAGCTTGCGCAAGGCTTTGACTCATTACCCCATCGACGACCCAACCTTGCTCCATGCAATCTTCAAATATCGCCATGGCTTTATCCATGATCGGCTCGTACGGTGCTTCAAACTCTAGCAGCGTATAAAACTTGGTACGTGATTCAAATGGCTCTTGTACTTGACCGTGTGCCATTAGTTTATCAATCGCCACATCATCAAAGAACTCAAACGCCGTTAAATCGATCTTTGCTTGAAAAGCAGACAGCACGTTCATGACATCATTAAAGCTGTCCATGCCTAAGACCATGACGTTTAAGTCTTGCGGCTGACGCTCAAGTTTGATTTGTGCATGAGTGACAAAGCCGAGCGTGCCTTCGCTACCGATAAACAATTGACGCAAATCATAACCCGTGGCGTTTTTAACCATACCGCGATTAAGCTGCAAGATATCACCTTTACCGGTCACCACGGTCAGCCCCATAATCCATTGACGGGTCATGCCATAGCGGATAACTTTGATGCCGCCAGCATTGGTGCCAATATTGCCACCGATTTGACTGGAGCCTGCTGAGGCAAAGTCGACAGGGTAGTAGAGGTCTTTTGATTCGGCAAACTGTTGTAATTGCTGAGTGACCACACCGGCTTCAATCTCAACCATACGATCGGCGGGATAGAATTGTCCGATATGGTTCATCTTATCCATACTGACCACAATCTCACCATTGGCGGCAACCGCACCTGCGGATAATCCCGTACGACCGCCACTTGGGGTCAATACCACATCATGCTCATTAGCAAGTAATACAATTGCTTGTACTTGCTCAGTAGTCTTCGGAAAGACGATAGCCGCAGGTGCGGGTGCAAAGTGCTTGGTCCAGTCTTTACCCCAATGCTCTAAGCTTTCGCTATCAGTTTTGATTTGGCTGGCATCAAACTGGTGGGTATCAAGCAGAGCGCTGAGGATGGTTTGAACAGCAGCTGCATGGGTTTCAGATAGGGTTTGGCTAGATAAAGAAGTCATGGTCAAATCTCGGTATCAACGTGAGTGCTATGCATAGAGGGGATTATTATGGGAATTATCATATAACCAAATGGCTATAACTAAATGTGTTTAATGGTGTATGTTATTAAGGGAATATTAACGATGTATATTATTGCAATTTAATAGTCGTCGCAATCGTAGAGTGTTATTAGTTTGCCTCTGTATATGCGTACATAGCATAAAGAAGGGGTGCTTGCTCATTTGGATAGCAGGATTCACTATAGCATAAAAAGTTTTCAGGATTGATAACCAATAATTCATCTAATCTGCTAACATCGTCGCCCAATTTTGTGTAAGATATCCAGACTCTTTTCGTTTCATTCATCCAAGCTTATCCCTCAGATGATTTTTATAAGACAATTATAGGACAGTTCTCACATGGCGTTATCACTCCAAAAAGACAAAATCCGGTTTTTATTGCTTGAAGGTCTGCACGACAATGCTTTAAAAGTATTAAAAGATGCTGGTTATCAAAACATCGAAAATATCAGTCATGCATTGGATCAAGATGAGCTGATTGAAAAGATTAAAGATGCTCATTTTATCGGTATTCGCTCGCGTACGCAGCTGACGCGTGAAGTACTTCAGCATGCACATAAGCTTATCGGCATTGGTTGCTTTTGTATTGGTACCAATCAAGTAGATTTAGATGCTGCTCGTGAATTCGGGATTCCGGTATTCAATGCGCCATTCTCGAACACCCGTTCGGTCGCTGAGTTGGTACTTGCTGAAGCCATCATGCTCTATCGCGGTATCCCTGAAAAGAGTGCCACTGTACATCGCGGTGGTTGGGGTAAGTCTGCGACTAACTCACATGAAGTACGTGGCAAAACCATCGGTATCGTCGGTTACGGATCTATTGGCTCGCAGCTGTCTGTATTGGCTGAAAGCTTTGGTATGAAAGTTATCTATCATGATGTCTTGACCAAACTGCCACTAGGTAATGCAGTACAAGTAGCTAGCTTAGAAGAGCTGTTATCTACTGCTGATATCGTGACTTTGCATGTACCTGATCTACCAAGCACACGCTACATGATGGGCGCGGCGCAGTTTGCGCATATGAAAGACGGCAGCTACTTTATCAATGCTGCGCGTGGTACTTGTGTCGAGATTGATGACCTTGCTGCCGTGCTTGAATCTGGCAAAATCTTGGGCGCTGCAATTGATGTGTTCCCAAAAGAGCCAAAATCTGCTGATGAAGAGTTTGAATCACCACTGCGTAAGTTCGATAATGTCATCTTAACCCCGCATATCGGTGGCTCAACGCAAGAAGCACAGGCAAATATTGGACTGGAAGTTGCAGATAAGTTTGTGCGATATTCTGACCAAGGCGATACAGCAACGGCGGTCAACTTCCCAGAAGTATCGATTCCGTTTAAAGAAGGCACGCATCGCCTGCTGCATATCCACAAAAACGTACCAGGCGTCCTGTCGCAGATTAACCGTCTGTTTGCTGAAGCAAATATCAATATCTTGGCGCAGAGCTTGATGACGGAAGGCGATGTTGGCTATCTCGTTATGGATGTCGATTATAACGACTCAACCGCTGCTTTAGATCAGCTAAAAGACGTTCAAGAGACAATTCGTGTGCGTATTTTGTTTTAAGCATATCTGTATTTAATTAGAATTTATCGTTGTTATATCAATAGCAGGCAATTTAATAAATTGTCTGCTATTTTTTTGACTTAAATCAAGCAATTGCATCGTTCAATCACGGTATTGATGCTTTTTATATATGAGTAAAACAAACTATAGCTAATGTAAGTTTTACATTCATTATACTTATTTTTATATAAGTTAACATTATCTTAATTATGGGGTCTTATTGATAATCTAAACTACACCAGTACATTAAGCCTATAATGATAAATATATTTTTAATGAACAACATGATTAATTATGTCTTCGAGGTAAATCACGGTTATGTTCTGCAGATAAGCATACTTAAAATAGTAAATAGCTTGCTGGAGAATGTAATTCATTTGACACATACAATTGACTGGATAGGATGATTCATGAAAAACAACTTACTCAAAGCAGCTACGCTAGGTAGCGTATTGGCTATGACGGCGACAGCGAGTTATGCAGCAGGCGATCAAAACAAGTATCAGTTATCTAGCCATATTTTAGATATTAGTACTGGTAAGCCTGCGCCAGACGTGAATGTAAGATTGATGATGCAAGAGAAGACTGGCAGTTGGAAATTGGTGAATACGCAAAAGACCGATGCCAATGGTCGTATTGGGACTTTTCTGCCAAATGACGCTGGCGTACAACATGATGGTACTTATAAGCTGATTTTTGAGACCACGCCATATTTTCAGAATCAAGGTTTGAAATCTTTCTATCCGTATGTTGAAGTGAACTTCAATATCGAAGGCGACAATCATTATCATGTGCCAATCACTTTGTCAGCATACGGCTATAGTACCTATCGCGGTAGCTAAAGTTGTGATGTTAAGACCTAAAGATAATTAAATGCGCAAAAAAGAGATGCCCCGTTAAGTGATTAACGGGGCATCTCTTTTTATCGCATTTTCCATGTCCCTAAGGCGTCAATTTAGCCAGCTTTAGTTTTATTGGCTGCGTCTGCTTGATGGCGAGCTTCGATCTTAGCTGCTTTGCGCTTCTCAATGACATCAATGACGTCACTACCGATATGGGCTTCACCACGTTTTTGTGCCAATTGCATTTGATGCTCGCGCTCACGAAAGCGTGCTTTTTGCTCCTCAGTCGCTTTGTCGATGCAATGCGGACATGACTCACCCTTTATGTAGGCAGAGCTTTGCATCTCATCTTGCGTAATCGGCATACGACAGGCAAAACACTGCTCATAACTACCTTTTTCTAAGTTGTGATTGACTGAGACACGGTTATCAAAGACGAAGCAGTCACCTTCCCACATAGAATCGCTGGCAGGTACTTCTTCTAGATACTTTAAAATGCCGCCCTCTAAATGATAAACCTCTTCAAAACCTTGCTCGCGCATAAATGCCGTTGATTTTTCGCAGCGGATACCGCCCGTACAGAACATGGCGACTTTTTTATGCTTGCTTGGGTCTAGCTCTTTTGCCACGTATTCTGGGAATTCACGAAACGTTTCAGTATTAGGGTTGACCGCATTTTGGAACGTACCAATTTTTACTTCATAATCATTACGCGTATCAATCAGGATGACATCAGGATCTGAGATAAGCGCATTCCAGTCGCTTGGCTTAACATAGCGCCCGACCGATTGCAATGGGTCGATATTCTCTACGCCCATGGTGACGATTTCTTTTTTAAGCTTGACCTTAGTTCGATAAAAAGGCTGAGCATTGGTATAAGACTCTTTAAAGGTAAAACTGCCAATCGCTTTGATACTACGCAGATAGTCTAGGACATTATCGATACCTTGGCGTGTGCCAGAAATGGTCCCGTTAATACCTTCGCTGGCAATTAGCAAGGTGCCCTTGACGTCATTGTCGAGCATAGTATTTAAAATTGGGTCGCGGTACTTTTCAAAGTCAGCAAAGCGCGTAAACTTATAAAGAGCGGCAACGACGATATTATTGGTGACGCTGTCGTATTCGGTCGCATGGGTTGATGCTTTTATGTTATCAGTCTGTGAGGTACTCATATTTTTCTCCTGCTGGCTAGGTCGCAAACCTAGTGCATTGGGTTTAATGTGCTTTTTATCATTAACGGTTAAAATGAGTTGGTAAGATTCATAACACTAGCACGATTGTGGAATTGGCTAATGCGGGCGTAGTGTAACAAATTTTAGGAATATTTTGGGTGTTTTATCCTTCTTAAGCCAGATATAGGCGATGATAAAAATAGTCAATAAAAAAGCCCAGTAAAATACTGAGCTTTTTGCATATTCATTGTATAAAGTAAATTAAAGCTTATTTACTCTGAAACCAAGTATCTGCTTTGCTGCGAGCACTAGCGATATCAGCACTGGATAAGTTTAATGCCAATTGACCAATTTTGCCACGGGCTTTATTACGGACTTTTTCATCGAGCATGCCATCACGGGCAGCCAAATCATACCATTTATAGGCATCGACTAGATTTTTTTGCTTTTCATCTAGCAAGGCAAGCGTATAGCTAGCACGATTATCACCACGCATAGCGGCTTTTTCTAGCCAACCACGCGCTTGTTGTAGGTTTGGTTGTACACCTTCACCGCGCAAGTACATGATGGCTAAGTTAAGCTGAGCAGGGGCAACGCCTTGCTGAGCCGCTTTGGTATACCATTGAACCGCTTGTTTAGTATTTTGAGCAATGCCTTCGCCTTTTTGCAAACGCTTGGCCAGATAAAATTGAGCATGATCGTTACCTTGAGCCGCGCGATTAGATAGCTCGCTAATAGGCATTAGCTCAAAACGTGACGTATCAAGTGGTACGTTTGATATTAACTCAGCGTTGGCAAAACCTGCACAAGAAAGAATGGCAGTAAACAACGCAGCTTTTAATAATTTCATAGCAGCTCCAAAATTAGGCAGTTAATAAGCAAAAAAAATTGTCCCGCTAAACATTGTCTTGCTAAAGACAGTTAGACGGCGATAACAATTAGGCGACATCTTGCAAGACCAACTTACCTAATTATTAGCAATATAATTAATCGTTATCATGTGTCAATAGATTCCAATAAAGCCGACAAACGGTATTAATCGGGGTGCAGTTGACACTATTTCGCTAGCTTAACACCCAAACTTACGAAACTCAAATACTAATTACACGATTTACTGCCTATCTATACCTCGTTGTCCTCAATAAAATCATAGAGTTACTTAGGTGTAAGAATAGATTAAGACTCTATTAAGGTTAAAATTGTACTTATGGGTGTCAATATTACTTTTAATAAGAGCTAGCAGTAGCAAATATCATTTAGTGTTTTGTTTGGTGACGCGATAAATAGCGACATCTGCCAATAGGTTTGGCGCTTGTCTTATCAATGCTGTCATCAACGGTGAATGCCCTTTTTCAGAATCACTGACGGCAAAACGATTGATAATATGAATATCATGCTGCGCGCACAGTTTCTCAAAATCTTTAAAGGTGCATAGATGAATATTTGGGGTGTTGTACCATTCATAAGGCAGCGCTTCTGAGACCGGCATAATACCTTTCAAACCCAAATGTATTCGGTTCTGCCAATGGGCAAAATTAGGAAAAGTAATAACCGCTTCACGAGCGACGCGCAGCATATCAAGCAACAGTATATCGGGCGATTTGACTGCTTGTAGTGCACGTGCCATTACTACAGTATCAAAACTATTATCAGCGAAACGCGCCAAGCCGTCATTCAAGTCTTGCTCAACAATGGATAAACCATTAGCGATGGCTTCATTGATTTTGTCCTCGTCAATCTCAAGTCCATAACCCGTTACGCCGCGATTTTGCTGTAAATGAGCGAGCAGTTCGCCATTACCACAGCCTAAGTCAAGCACATGTGAGTGTGGGGCAATCCAACGCTCAGCCAATTGATGATCCATTCTCATGAGCGCGCTCCTAATGTTTTTTGACTGTTTTGGTCGCGGTTATCAGTCATAAATGGTGCATTTAGGAAGCCTTTGACAGCGCCCATATAACGCGGAATATCAAATAAGAAAGAATCATGCCCGTGCGGCGCATCGACATTGATATAGCTGACCGGTTTACCAGTCGCCATCAGCGCATCGACAATCTCTTGTGAGCGCTCGGGAGCAAAACGCCAATCCGTGGTAAATGACACAATCAGATACTGGCATTCAGTATGGGCAAAGGCGGCTTTCAATGCGGTCAGCTCTTGATGATTGCTTGCACTTATGTTGTCGATATCCGCACTGTCCGCTAAAGTATTTGCTAGCTCGTCTTCGCTACTATCTGCTTTTACAGACTCAGCAAGGGACGAGGCTAAAGATTCTGGCGACGAATCTATAGCAGACTCTAATGGATAATCCCGTGTCGGGTCAAAATAATCTAGCGCTTTGGTCATAAGCAAATAGGTATTGGCATCGAAATTTTCGCTAAAGCGCTCACCTTGATAGCGCAGATAGCTTTCGACTTGGAACTCAACATCATAGCCATACATAAACTTGCCGGACTTTAAATCACGGCCAAACTTGGCTTTCATCGCATCGTCAGTCAGATAGGTAATGTGTCCTACCATTCGCGCAAGGATAAGCCCTCGGCGAGGGTAAGTACCTGCTAGCAGATAGCGTCCGTCTTTAAAGTCAGGATCAGATAAAATAGACTGGCGTGCCACCTCATTAAAGGCAATATTTTGCGCAGACAGCTTGGGCGTACTGGCAATAACCACGCAACGTTTTAAACGGTTTGGGTAATCTACTGACCATTGCAGAGCTTGCATACCGCCCATTGAACCACCGACGACGGCATGCCAGACGTCAATGCCCAAGCGATCTGAAAGCATGGCTTGGGTCTTGACCCAGTCTTTGATAGTGACCAGAGGAAAGTCAGGTCCATATACTTGTGCTTGACTGCTATCTGGATTTATTGTCGTGGGACCAGTAGAGCCAAAGCAGCTACCGATATTATTAACGCAGACCACAAAGAATCTATTGGTATCGATGGACTTATTGGGTCCGATCATATTGTCCCACCAACCAGCTTTTTGATCTTCATCGCTATGAAAGCCTGCTGCGTGATGACTGCCTGATAGGGCATGGCAAATAAGCACAGCGTTTGACTTGTCGCTATTAAGCGTACCATAGGTTTCGATAATCAAATCGAATGATGGTAAAGTGCGATTACACTCTAGAGTTAATGGCTCAGCGAAATGAAGAGTCTGGGGCGTGACGACTCCGACTGAGTTCAATAATTCCTCAGTGTTGATTGAGCTTTTAGCATTGCCTTTAGCATTGCTTTTATCTGTGGCGGACTGGTCACTGGTATTATCAGGGCGTGCGTTCAAAGCTACCTCACAAGACAACAATCATCAATAAAATAAGAAGGACACTGTATCGACAACTCGTTTTGCCGATATTTTTAAATGGTTTACTAAAAGCGTTTTATCTACACTGTTTTTTTGACCATGTGCTTGCCTATTGTAGGGCGATGCGCATATGAGTACAACCTTCAAGCGCAGCCTTTCATACTTAGTTTTTATGTTATTAAGCCAATCGAAAAAAAGGCTGGGTCATTGCTACAGGTTTTAGGCGCTATCGACGTAGGCGAGTAGTGATAACTGCGTGTCAAATTGTACAAGGACACTTTTTCCATGCGTTATAAAGGGTTAAAATGCTACACTAACGGCGTGCTCATTGAATACTGTCTTAACAATCTTTTGTAGAGCTTCCTTCATCAACTTAACCATAAAACAGTGCTGCTATGAAACCTGACCTGCCTCCCCGTATTGCCGTTTTACTTGTCAACCTTGGTACGCCAGATGAACCGACCGCGCCAGCTGTCCGTCGTTATCTCAAACAGTTTTTGTCCGATCCGCGCGTGATTGAAATCCCAAAATTCTTATGGGCGATTATCCTCAATCTGTTTGTGCTGCCAAGTCGCCCGAAACGGGTAGCAGAAGCATATGCCAGTATTTGGGATGGCGATTCGCCGATGCGCAATATTCTTAACGCGCAAGTTGAGATGTTAGACAAGCGTTTGGCTGACCGTGCTGCGCCATTTCGCGTGTCTGTTCATGCCGCGATGAGCTACGGTAATCCGGGTTTGCCTGATGTCATGGATCAATTGCGTAGCGAAGGGGTTGACCATTTCGTCATGTTACCCGTGTTTCCGCAGTATTCGGCGACTTCAACAGGTGCGGTTTATGATGCGATTACTAAGTGGTCGCTGAAGCAGCGTAATTTGCCCAATATAACGATAGTCAAAGATTACTTTGCTCATCCTTTATATATTAAAGCATTAGCAGATAGCATCCGTCGTTTTCAAGCGGTACATGGCAAGCCTGAAAAGCTCATGTTTAGCTTTCACGGTATTCCGCAGCCTTATGCTGATAAAGGCGACCCGTACCCCAAACGCTGTAAATGTACGGCGGCACAAGTGGCTCATGAGCTTGGGCTAAAACCAGATGAATGGATTATCAGTTTCCAGTCACGCTTTGGTAAGCAAGAATGGATTAAGCCCTATACCGATGTGGTACTCAAGGAGTGGGGCAACTCAGGTGTGCGCTCGGTACAGATTCTTAGCCCTGCGTTTTCGGCAGACTGCTTAGAAACGTTAGAGGAATTGGCTATCGAAAACCGCGAGACTTTCCTGCATGCTGGCGGGCAAGAATACCATTATATTCCAGCGCTCAACGCTGATGAAGCACATATAGACTTGTTAGAGGCAATGAGTGCGCCATTGGTAAAAGGTTGGGCAGGGATTCTGGATGGTTGGGCATAAACGTTTTTAATATCAAATGAATATTCAAAAAAATACCGAACATCACGTTCGGTATTTTTTTATCAATAATTTTCTAAAAGTACTATTTAAAAGTCATTGTCATGGCTTAGTTTTGCCGCGTCTTTGTCAGCAATGTCGGCAATACTGGGGTAATGGCTATCATCTAAATTCTCTTCAACCAGCAACTCATCAATACGTGATTCATCGATATTTTGATGATGTACAGGGGTAAGACCTTGAGTTGCATCACTTCCGACTTGCGAATTATTAAATCCTGCATCATCGTCAAAGTCATCATTGTCGATAACATGCAGCATAGGATTGTCTAAATCGACCTCTTGGCTACCTTGGTTATCTTGACCTTCATCGATATCATTATCAATATTTTCATCACCTTCGATGTGATTCATCTCTTCTGGTAGCGGGGTTTTTGAGTGTTCCATACTGTCTTCCTTAGTTTTTATAGTTAACAAGCCTAGTAGGGTTTAAAGGTGGTCGTATAGCTATTTTGTCCGCTTATCATCATTGCCTCTAGTAGTAAGGTGTCACAGGATGTTAAAAATATGTACGAAGGTTGCTTATTTAACCGTAAAAAAACGGCTGCCAAATCTTGGTAGCCGTTTCAATATTGTCATGTTACTTTATAATCTAAATTTATTTAGTACCGATTTTACTATTGATAAAGCGCATTAATGAGTCAGGTGCGACTTGCGAGGCTGTATGCAGCATTTTAGCGGGAAAGCCAATAGGATAGTGAGTACGTGACAGTTTGCGATTCGGCTGAGCGCTTAATTTACACAAGGTTTTAGCTACATCGTCAACGGTTAGATTGATGCCCAAACGGTCGATACTGGTGACCTTGATGTCTTTCGTCATGTCGGATTTTACCCACAATGGCATGACATCAATCACTTTGATACCTAGCTCAGCGTATTCAATGTTTAGCCCTTCGGTTAAACCGCGGACAAAGAATTTACTGGCAGAATAAGGTGCCACTTCAGATTGACCATATATCGCTGAGGCAGATGAGAGATTGATGATTTTGGCGTTTTTGCTGTCGGCTAAATGCGGCGCTAGCTTATGACAGCCGATGAGCACACCTTTACAATTGATATCAATCAATGACAATTGCTTGTCCAAGTCAGTATTGGGCAACGCGCCACTCACCAATACGCCAGCATTATTAATCAAGACATCAATACCACCAAAATTCTCCAGCATATGATCGATCGCCGTATCCCATGCTTCAGGGTCAATGACATCTAGATGACCATGAACGAGACGATTGCCTTTTAGCGCTTTTTTAAAAGTTTTATCATCAATCGCACGCTCAAGCTCAACCGTGTCAATATCAAAAAGACCGACGCTATGACCTTTTGCGAGCAATCGTTTTGCTGTCGCTAGACCGATACCGCGTGATGCACCCGTAATGAATATATTCATAATGACTCGCTTAATGATTGATGATAAATGATGCCTGAAAAAATGCGCTAATTTTTAGTATAGCAAACTCTCTATTAAAAGTTAGCGCTAAGACAAATGCTATCATGACCAGTGATTGCTACGCTTGGCATGATGAATAGCGCTTATTAAGTGGCAAGCGTCTTTCAAACATAAGCGGTTTGAAACGCCATATATAGGTCAATGCAATCGTGTAAACGCCAGTTTCTGCCATTTCTTCAACGATCTCTCCCAAACCTTGAGGAATCATAATCGCGTTTTCGCCCATATATTCTAATAACGCCAACCCCACTATCATAAGATATAAATAAACCGGCACCGATTTTAATACTGCCCAGAGATAGCGCCAGGTATACGCTAATAAACCCACGATAAGCAGATAAACTATAAGCAGCACCGCATCTTCCCACCAGTCATAGGACTGATTTAACAGTGAAAAATCGCTAGCAATAAACAACTCGGGTAAATAGTTTAATTCGCGACGGATCACCGCAAAAAACGTCAATACTGATGCCAGCCAAAAATAAAGACTTTGCTTGCTTTCACTCTGCACTACATATTGCACGCAACGTAATATACAGGCTATCAGTAAGATAATGCCGGGGATTTCGATAATGCCATCTGCAGCCAAAATAAGCGCTCCTGATTTTTAGAATAAAAAAAGTGAGCGCTAAGGCTCACTTTAGACTAAAAAATAATTTGGGAAAAAATAAGATAGGTTTATTATACCGACAATTATAATACGCGACTGTTTTTTTTAGTTTACGCTGCGAGTGTCAAGTATCTTAAATAACATTAAACCTACTTAAAATCTCCTTACGAATCAATGCGCCTCATCCCAATTCTGACCACTATCCGTCTCAACCAATAGCGGCACTGCAAAGTTGACGTTCCAGCCTTTTTCAACCGCTGTTGCTGTTAAGACATCTTGCATAGCATCAGTAATCAATTGGCTTATCTCATCGACCTTGTCAGCATCGACTTCGAACACCAGCTCATCATGAACTTGCAGTAGCATTTTTGCCTGCTCTTTAGGTAGTACTTTATCGACGGCAATCATAGCAAGCTTAATCAAGTCAGCTGCAGAACCTTGTAATGGTGCGTTAATCGCTGCCCGTTCAGCGCCTTGTTTGACCATGCGATTGCTATGATTGATATCAGGGGTATAAAGCTTACGACCCAATATGGTCTCGATATAGCCATGCTCATAAGCGCTGGCACGAGTATTGATCATATAGTCTTTGACGCCAGGGTAGCGCTCAAAATACATATCGATATAGTCTTGCGCCTCACTACGACTCATCTGTAACTGTTTGGCTAGTCCAAAGGCGCTCATGCCATATAGCAGACCAAAGTTAATGGCTTTGGCATTACGGCGCTCGGTTGCTGTAACCTCTGCGACCTCTTTTCCTAGTACTTCGGCGGCAGTGGCGGCATGAATATCTAGCCCTTCATTAAAGGCATGAGTTAGATTTTTATCACCTGAGAAATGCGCCATCAAACGCAGCTCAATTTGCGAATAATCCGCCGCTAATATGACTCGACCTTCTGGCGCAATAAATGCTTGACGAATCAAGCGACCAGTAGCGGTACGAATAGGAATATTTTGTAAATTGGGATCAGTCGAAGATAAGCGCCCAGTACTGGTCAATGCTTGATGATAGCTGGTATGCACACGGTCAGTCTTGGCATCTGCTACATTATCAAGCGCATCGGTATAGGTGCTCTTAAGTTTAGAGAGTCCGCGATACTCTAGGGTGATATCGACCAAAGGATGGTCGATTTTTGATAAGACGGCTTCACCGGTAGAATATTGACCAGTTTTGGTTTTTTTGCCACCCACGACGCCAAGTTTATCGAATAACATCTCGCCAAGCTGCTTAGGAGAGCCAAGATTAAACTCTTCACCGGCGACTTCGTACGCACGTTTTTCTAGGGCAATGATTTCTTCATCAAAGCGTTTAGATAGCTCGTTTAAAAACGGACGCCTAATTAAGATACCGTTTGCTTCCATTTGGCACAGTATTTCCGCTGTTGGGATTTCTAGCTCGTGTAGCAGCTTAGCGTTATTGGTATCATCAGCAAGCTTTTGACTAAACAGCTCAAATAATTGATAAGTAATGTCAGCATCTTCACAAGCATAGTCGCTAGCAATATCAATCGCTACTTGATCGAAACTCACTTGCTTAGCGCCTTTACCAGCAACATCCTCAAAGCTAATGGTCTGCGTTTGCAGGTAATGCCGTGCCAAATCATCCATACCGTGACGGGTAATCGCCGCATTAATTACATAACTGGCAAGCATGGTATCCATTGCCCAATTGTTGGGCTTGTCATGAATATTGCCTAAGAGGTTTATATCATAAAGGCTAAGAATATGGGCATCATACTTTAAATGTTGACCGATTTTACCGATGTTTGGGTTTTCTAAAATAGGCTTTAAACGCGCCAAAACGGTATCGCGGTCGAGCTGTTTTGCTGTTAATTCATCGCCTTCTAGCGCATGAGTCAGCGGAATATAATAAGCTTCGTGTGCTTGCACAGCAAAAGACAAGCCAACCAATTCAGCCTGACGCCAATAGACACTCGTGGTTTCGGTATCGATAACGAAATGCGGCGCAGATGCTAACAATTGAACTAAGTTGTCAAAGGCAGACTCGTCTAAAATAGTATGCCATGCTCTATCATGAATTTTGCTATCGGTAATATCACCGATGGTGCTTGATTGTAGGGATTTAGCGATTTGCGCTTGCGACTCAGCATCAGCCTGACTATGAGCAACACTTTGCGTGCCATGCCCATTAGCGTTGGCTGGATGATTAGGGTGATCAAGTGACGCTAGCTCATTTCTAAATTCGAGCTCACTATATAGCTCACGTAGCTCATCGATGTGGGCGCAAGGATCAGTGTTTATTTTTAAATCTTGCCAGTCTTGCCCCACTTCTAAATCAGTAACAATGGTTGCCAGCTGCGCGTTCATTGGAATATCATCGGCATATTCGAGCAAGTTTTTGCCAGCACGTCCTTTGATATTGGCGACGTTTTTGAGCATATTGTCGATAGTGCCATATTCATTTAACAAGTCTTTGGCGGTCTTTTTACCAATACCGGGCACGCCTTTGATACCGTCAGAGGAATCGCCCATCAAAGTTAAAAAATCAATCATTTGCTCAGGATTGATACCGAATTTTTCGACCACGCCAGCGCTATCAGTCATCTTGCCTGTGAAGCTATCTTCTAGTATTACGCAATCATTAATCAGCTGCATCATGTCTTTATCTCCAGTTGAGATAACCACGTGATGCCCTTCGGCAACTGCACGATAGGCGAGCGTACCGATAATATCGTCCGCTTCTGCGCCTTCGATACGTAACAGTGGAATCCCAAGCGCGGTGACCAAACGATGAATATAGGGAATCTGCTCGGCAAGCTCGATATCCATTTTTGGTCGATTGGCTTTGTACTCTTCTGACATAGCATGACGAAAGGTTGGCGATTTGGTATCAAAACAAACGGCCATATGGGTTGGGTGATAGCGGCGCATCAGCTTTAAAAGTGCATTGAGCGTGCCACGTATTGCATTGGTGACTAGCCCTTGCGAATTCTGCATGGTTTTTGGCAGCGCATGATAGGTACGAAACAGATAATAAGAGCCATCGACCAAAATAAAAGGTGGCTGGTTTTTGTCCACATGCGTGGTGTCCATTGTCGCCACATTGGGCATCGTTGCAAAATTCGGTAGCATATTGGGATTAATAGGCGAGTGGGAGTTGTGATCGTTGGCAGTCATAGAGAGTCACTTATCAGGTTTTGGGTCGCAAGTATTGGTCAGTAAATATTTTGCAGTAAGTATGGGATAAAAAGATACCCTCATTATAACGATAAAAGCGCTGCGTGCCGAATAGATGATGAATGAATAGAATGCATAAACAGTTATGATGTGTAGGACCTAAAATGATAATTCATAAAAAAAGAACCCAGATCAACTGAGTTCTTTTTATCATTGTAACTATTGTAGTTACTAGAAATTTATTTTACTTCTGAGGTTACTTCGCTATCGACATTACCATGGGTCGCTTTAGAATATGGGCAGACCTTATTGGCTTTCTCAACCAATTGCTGAAACTCATCCGCTGATAACTCTGTATTTTCACCGATAACGTGAATTTTAACGGCCAATTTAAAGTCTAGACCTTCACCTTTAAGCAAATCTACTGATACTTCAGTAGTAGAATCAAACTTTGCTTTTTCTGCCCCTTTGACGGCACCAAGTGCACCATCAAAACAAGCAGCATAGCCCATAGCGAACAGTTGCTCTGGGTTATTACCGTCTTTACCAGAACCGGGTGCAACCATATTGATGGTTAAATCGCTGTCTTGTACGCTAGCTTTACCTGCACGGCCACCAGTGACAGATGCTTTAGTCGAATATAGGGTTTCCATAATGTATCCTTTTATATAAATTGTTTTCCATCATTTCTAGATAGTATTTTTGAGTCTTGTTATAGCTAGTTATAAAATAGCCCATCTAGCATACCAGAGGATAAGGTAAGCTTTATATAACGGCAGTAAAAGTATGCTATGAATTTGTAAGTTTACCTTTTAAGTTTATGAAACAAAACCTAAGTTTGCTATAACTCATCGTTACAGTAGGGTAAACTAGGGACATAAAGCAGAGATAACGTACTTGTAATGATTGATGCCAGCATTTTATAAAGGACGCCGGACAATGAATAAATTGATAATAACCCCTATTGCACTTTCATTATTGGCGTTTGCGCTGATAGGCTGCGGCGAGGGTGAAGATGCTATTTTTGGTTCAGGCGGTAGTAATAAGTTGACAATAAGTACTATAGAACGCAGCTCAAATGCGATTGCACGTATTGACACAACTTATAATACAGGCGCCCGTAGTGTTAAAAAAACCAATATTGTAGGTAGCTATAATCAAAACCTAGATGATTTAGATATGTCAGTAGTATTGGCAGATAAATTCGAAGGAACCCTTGAAGATAAAAACATAGAAGTGAAAGATCGTGTTGTTAAACGTCCTATTTATGAGAAAAATAGCAGCAATAAGCTCAAATTTGAAACCAGCTATAGAACCCTTAATTTATCAGGTGTTAATGCGCGTGATTATAATGCTGGTAATAGCTATGTAAATCGTCGGGGTATTTTTACCGATTTAAACAACTATACTAAGATACCGAGTAATATTGGTTTTCCGAGCGGCTCTGTATGTTATATCCCCGTGATCACTAGTGAGCGCTCGTTCTTCGTCTTTGATGCCAAGGATAAGACTGGATTTAGAACGCTGGACAACTGGGTTAGTGATGCTGAACAACGCTTTAATGATAAGCGTCAATCTAGTACGACTAGAATCAATATCGGTTCCAACAATAGCCAAAAGACAGCACAGGTTAAATTCTTTGCCGTTAATAATGACCCAGAGTATATCTATAGCGGTGTAGATTATGACAGCAGCATCTATGAAGCCGATTTTGTTGATAATGCTGCACCTATTCCAAATGAAGACAGCATACGTGGCGTAGTCGACTGTACGATCGTTAATAAAGTTGCCGCCGACTTTTTAGCCACGCAAATCACAAAATATTATTAAGCTTAAAAAGTCATGAACACTCTCTATTTGCTTGATAGAGAGTGTTTTTTTATACGCTAATTCTGCACCTTGACATTAAATCCGCTACAATATGCCCATTGTTTACACTATTTATTTAGATTGATTTCTAAATGACACAACGTTGAAGCCAATAATTATGAGCGTAGATCCAAAGAAATTAAATAAAGAAGTGGCCAAGCGCCGCACCTTTGCCATCATCTCGCATCCTGATGCTGGTAAGACTACGATGACCGAAAAGCTGCTGCTATGGGGTAAAGCGATTCAAGTAGTGGGCGAGGTCAAAGGTCGTAAAACCGACCGCCATGCGACATCTGATTGGATGAGTATGGAGCAGGAGCGTGGTATTTCTATTACCACTTCGGTCATGCAGTTCCCTTATAAAGAACATATGGTCAACCTGCTAGATACACCGGGTCACGCTGACTTTAGTGAAGATACCTATCGTACTCTGACCGCTGTAGACAGTGCGCTGATGATGGTCGATGGCGCAAAAGGTGTCGAAGAACGTACCATCAAATTGATGGAAGTTTGCCGGATGCGTGATACGCCCATCATCTCATTCGTCAATAAACTTGACCGCCAGATTCGTGAGCCGCTTGAGCTATTGAGTGAAATCGAAGCGGTATTAAAGATTAAATGTATTCCCGTCACTTGGCCTATCGGTATGGGACAGGATTTTGTTGGTGTCTATCATTTAACCGAAAACAAAACCTATTTTTATGAGAAAGGTCATGGCGGTGATATGACGGTCGCTGAGACGCGCGAAGGCTATGATTATCCTGATATCCGTGAGCGCTTAGGCGCTTTAATGTTCGCCTCGTTTGAAGAGTCATTAGAATTGGTACAAATGGCGCTAGAAGATTTCGATGTTGACGAGTTTTTAGCCGGTGAGATGACACCCGTATTGTTCGGTACAGCGCTAGGTAACTTTGGCGTCAATATGGTACTTGATACTTTAATCAAATATGCGCCGCCACCAAAAGCGCATCCGACTAATGAACGTGAAGTAGCGGCGACTGAGACAACGTTTAGTGGTTTCGTCTTCAAGATTCAGGCAAACATGGATCCGCGTCATCGCGATCGCATTGCATTTTTACGTGTCTGCTCAGGCAAGTACGAAAAAGGTATGAAATTAAAGCATGTACGTTTAGGTAAGGACGTACGTATTGCTGATGCCTTGACCTTTTTAGCAGGTGACCGCGAAGCGTTAGAAGAAGCCTATCCGGGTGATATTATTGGTTTACACAATCATGGCACCATCTCTATCGGCGATAGTTTCACTGAAGGCGAAGAGCTCAACTTTACCGGTATCCCGCATTTCGCCCCTGAGCTATTCCGCCGTGTTATTCTAAAAGATCCGCTTAAATCAAAAGCCCTGCAAAAAGGTTTACAGCAGTTGAGTGAAGAGGGAGCAACACAGGTCTTTATGCCGCAGATTAATAATGATTTAATCTTGGGTGCAGTTGGTGTACTACAGTTCGAAGTGGTCGCCCATCGTCTCAAAGAAGAGTACAAAGTACAGTGTATCTTTGAGCCAGTATCGATTGCGACGGTACGCTGGATACATTGCGATGACGAAGTAGCGTTAGCCAAGTTTAAGCGCAAAGCCCATGACCAACTATCGCTAGATGGCGGTGGTCATCTGACTTATCTTGCGCCATCACGGGTGAACTTGCAGCTGATGCAAGATCGCTATCCAGAAGTGACGTTTAGCAATACGCGTGAGCACTAAAATCCATTATTCCACTTTGCTTAATCTTAAAAGACACGTTATCGTGTCTTTTTTATTAGCTTATCAAACAGCGTATTATTGATTTTAATCCTTATGATTCTAGAAAAAACACGAACAGTGTTCCTACAATATAGGACAAAGGTTACGGTAGAATATCAGTAAATCTTATAGATATATTAAAGAGGCTATATGAAAACTGCTAATCAACGTCCTATTATTGAGTCACAATCAGTCCAGCAATCTTCTACGGATGCGGGTAGGCTGCGTTTATTGTCAATAGTAAGTAGTGCGTTGCTGTTTGGCACGTTAAGCTTCTCAGCATATGCCGGTAGCCTTTTTAGTAGCACAGAGTATCTCGATTATCAGTTACCCAAAAAACTACAAGAAACCTGCACGGCGCGTGATAACTGTCCGGAAATTGAAGTTAAATATCTTAAAACCAATCACAAATGGATAAACGATATCACCAATCAGCGTATCAATACGCTGGTTGTTAATAGTAAACCCTCCGAATCTGCGCCTATCACTACCAAAGCCACTCCAGCTGCTGTCAAAAGCGCGCTTGATGGTTTTGCTGCCTCGCAATTTAATGAGCTACCGAGAGACAGTGTGTTTGCTTACAGCCTAACGGTGACACCTGAATATGTGGGTCATATTAATGATTTTGAGACGTTCGAGATAAGCTCATATGTCTTTACTGGCGGCGCACATGGAATGCCGTATAGCGAATATCTAGTGTTTGATCAAAATACGAAAAAGCAAATAAAACTGGTGGATATGCTGCAAAGCAGTAAGAAGCCACAGTTTAAGGCACTTGCCTATAATGCGTATAAAGACTGGGTGAAAACGGTCGATAAAGATGTGAAAAACTACGAAAAAAATTGGCCATTTACCTTAAGTGATAACGTGACAT
Source organism: Psychrobacter sp. ANT_H56B (assembly GCF_008369245.1). Taxonomy (NCBI): domain Bacteria; kingdom Pseudomonadati; phylum Pseudomonadota; class Gammaproteobacteria; order Moraxellales; family Moraxellaceae; genus Psychrobacter; species Psychrobacter sp. ANT_H56B. Next base: position 91,642 of record NZ_VOBF01000010.1, read on the forward strand.
TGACGGATAAAGGGATTGATATTCGTTATCAGCATTATGCTATCGCTCCCTATGCCTATGGTATGCCAGTGCTTAGCATTCCTTATAATAAGCTTGGCGGTATTATACAACCGCGCTTTATCCCTAAATAATATAGCTATAAACGTCAGATACAATAGGATGGATCAGCTGATGACCATCATGAATATTTAATAATAAGTAAGGAGTCATCGCATGACAAACGATATCGATAATATGAATGCCGCAACGACCAATACATGGCAGTTGAATGCCTTGACAGAGGCACTTGGTGATCTGACATTAACAGTCACTGACAGCCTCTCTGTGGGCCGTGGTAGTGATAATGATCTGGTACTAGGTAGCAAGCAAATTTCACGCAATCATGCACAACTGAGTGTCTTAAACGGTCAGCTATACGTAAAAGATCTAGAGTCGTCAAACGGCACTTTTATTAATGATGAGCGTATCGCTGCCAATGAATCGAAGCAGTTAGCAGCAGAGGATACGCTTGGGTTTGCAAGCTTTATTTTTCAGGTAAGTAAGCCAGTGGCTGCTACTGTTATTCATGAGCAAGTAGAGATTGATAAACCAACGTTAATGTTGAGTCCTGATACTGAGATAGCACCTATCGTTGAAGCAGAGCCAGTCGTCAAAGAAACGATAATCGAAGAAATATTACCTGTCGAAAATTCTTTAGAAGCAATGCCTATTGCTGCTGTGCAAGCAGAGCCGATTGTTAGCGCTGCTCAAACAGATGAGCCAGTGATTAAAGAAACAGGCATCACTGATATCTTATCCGCCGCAGATAAAGCTGAACCTGTATTGAGCGAAGTAGAATATAGTCCTACTGAAACTTCAAGTATCCCTAGCGTGGCTGCTGAGCCCGAAGTAATAGAGTCTATCCCAACCGAAACTACATCAATGCCTTCTGCTCATCAAGAATCACTTGTAGAGCAGCCCGTCTTAGCTGATGAGCCTTTGCTACATAAAGACGCTGTATCCGAAACCCTTTCAGAAACGTCTCCTGTAAGTGAGGCGCCAGTCATTGAAGCAGCTATTGAGCCAGAGCATGACAAAACCACTAAGACGGCCTTGCAAGAAGAAGCAGATCCAGATGTACTGCGTGCTAAACAGGCAGCCACTTCACAGTTTTCGGGCACAGCCAATCTAGGTCAATCTCGCGATTTGGGTACTACAGGCAATAATGCGATGGATCAAGCACTGGATAACCCTGCCACTACTGGAGCAGTTGAAAAGAAACCGAGTGGTAGTTGGTTTATATGGGTTTTTGTCGCGATTATTATTATTGGCTTAGCCCTATGGTTGTTTAATACAGGCATGGTATAGCCAATTTTTAACAAGAGAGCTATCTTTGTTTATTTAAATAATAAATTGGCCAACTGGTAAAAGTTGTAGTTGATTTGCTTTAAGATATTTTTGCTTTAAGAGATTAGTACTATGTTAGGATAAATTTTGCATCGCTTTAAATAGTAATTTTATAGCGAACAAGTTTTATCTTAGCATCGCAGGAATCACAAATTTTAACGGTATCTTTTAAAAATTCTGCCGCTGATAAGCATTAGCGCTTGGCAGGTTTACATAATTATTGAAGGTTTCTAGCAATGAATAACCAATCCAAAGAAGTTAAGTGTCTAGGTTTTTTGGCTAAAAGATAGACCGTTGGAATAAGAGCAGTAAAAGTAGCTATTTTCAAAAAATAAAAACCCTTTTATAATCAGTTGTTTGAGATTTTTTATTAAAATAAAGTCAAAAATACTAAAAAAGGGCTTGCGCATCTCAAAATATTTGATAGAATAGCCACCACTTTGAGAGAACAAGCCGACTTAGCTCAGTTGGTAGAGCAACTGACTTGTAATCAGTAGGTCGCCAGTTCGATCCCGGCAGTCGGCACCATCTCTCTCAAAGTAGCTTTTTATGAATATGTCTTAAACTAAAGCCATTTTTGTTTAAAGCAACCTAAGGTGGGATTGGGGAGCGGTCAAACCCAACAGACTGTAAATCTGTCGCGAAAGCTTCGAAGGTTCGAATCCTTCTCCCACCACCATATTTTTCTAAGTTCGTCTTAGCGCCAAGCATACTCTATATCAATACATGATTCTTTATGAGAGTCAACCCAGATAAGAGTAAATGCGGGTGTGGTATAATGGTAACACCTTAGCCTTCCAAGCTAATGACGCGGGTTCGATTCCCGCCACCCGCTCCATATATGTACCATTGCACAAATCATCAATACTCATCACGACAGTCAGTTATTATTGCTGTATCGTGATATTTTTTTTAGTGCAACTTAGTGGTTGGCTGCTGTAGTTGTTAAAAACATGCTCATATAGCTCAGCGGTAGAGCACTCCCTTGGTAAGGGAGAGGTCTTGAGTTCAATTCTCAATATGAGCTCCATTTATCGTTCCATTATTTATATTCGCTTTGCTAGTGCTTGTCCATAGCTCAGTATTGGTATCAAAATTATAAAATATCGAAAATTATACATACAGTGTGGCAGAGAATAATTCAAAGGTGACACTGAGGTGTTGCCTTTTTGCGCTGTCAGTTTATTAGTAGTTGTTATCTTTATCTAATAAATGAGCTGTATAAAGAATTAAATGAATAAGAGTTAGATAAAGTAGTGCAATAGCAGTACTGTATATTAACTTGTCATGTTCAACAGATTGAAAAGCACGTATAATGCCCCTATTTATACGCTTAACAGCTAAAATATCGAATACAAAGATAGTATAGCGTTATAGCTAGTATTTTAATAAATATTGGTTTAATAGAAAAAACACAGTGTCAACGGTTTGATGGTCATACATCATAAGCCGTCAAACAGTTATTTACCGATCTTTGATTGATAAATATTCACCAAAAAAAGAGGAAATACCCATGGCAAAGGCCAAGTTTGAACGTCTAAAACCACATGTTAACGTCGGTACCATCGGACACGTTGACCACGGTAAAACCACCCTTACCGCTGCAATCGCAACCGTAG
>NZ_VOBF01000011.1:0-89092 GCF_008369245.1 Psychrobacter sp. ANT_H56B
CATCGTCGCGCCAATGGTAGTGTGGTTCGCCCATGTGAGAGTAGGTCATCGTCAGCTCTCTATTCCAGATAAACCCCCAACGTTAATTCGTTGGGGGTTTTCTTTTGCCTGACGTTTGGATGGGGTGAGTTTATTTGCAGTTGAAAGGCTCAAATAAGCTTTTTCTGTTATGAAAATCGCTATATCTTATATTCAATATATTACTTGTTATTCATTTAAAATGATTTGACTTATATCGTTATAGCTGCTAATTTTAAAGAGTATTTCAACTTTAGTTAATTAAAAGCATTTATAGAGTCTATACGGAAATTGACCTTATAATTAACTTATTAGTAAAGACTTATACCCTATCCATGGTTATCAAAAGGAATTGATAATGAAGTTAGCTCCTCTTTTTTCAATAGGTGCCTTGGCAGCTATTAGCCTTCTAGGTTGTTCTAATCAAGCTTCTGATAGTACTGATGCTTCTGCAGCAACTTCTCAAGAAACAACCACATTGCGCTTTTCTCATTTTTGGCCAGCAACCTCATCTATTAGTACGGAGGTCTTTGAACCTTGGGCTAAGCAAATAGAAGCAGATTCTAATGGTCGTTTAAAAGTAGAGTTATATCCTTCAGCAGGTCTTGCTAAAGCAGACGTTACTTATGAATCTGCTGCTAAAGGCACAATAGATATTGGCTCACAAGCACACGGCTATACCAATGGTCGTTTTCCTTTAACTCAGATTACTGAGCTTCCTGGTTTATCAAACTCAGCGACTCAGATGGGTTGTATGCTCCAAACTCTATATGAAGATGGTACTTTAGCTGGTGAATATGAAGATACGCATATGTTGTTTATGTATGGTGCTGGACCGGGTGCGTTGCATACAACGAACAAATTAATTCGCACACCTGAAGATATGAAGGGTATGCGTATTCGCCGTCCTTCTGCCGTCGCTGGCGACATTATTGAAAGTGCGGGTGCCTCACCAGTAGGTTTACCTGCTAATGATATGTATACTTCTTTACAACGCGGCGTCGTTGATGGTTTAAGTTTTCCATGGGAAGCTGTTACCGCCTTTAAAATTGACGAAATTACCAAATACCATACCAATATTCCTTTTTATAGTTCAGCGCTTATGGTGACTATGAATAAAGATAAATATGAGAGTTTACCGGATGATTTGAAAAAGGTACTGGATAAAAATTCAGGTATGGCGCTTGCCAATAAGGTTGGTGAAGTATTTGATAAACATGATGATATGGCAATAGAAGCAGCTAGGAAAAAAGGTGATGAAATCGTTGAAATCCCTGATCCATTAAATGATCCTAACTGGAAAGGACCGCTTGAGAAAGGCACCAATAAATATCTTGCTGATGTTAAAGCGCTAGGTCTAGATGCAGATGGCGTTTATGCTAAAGCAAAAGCCGCCAGTGCAGCCTGTAAGGTCTAACCTAAAGGAGTTTCGCATGGTATTTTTAGTTAAACTGAGCATCCTCATTTCAAGGTTATGTCAATTCATTGGTGGTATCAGCCTTATTATCATTGTACTGACCACCATGCTAGATGTCATTGCCCGCTATGTATTTAAGCTCACCGGTGGTGAGTTTGGATTTACGGTCAAAGGCAGTGTTGAGATTGTCTCTTACTTCATGCTCTTTGCTTTACTTGGTGCTTTTGCTGCTTTTGTTGAACGCTCACAAATTATTGTCGATGTATTCACTCAAAAAATGTCAAAAGCCTTGAAAGGTTACATGATGGGCACCTTTATGATGGGGTTCTTTATCATTGGTATTGTATTCGCATGGGGTCTCTATGAAAGCGCTTTTGATGCAATAGAGTACGGCAAAGTCACCCAAGATCTTCGAATATCTATGATGCCCATTTACGCTATTAGTGCCTTCTTAAGCGTTTTACTTGCCATTCGGTCATTGATCGAATCCATCAACATTTTTAAAACAGGCGAGTTCTTTGACGCTGAGGAGACAGGCGCATGAGTCCAGAAATTATTGGTGCCATTGGTTTGTTATGTATGATTGCGATGGTTATGCTGCGTGTTCCTGTTGCACTTGCGATGCTTGGTGTTGGTTTGGTTGGCTTTGGTGCGGTGACAGCACCGATTGGTGCTGTGCAGATGCTCAAAGACTTACCCGTTGATGTTTTAGCGAAATATGATTTTAGTGCTATTCCATTGTTCATACTTATGGGTGTCTTTGCTTCTCATTCTGGTATGGCGGGGAAGTTATTTGATGCTACTCGAACTATCTTTGGTGGCGTTAGGGGTAGTCTAGGTATTGCTGGTATTGGTTCATCCGGTATCTTTGCATCCATTTCAGGGTCATCATTGGCGACAGCGTCTACCATGACCAAAGTAGCATTGCCACAAATGGAGAAGTACGGTTATCAGCCAGGCTTTGCCTGCGGTATTTTAGCCGCTGGTGGTACTTTGGGAATCATGATTCCGCCCAGTATTGCACTGCTGGTTTATGCCATCCTAACCCAGCAGTCAGTTGGTGATATGTTTATCGCTGGCTTCTTACCGGGTATGCTCGGCATGGTGATGTACTCAATCACTGTTATGATCATGGTACGCTGGAAGCCACATTTAGCACAACGTGGGGAGCCTACTTCTTGGAAACAAAAGCTAATCTCTTTGACAGGTCTTATTCCCTTTAGCTTTATCTTCATCGTGATTATCGCGGGTATTTTCTTTGGGCTATTTACCCCAACAGAAGGCGCTGCAGTTGGGGCGTTTGTCTCTTGGGCTTATGCTTTTGCCAAAGGCATGCGAATGATGGGGCTTAAGCAATCATTAATTGAGACGCTTGCCCTCTCTGCAGTGGTCTTCTTTATGTTACTTGGTGCTGAAGCGCTAGGGTATTTTATCTCAGTATCGCGCTTGTCTTATAGTTTGGCGACGTGGATTGGTACATTAGCGGTCAGCCCAATGATAGTATTGATCTGCATTTTGATTATGTACTTTCTGTTAGGCTTGTTCATGGATGCCCTAGCGATGCTGGTGATTACGATTCCGGTGGTGTTCCCAATCATTGTTGCGTTAGGTTATGATCCGGTTTGGTTTGGTATCATTGCAGTACTGACCGTAGAGCTTGGATTAATCACGCCGCCAATGGGTATGAATATCTTTGTGATTAAGGCAATGGCACCGCATATTAAGCTGTCCGATATGTTCAAGGGGGTGATGCCCTTTATTGTCTCTGACTTGATTCGCTTAGTCATTTTGGTTGCGTTCCCAGCGATATCTTTAGTGCTACTAAGTTAATTCCTACATAAAATAACACTGGAGCATTGTTGCGTACTATGTATAACGCTAGAATAATTGAGAGACATCGCTTTGAAGTAGCATCTCTGCGATAAGCTTGTCTTAAAACACTCATTTTAGAATCACATGGATGCGAGAAATACTATGACTATTGCTAAGAATATCGAGATCAGTAGTACCTCTGAAAGCAGTTTTGAAGATGCTATTCAACAAGGTATTGAGCGGATTTCTAAGACCGTCAACAATGTTGAAGGCGCTTGGATAAAAGAGCAAAAAGTAGGGGTTACTGATGGAAAAATCAGTAAATATCATGTCATTATGATTGTAAGCTTTGTTATTAATGATAGTACTGATATTAGCTAAGTGTTGATTAAAACCTAAAAAAGACTGCGATTGCAGTCTTTTTTTTGTCATAAAAAAATATATTGAGGATTGTTGTGATTAGCAGGAGTAGCCACACGGCTTGCCTATATATGTAGTAAAATAAAACGCTACCATTTTGAATATTTAGAATAGAAGTAAACATTTATGGCTGTCGATTTTAGTAACACGCTCATAGTCGCGATTTCTGCAACCGCTTTATTTGATTTGTCAGAGTCTGAGAATCATCTCATATCGCTTTTACAGCAGCGTCCCCACGATGCCGTTAAAGAGTTCCGCAACTATATGACTGAGCGTGAAAATGACCCGTTGACCATTGGCGCAGGTTATCCGCTGATTAAAGCACTATTGAATTTAAATCATTATTGTCATGATTGTGATAATAAGAATGACGGTGTCAATGCACCCTTGGTAGAAGTGGTCATTGTCTCAAAAAGTAGCCCTGATACAGGTATTCAAGTCCTAAATGCAATACGTGAACATGGGTTAACCATTTCGCGCTCAGCATTTATATCTGGCAGCCCTATTGCACCTTATATCAAAGATTTTAATGTGGATTTGTTTTTGACGACCAATCTTGAAGATGCGCAGCAGGTTGCAGATGCTGATATCTGTGCTTGTGCGATATTAGATGCAACGCCAGTCAATACTTATGAGTTGGATACCAAGCAGTTGCGTATTGCTTTCGATGGGGATGCAGTGTTATTTGATGATTCAGGCGAGCTGCTTTATAAGCAAAAAGGGTTGCAAGCGTTTCATGACCGTGAAGCCAAAATGCGCGATTTACCGATAGAAAAAGGTCCTTATGCAGAGTTATTAATTAAGCTATCCAAAATGCAAGAGCGTCTGCCAGCAAGCCTGCATTCTTGTCCGATGAAAATAGCCTTGGTGACGGCTCGTAATGCCCCAGCTGACTTACGAGCGATAAAAACATTGCGTAATTGGGGCGTAGATATTGATATGGCGTTTTTTCTAGGAGGACTTGAAAAGACTTCGGTACTTAAAACATTTGCGCCGCATATTTTCTTTGATGATTCAGTTAAGCATATCGATGCGGCTCGTAGCTTTGTACCAACGGCGCTAGTGCCTTATCATTCAACCTCACTATTACACGCCAGTAGTATATTAACTGCCAATAAAGATGCGTCATCGCTATCTTTTAAACCCGTAGAAACGACGATTTTATCTACCAGTCATTAACATGCGTTTAACAAGATAAAAAGGATAAAACAGTAGATGAAGTGGCAGCAATTGGCGACGCTTGTAATCGTACGCATTAAGCAAGTATTTGGTCTATATGCTTTTGTACTGATACCAATGTGGGTGATGTTTTTTCTTAATGACACTGTATTTTTTGGTCTATGGAATATTTTTGGTATCGTACCGCGAGCATTGGATATTGGCAGTATGATAGGGGTATTTGCTTCATGGACGATGCATGGTAATTTCTCACATTTAGTGGGAAATTCGCTGACACTGATGCAGATTTTGTTCTTATTTGGTTTATTTGAAAATAATGCTTATCGTACTATTCTTAAGCTTATCATCGCCTCAGGTATAATGACTTGGATAATAGCTTCGCCACTGACGATTCATATTGGCGCTTCAGGGCTGTGTTTTGCGATGCTTGGATTTATGATAGGTGGGGCAGTGTTCGCTAGGCGTTGGGGCTATTTACTGGCTTGTATTGTGATGGGTACGGGTTATTGGCTGACTATCAAACAAGGTTTGATACCGCAGCAAGGTATCTCATTTGCGGCGCATTTTGGTGGTCTATGCGCCGGCTTGTTGCTGGGTGCCAATTCTAAACATGCTTATACGAAAGTGAATAATCGTTATTAGCCTTATTTTTCGGCAAATATATTTAGACAGACTGTTCAATAATTCATAAAGATAACGATAAGTCAGCTAACAGTGGCTTCAATGATTGAGTTATTTTTTATTGATACAAACATTGATATATAGCGGATCATTTTTTTCTAATGGACGCCAAGCAGTCGTTTGTTTCACATGCTCATCAATACTTAACTTACTGTTTTTTTCTTGTAGTACATAGTCTGCACGAGCAGGGGCGGCACAGTCGATCACTTGCGGTACTTGCTGTACACTTCTACGTCTCTCAAACAAATACAAATTGACCAAATACACCTCTGGGTTATCAGCGTTAGCACGAGCGTGTCCGCTATCAGCGGCTATAAAGCGTAACGTCTGTGGTTTAACGTACGACCACGGACGAAACCACGTACCTTCTTCAACTTTCTTGACGACATGAACGCCTTCAGGAAGCTGTGCAAGCTGTTGACTGAACCAGCTATATTCTTGGCTTATTTGGAAGCCAAAGATACCAATGGCACCAAATAATGGAATAAGCCATCTTGGCGCTTTCTTACCTGCAAGTTTGCTGAGGTGAGTGATGACCAGTGCTATCCCAGCTAGACCAAACCCAGCTGCTATGGTTGCGATAAACTCAAAAAGCATAAGACTTTTCCTTAACGCAATCAGCGCATTTCATATCAATTATTAAAAATAAAATCATGTGTACAGCCTTTTTAAGCACATTTATCATGGCACTCATGCTTAACTTTCTCATTATTTTTACTTTTAAGAGGGGTGAGTAAAATTATCATGATTGGACGAATAGTATGTAAAAAATATCCCATGATCAGATTGGGATAAAAAAATCACTCACGAGCAGCTGCTGCCTGTGAGTGATATATTATCGTAAAAAACCATACGTCATTTGCTAGCTTATATCGAAGCTTAGTGGTCGATTGCGCCGCCAGCGCCACGTGGAGAACGTACACTTTCAACCAATTCTTGAATGTGTGCTGGTGGTGGCGCAGTCGCATAAGACACTGCGAATGCTACGATAAAGTTAAGCAAGGCACCAATCACACCAAATGATAATGGTGAGATACCAAACAACCAGTACTCTTCAGTATCAGGGAAGTTTGCTGTACCTGTAACGAAGAACCAGCCTTTAAAGATGAAGATATAAACTAAGATACTAATTAGACCTGTGAGCATACCAGCGATGGCGCCCAAGTTGTTAATACGTTTAGAGAAAATACCCATCATCAATGCAGGGAACAGTGAGGCACCAGCAATACCAAAGGCCAATGCAACGACCTGTGCAGCAAATCCTGGTGGATTAATACCTAAGTAGGTAGCCACCACAAGCGCAACAGCCATCGTGATACGTGCGACTTTTAGCTCGCCTGCATCAGTGATATTTGGATTAAGGTTACGTTTAATCAAATCATGACTGATCGCTGATGAGATGGCGAGTAGTAGACCAGCTGCTGTAGATAGCGCTGCTGCCAAACCACCTGCGGCGATAAGACCTATAACCCAACCTGGTAGCTGTGCGATTTCTGGGTTAGCCAATACTAAGATGTCAGCGTTGACGTCAAGCTCGTTACCTGCCCAACCTCTATCAACAAACACACCATCACGTTCTAAAGCATGTTCAGCTTTTGCTTTTTCAACGGTAGTCGTTGCAGCAGCAACATCGCCGCCGTCAGTGGTTGCTGCAGCCAATGCTAGCTCTGCTGCACCAAGTCCACTATCACTATACAACTGGATACGACCGTCGTTATTGAGATCGTTATACTTAATAAGACCGGTTTCTTCCCATGTTCTCATCCAATCTGGACGTTGATCATATTCGATAGCAGGAGCGTCAACACCTTGTGGATAAACAGTATTAATTAGATTTAGACGCGCCATTGCACCTACTGCTGGGGCAGTGAAGTATAGGAGCGCGATAAATACCAACGTCCAACCAGCTGTCCAACGCGCATCTGCAACTTTAGGAACCGTGAAAAAGCGAATAATAACGTGAGGTAGACCCGCGGTACCAATCATTAGTGATAACGTAAATAGCACCATATTTAGCTTGTTCGGTACGTCAGCGGTATAAGCGGTAAAGCCTAAATCGACGACGATTTGGTCAAGCTTGGTTAGGATAGGAATGCCTGATTCAACATGGTTTGAGAACAAACCAAGACCTGGAATTGGGTTACCCGTCAACTCAAGTGAGATAAAGACGGCAGGAATCGTATAGGCAATCATAAGAACCACATACTGCGCAACCTGCGTGTAGGTAATCCCTTTCATACCACCAAGTACGGCGTAAAAGAATACAACAACAGCCGCAATAATCAGACCAGTGGTACTGTCAACTTCTAAGAAGCGTGAGAATGCCACACCAGCACCGGTCATCTGACCGATAACATAAGTGGTTGATGCAATAATCAAACAAACAACGGCGATCATAGCAGCGGTTTTAGAATAAAAACGGTCACCGATAAAATCAGGAACCGTGAATTTACCGAATTTACGTAGGTAAGGTGCTAAGAGCATGGCGAGTAGAACATAACCACCCGTCCAACCCATTAAATAAGTTGATGCTGCATAACCGCCAGTGGCGATAATACCAGCCATCGAGATAAATGACGCTGCACTCATCCAGTCAGCGGCGGTTGCCATACCGTTAACAACAGGATGTACACCGCCGCCAGCAACATAAAACTCACTGGTCGAACCTGCACGTGCCCACCAAGCGATACCGAAGTATAAAGCGAAGGACAGACCTACAAAAATGATATTAATCGTAAATTGACTCATAGGGCTATTCCTCGTCTACGCCATATTGTTTATCTAGTTTATTCATGCGCCATGCATAGAAAAAGATGAGGGCGATAAATACGATAAGAGCACCTTGTTGTGCAAACCAAAAGCTTATATCAGTACCACCTATTCTAATACCTGACAATAATGGACGTAGCAAGATGCCAAAACCATAAGAGACTAAAGCCCAAATGACGAGGCTGACTTTAATGAGACGGAGATTGGCGCGCCAATAACCTGATGAATCGTTGTGGTTCTCCATAGGACAACTCCTTTTGCCTAACATAAAAACAAGGTCACTGATCTGAGTCTGACAAGTCCCTGTGCTTTAGTGTTTATCTTATTGTGAAAACAGTGTCTTACAACCATAAAAACGGTAGATGAAAGACTAAAGCAGAGCGATCAATCAAGATAAGTAACCCAACATTATCAAAATATGAACCAACTTTTCCAGTGTAAACGATACAGACACCGAGGATAAATTACTCGATATGACTGTTATAAAAGTTAAAGGATAAGAGTCGAGGTTAGTCGCTTAAAATCTAATCATTTAACGATAGATATTGAGACAGTCGATTAAATTTATTATATGGAAATAATGATGTGTAAAGAGGGAGGGGTCGGTACTCGCTGACAATCCTCTGTCTTATTATTATCATCTTCCCGATGACATTATTTTAATAATTAGAAATACATTCATGCCGATAAGTATTGCAAGCAGCTTTTATAAACTTATTAGGAATATATACAATATTGACTTATTTAACAATAAATAAATTTTATTTACTTTATGTAACTAAATATGTGTCTTGTAGAAACTATAACTAACTTATGTTAGTAGAAGCCAATAGATATCATAACTCTGAGACAATAGTATACTAAGACCTTAGTTGTAATAAGGATTTATTATATTCGTTAGATTAATTGGTAAAACCAAAAAACGGCATTTATTTTAAAAATAACGGTTATATAAATAACTATTTTTATTATGAATAAGTATGACATCAATATAATTGCAATATCATAACTATTGATTAGGTATGAAATTTTTTCATAAACTATAAATAATAATTATTATCTTATTCCTATTAGCTTATTACTAAGCAAAAGTTTATAAATAATCAATAATTAAAAAAAAGCATAAAAACAGCTAAATTGTCTATAGTCAGTTAAAATACCGCCATATGATATACGTGATTTCCTTGTCATTTTATTGCTCAAATAGGTAATGATGATCAATAAGCAAAGAGAGAACGAAACATCATAAAAAGCCATTAGTTACATCAATTTATAACATATGCTAAAAGTATAGAATGTTAGTGAAGGGGATATAGTATGAACGAAGGCGTAGCAGGTTGGTTTAATAGCATCGTAAACTATGGTGTGAGTATCATTTGGGGTAATAATGATTGGTTGATTGCCAGCAATCCATGGTATGGACTGCTGATGTTCGTCTTAATTGGTGCAGGTCTATATTTTACCGTGGCGACCCGCTTTATTCAGTTTCGTCATTTTGGTCATATGTGGCAGTTATTACGAGTATCAAATCAAGGGCGTAAAGATGGTGGTATCAGCTCATTTGAAGCATTGATGACATCACTTGCTGCGCGAGTAGGGACGGGGAATCTAGCAGGGGTGGCAATTGCCATCTATTTGGGTGGACCGGGTGCTGTATTTTGGATGTGGATGACAGCGATTGTGGGTATGTCGACCAGCTTTATCGAGTCAACCCTTGCGCAAGCATACAAAGTGCCGCATAACGATAATGTCTATCGCGGTGGACCGGCTTACTATATCGAAAAGGGTTTGGGTAAACGCTGGCTTGCCGTATTTTTCTCGCTATGTTTGCTGGTCGCTTTTGGCTTGGCGTTCAATGGTGTGCAATCCAATACCATTGCACAGGCGACTAATGAGGCGTTTGGTATTCCAACTTGGATGACCGGCTTGATATTAGTAGTGCTAGTCGCCCCAGTAGTATTTGGTGGACTACGATCTGTTGCGCGTATTGCTGGCAAAGTTGTACCAGTGATGGCGATTCTTTATATTCTGTTGGCACTCTATGTCATCTTGACCAATTTTAGCGAATTTCCAGCGGCGATTGCTTTGATTGTAAAGTCAGCATTTGGCTTTGAGCAAGCAGCAGGTGGTGTGATTGGTTATGGTATTGCGCAAGCGATGATTAATGGTATTAAGCGTGGTCTATTTTCGAACGAAGCAGGTATGGGTTCAGCACCTAATGCCGCAGCGACTGCAAAAAGCCATCCTGATCATCCGGCAGTGCAAGGTTTTATGCAAATGTTGGGTGTGTTTTTGGACACATTAGTTATCTGTACAGCGACAGCTTCAATTATTATTCTCTCTGGCGTGGTTGATCCTAGTGTTGAGCAAGAAGGTATTCAGTTAACACAGCTAGCATTGTCGCAATATGTAGGTGATATGGGTGTAATTTTCGTCGCGATTGCTATCTTCTTTTTCTCATTCACCTCTATCATTGCAAACTATAGCTATGGTGAATCGAATCTTGAATTTATCTCTGGTGAGAAAAATGCCAAAGTGATGATTATGATATTCCGCTTCATGGTCTTGGGCATGGTATTTATTGGTGCTGTCGCCAGCCTGCCAGCTATTTGGAACTTTGCCGATTTATCCATGGGTCTGATGGCATTGGTCAACTTAGTGGCTATTATCATCTTGTCGCCAGTAGCGCTTAGAATATTACGTGACTATGAGCGTCAGATTAAAGAGGGCAAAACTGCTGATCAAATCAAGTTTAATCCTGATGATTTTGTGAAATTAAAAGATGAAGCCAATCGTGATGCGTGGACAGATTAAGCTGAAATCATAGATATAAGCGATTAAATAAGCTGCAATAAAAAATCGCCCTTCTGAGGGCGATTTTTTTGCAGCTTATTTTAAATAATAACCATCTAAACAATATATAAATAACAATTTACATGTTTGGATAGTTAGGACCGCCGCCGCCTTCTGGCGTTACCCACGTGATGTTCTGTGAAGGGTCTTTAATATCACAAGTTTTGCAATGGACACAGTTTTGCGCATTGATGACAAATTTAGCACCTTCTGCGTCTTTTACAATCTCATAAACACCAGCTGGGCAGTATAAACGCGCTGGCTCAGCATAGAGTGGTAAGTTGATAGTGACAGGCACTGTTGGATCAGTTAATTTTAAATGTACTGGTTGATCTTCAGTATGGTTGGTATTTGAGATAAATACTGACGATAATTTATCAAATACCAATTTGCCGTCCGGTTTTGCATAGGTTGGCTGATAGGCATGAGCCGCACGCTCAAGCTGATCATAATCTTTTTTATTGTCATGAATGGTCAAAGGCATTTTGCCGCCCATCAGATTTTGCTCTAAAAAGGTAAACGCGCCGCCCATCCATTGACCCATACGGTGCATAGCAGGAGCAAAGTTACGTGCTTCATAGTTGTCTTTATACAACCAAGACTCTTCAAACATCGTAGTATAAGCCAGCACTTCATCATGTTGACGATCTTCTTGCAAGGCTTCGAAAATCGCCTCAGCCGCTAGCATTCCTGACTTCATTGAAGTATGGGTACCTTTGATTTTGGCAGGATTTAAGAAACCTGCGTCATCCCCAGCTAATACACCACCTGGGAAGGTGAATTTTGGCAAGGAGTTTAAACCGCCTTTAGTTAACGAGCGTGCGCCGTAAGAGATACGTTTACCGCCTTCTAGAACATTACGAATAAGCGGATGTAGTTTTAGACGCTGCATCTCATCAAATGGCGACATATATGGATTAGAATAGGAGAGATCAATAACAAGACCAAAGCTTACTTGATTGTTTTCAGCGAAATACAACCACCAGCCTCCAGTTGAACCCGTATCGGTCAAAGGCCAACCTGAACCATGCATGACCACACCTTCTTCATGCTTAGCAGGATCAATATCCCATAGCTCTTTTAGACCAATACCATAGTGTTGTGGGTCACAGTCTTTATCAAGATTAAAACGACTGATCAAGCGCTTGCCTAAGTGACCACGGCTACCTTCGGTAAATATAGTATATTTAGCAAGCAGCTCATAACCTGGCTCAAAGCTATGTTTCGCTTCGCCACTGGCAGCCACACCCATGTCGCCTGTCAATACGCCTTTAACTGAACCATCATCATTATATAAGATTTCATCAGCGGGGAAGCCTGGGAACATCATGACTTCTAGCTCTTCAGCTTGTTGAGCCAACCAACGAACGACGTTGCCTAATGAGACAATATAATTGCCTTGGTTATGCATGCTGGCAGGAATGACCGAATCCATTAATTTGATGGATTTGGTCGCTGAACCCAGCATATAGACGCGATCTTCAATTGCAGGAACGTTTAGCGGTGCGCCTTTTTCTTTCCAATCTGGAATCAACTCATCCAAAGCGCGTGTTTCCATGACCGCACCAGAGAGAGTATGAGCGCCAAACTCTGAGCCTTTTTCGACCACACAAACCATGAACTCATCGTTACCTGCTGCGATGGCAAGCTGACGTAGACGGATGGCAGCTGAAAGTCCGGCAGGTCCACCACCAACGATAATGACATCAAATTCCATTGACTCACGTTCTACTTCAGGCTCTGCTGCAACAGGTTCTGGCGCTTTGTCGACAACGACCGTTTCAGCAACTGGCTCAACGGCTTGCGTATCTACAATAACGGGCGTTTCTTCAGCGAGCACTTCTGGTGTTACCACTGCTGGCTCTGAATTTGCTGTGTCTGTCACGATTGGCGTGTCGATATTTACAGTATCACCATCAATAACTGGCGATTGATTGTCTTGCTCTTGCATACCTACTCCTAAACTTGTAGTGGCTTATCTCAGGGCATCATTAGCTTAACAATTGAATAATAAGGCTTGTGGCGCTAACTTTACTCAGACATATGGCTGCCCGATAAAAAGGGTCTTTACGGTATCAGTTGACGACGTTACGATGAAAGTGTTTTTAAAAACCTTCAAAACATAACGTAAAATGTGTCGTTAGTACAACGCCCACCAGACTATTTCAAATAAAAAATCGTTACTTATTATAAAAGAAAAGTCCCACAAACACGATACGCATTTCACAACATCAGTGTTAAGGTAAGATTAAGACGGTGGGGGGTACAATGACGATATTGTCTTATCATACCCGAAACTAAAATTTATAGTAATAACAGATTTGCCAAACTTTGATTACTACGTGAAGGATTGTACGATGACAGATAATAATAAAGATATCGATGCCACGACTGTAAAAGATGCTGAAACCTCTAATGACAAGCTGTCTGAGCTAAATACTATAGACAATTTGAGCCAATATTTAAAGTCTGTGGCAGGGACACGTGAAGGACGTGCCATACCGCCACTAGAAAGTTGGCATCCTGAACAAATTGATGATATGGACTTGGTCATCAAAGCCAATGGCGAGTGGTGGCATGAAGGCGGACACATGACCCGAGAGTCATTAGTCAGTCTGTTTGCCACTATCTTATGGAAAGAAGAAAAAGAAGGCGTGACTGAGTATTTTCTAAAGACGCCCGTACAGAAATTGCGTATCCAAGTGGAAGATGCGCCATTACTAATCAATGATGTCGGTATCGTCAACGAAGACACTAATAGTTGGCTTGAATTTACCACGACAACGGGTGATGTCGTACGCTTAGATGATGAGCATCCTATTTTTTTACGTCCTTATGACTCTGTTAATGTAGAGGGTAATGAAAATAGAAATGATCACTCTAATGATATGGATGCTGTTCATAATAGTCACGGAGAGGAAAACCAACAATTAACATCTGAGGTACAAATGCGTCCTTATATGCTGGTTCGAAATGGATTGACGGCACTTATTGGTCGCAATGTATTTTATCATCTAACCGAGATTGGCGAATTGACAGAGCAAGATGATAAAACCACGCTAACCCTGCAAAGTGGGGGTCATGCTTATACATTGACGATGACATCTATTTAACGGTCAATAATGAGCTATAATTAGGCAGTGATTGCTATTGATCTTGAGCAAATCTTGTTATCTATCTTATAGCCCTTTTTATTTATGGGTCTATAGTGAATTCAGTATTAAAGCGATACAGTAGGACTGGGATGAATTTTGCGCAGCCTCTGTCGGCGTAGGCACAGCACGCCAGAAAAATTTATATCAGTACTGCGTTGAAACATAACGTATCTGTTTTATTTGGAATTGACTATATTATCGAAAGTAATATTGGTTAAATTTATTAATAGGGTCGGTATGACGGTATTTTTATCAAAATGGCGGTGAAATAATATGAAAGCTGCCGCAAGTGCTGTTACTAACACAGTTAATACTTACTTAATAATTTCTGATAATAACACTGCTGAAGAAGCGATGGTCGATAGTGTGATATACAATCATAATAAAGGGATAAAGGCAGATCCAGACCGTAGCGCGCCCATTGGCTTATTTGATTCCGGTATTGGTGGCTTGTCTGTTTATCTACATTTAGCCCAGCAACTGCCCAATGAACGCTATATTTACTATGCTGATACCCTGAATGTGCCTTATGGCAATCGAGATAGTGATGATATTAAAACATTAACATTGACGGCAGTAGAGTGGCTATATCAGCAAGGCTGCAAGCTTATTGTCATTGCGTGTAATAGTGCTTCAGCCTATGCGTTGCAGACAGCAAGGTGCCATTATCCGCAGCTACCCATTGTGGGTTTGGTACCAGCATTGAAACCTGCGGTATTGGCCAGTAAAAGTGGTCATGTGGCGGTACTAGCAACCAAAGCGACTCTAAACGGTAAACTCCTGAACGATGTCATTGCTACGATAGCCAGTCCAAGTGCAACCAGAGTGACCAAATATTTTGACCCGCAACTGGTGCCTTGGGTAGAATCAGGTATGCCGGAAAACAGTGAAACGGCGCAAAATCTTCGTGGACAGTTGCAAGTGTTTGCAAAGGATGGGGTAGACCAGCTGGTATTAGGCTGTACTCATTATCCATTCTTTAAAGATTTTGTGATGCAAGCAATTGAAGCGCAAAAACTATCAATGCAAGTGGTTGATTCAGGTCAAGCAATTGCGGAGCGCGTTAAGCAATTGTTGATCGCCAATAATTTGTCAGCATTGCCTACAGATGGATTAGATAGAAATGGTGTTTTAGATGCCAGTTTGAGTGACAATCAGATTAAGCCACCGTTGATATTTTATGCGACCAAATACGATAAACAGATGGATTTGCTGCTATCACGCTTACTTGGCGAGCAAACGCATTTACAATACCATCCTCATTTTGAGTATTAGGCTTAGGGGCTCCTAGGATTAATCTCGATACAGCTGTTATAATTCCGTAGTATATTAATGGAATTGGAAATAAAGTAAACGTATTCTAGCAATATTATGCTAGGCTTGTATTTACCAAACAGAATATTTTAATTGCTTATTGTTATAATTTTTCTGAGAACTTATCTTTTTCGACCAGCTAATAGAGATTAGAGGTGATCGTGCCAAACCGTCGCTACCATATTCATATTGTATGTGCTGATAACGACCAGTTATTGGTATTGGATAGTATTGCGATATTTTTTCAAGGCCGTGCCTTTTTAACCTATGATGCTTCCAGTAGATTACCCAAAGCTTCGTTATATGGGCGTCAGTGTATTGATGCTTGTGATTATGCTTTGATGGTCATTGGCGATAGCTACGGTACGACGCAAAATAACGGTGTTAGTCAAATGCATTTGAGCTATCTCAATGCTAAAGCGAAGCTCAAACCTTTACTGATACTAATAAAGAAACATCATAACGGCGCCAATATCAGTAGACAGTTGCAAGAATTTACCACTGCAGTAACGTCAAAAACGGATAAGATTTATTATTACGAGACAGAAAACGACATCGAGCAATTGCTTATCCAAGCCTATTACAAAATGGTTGCTAGCCATAATATAGCTGCGGGATGGATCAGGGTTGATGAAGAGGCGATGAAGACTAACAAACCTTCAGCATCTGAGACTCTAGCGGCTACTTTGACAAATAATAGAGTGACAGGGCAAGAGACTACTGTCGTCCCTAGTCAGAGTATGGACGATAATGTCAGTAAGCCAATCGTATTGACAGAGACCTTTGAGATTCACTATAAAGCCCAAGCTTATGAGGGTGGTAATTTAACCGATGTGACAAGACCAATGGTATTGTCATGGCAAGACGTATTAATCACTCTGATAAAAATGCCAGCTACTTTTTCAAGCTATGGTCTACAAAGTGGTATCAACCGCTTAATCGCTGCGCGAGCTGAGATCGATATCAAGCGCGAGATGCCAAATGTCCATGCTGTGGCACGTTGTCAAATCTCTCAAGACGATCTCAATCATCTACAGCGGCAATTGGTTGCGGCTAATTGGATACAGCTAACTACCTATGGAACACGGGTCACACAGGAGCTTTGGAAGCTGACTTTTTATGCAAAAAGTTTACTTGATGCAAAAAATCCATCGATAGAAAATCCTGCTATATCAACCGCCACTAGCTAAATTATCGCCTTCGCTATTATCAGTCATTATCTTTGCTACCAATCTTAGAACCTCATACAAATCATGATTCACTAACACGTTTTTGCTGATGGCTACGTTTTGTAATACAAAGTATACGTGGCACTCGTTGTGAATCCCTTTGATACTCGTAATAATGATCAAGATGAACACATAATAATACTGAGCGATTAAGGAGAGCAAATAATGAGTAATGCTAAAAATGATGCGTTAAAAAGTGAGTTGGATAGCTTAGAGCAAACCATGCATGAGGCAAGTCAGTTTCATACATTAGAAGAGCAAGTAGCAGATATGAAGCGCCGCGGTATCGATCCGACCAAAGTCTATAAGGAATTGGATAGAAAGGAAGAGGATGCAGATTGGGGTGATGCCACGTGGAAAGAAAATGGCAAATGGGAGCCTAAGACGCCGGCAGATTTAGATGATAAAGCTCGTGAAAACTGGGATGGTGACAATGGTAAACCGAATCCACCGCCTATCGTTTAATGTCTAAAAATTAGATATATCATATAAACTGTGTCAGAACTGACATGATCAAAAAGCCATGCTAATTAGCGTGGCTTTTTATTTTTATTAATACTTAAAAGACATTACCTAATCAAGAGCCTTCATCAATACGTACCAGTTTTATAGTACCATCAGCACCCGTTACACGGCGATATCGCGTTGTGCTTGAGTTTGATGGGCTGATCGCTGTAGGCTGCGAGTAGCTATTAGGTGCGGTATTTTGCTGTTGAATTAATTGTCCCATACGATCAGCAGACGCGGGGTTTAAAGGACGACTGTTTGTTGGCTGGTTATATGGATTGCCGTATTGCGAAGTATTAGGCGCCGTATTACCAACGATGGCACGATAGAATTTCTGCCCTGCACGTCCATCAGCTGGAAAAATGCCACGACTAGACTGGTACTGCTGGATAGCAGTACGAGTATTATCACCGATAATGCCATCGACGGCGCCGATATCATATCCTGCATTTAATAATGCTTGCTGAATCGCTCTGGATTCTTGACGACCTATACCAGGATCGTCAGTTGGCCATGCCGTGATAAAGTCAGTTTTACTGCTACTCTCGCGAGTAATCAAATCTGATAAATGGGCAATCGCCAGTGCATAGCTTTCTGAGGCGTTATAAGAATAGAACGTATCAAAGTTTTTACCGACTAAGAATGCAGGGCCGTCAGGACCTGCTGGTAATAATAATCCAGCACTACTCAAGTCAGAAGGAAGCGGGCTGCCATTAGCAAGGGTTAAACCTTGATTGCGCCAGTGGCTCATCGATTTTTTATCTTTACGGTTGGACGCTGCCCAAAATCCACTTGG
The DNA here is from genome assembly GCF_008369245.1 of Psychrobacter sp. ANT_H56B. Lineage (NCBI taxonomy): Bacteria > Pseudomonadati > Pseudomonadota > Gammaproteobacteria > Moraxellales > Moraxellaceae > Psychrobacter > Psychrobacter sp. ANT_H56B. The sequence continues at coordinate 18,151 of NZ_VOBF01000011.1, forward strand.
CAGTTTTACCTCATAACCCCATGCTTCGCCTGAACGGTAGCCACGTTTATCTAAGAAGTTTGCCGTAGAGGCAAGGGCATCGGGAACGCTATTGACCAAGTCGCGGCGACCATCGCCATCGAAGTCGACTGCCAACTCTAAAAATGTACTTGGCATAAATTGCGTCTGACCAAACGCGCCTGCCCATGAACCTGTCATATCGCTTGGCGCAATATCACCATTTTGTACGATTTTTAGTGCATTGGCATATTCGCCTTGGAAATAGCTTTGGCGGCGATCAAAGCAAGATAGGGTCGCTAAAGATTCAAACAAAGGTTTTTTTCCCAATGTCTGCCCAAAGTTAGACTCCACACCCCAAACGCCTAATACGTGCTCGGCTTTAACGCCATAGCGCGATTCAATTTTACGTAACGTATTCGCCCATTGACGCTTGGCACGGATACCATCTTCTACGCGTTCGGTATCAACAAGTGATGACAAATAATCCCAAACGTCTTTTTGAAATTCAGGTTGATAGTTTAGCGATTGAATAACACTAGGGTCAGGCTCACTGGGACGATAGTTATTAAAGGTATAGCTATCAACATCACGAAATTTGCTAGAGTTTTTTAGACCATCTAGACACTGCTGAAACTGAGCATTAGACAAATTTGGTGCGTCTGGCTTGGCAGCTTGAGCGGTGCTGGCAAGACTTAAGCCAATCGCTGCCGTCAATAAAGATAAGGTGGATAAGTGATTCAAGCGCATAAAAATATCCTATAAGCGTCGAAGTAGCTGTTAAAAAAAACAGTTACTAGAAATTAGTTATTAGAAAGTAAAACAAAGCGATTAAAAGTCGATTTTACTTAGAGTAACCAATCTCAATAGTAAAGAAAAGGTATCGTAGCACTCGGTTACTATAAGCTGACGTTGGCGTGAGGTTAGGATAGGGTTTTAGAAAATTATAGCATTACATAATTTTAGGAAAGTCTTTGGTTTTAATGTGGGTGATTAATTTTACAGGTGTTTTACAAAGCTATTTCGCTAATATGATATCCAACTCCTCAATAAAATCATGAATACGTGCTGCGTTTTTACCCAAATCGCTACCGCCAACCCGCGATTTACTACGGATATCAACCAGACGCTCGCTACCATTATCATTGATACGTACAACGACATCATCTTTAAAACCAAACCACGCCGTAGTATCTGTTGCTTCAACAATACCTTTATTAGCATCGATATTGACAAGCTCCCAACCTAAATTTTTAGCAACTTGTTCGGCAGCGTTCACCAATTCAGCTTTTGATTGTGAATAGACTAGCGTTTTTAGTTCCGGATAGCCTTGACGTTGTTGCTCGGCAGTTGCTTCACCAGCATAAGCGACTGGATTGGGTGCGTCAGCCCGTAGCGGAGCAATAGCGACAAACTCAGGTGGGTTGATTAAGTCAGTTGAAATATCATGAATAGGCGCTACGGTTTTGCCCTTACTCAGCATACTAAGTGGTAATCCGAGAGCAACGGCGGATAACGCAATGGTGACTACCACATTGGCAAGCGTTAGTGTATTTCGCTTAAATATAACTTGTAATACGAGCAACACAAGCGCTGCAACAGCAGTCAATATGCCATATTTAAATCCTGTAAACACCGTATCTAATTCAATGATGTCATACTTATAAAGAGGGCCTGTCAATACGACTAATAAGAAAGCAATAAGACTTACGAAACTCACTAAAATTTTCATTAGATTTCTCGCTTATGGTTTATTCAACAACCAAACATGCTCTGTCACCGCCATCTCAGGTGCAGCGTTCAAAGTCGATGGTTTGCCCTCAAGCTCTTGAATTTGATAGTGAGCGCTATAATACTGCTGGATTTGCTCATGACTGATTGAAAAGGGCGGTCCTGCTCGCTCATTTTGGTCGTAATTGAGTGTCAGTAATAACTGAGGAGCGTTTTGACTGAGGTCGATGACTTGCTGGCTATATTGCGGGCGCAACTCTGCTGGCATCGCAATTAATGCTGCTCGATCGTAGACCGCATCAACGCGACCAACATCATTAGTACTTAGCATAAATATATCTGCAACCCATAACGCTATTGTTTGTCCTGATAACTGCCCTTGATAGCATTTAATATTTGAATTTTTATCATACGCTTTTATCGTGTAAGAGATATTATTTTCAGCAAAAAATTCCTGTACCGCTGACTCAACCAATTCCACGCCGACCATATCAAAACCTTGATTGGCTAGCCAAATCATATCAATAGATTTGCCACATAAAGGAATAAATATACGGCTTCCGATGGCCATTTTTAAATCTGAAAAGTATTTAATCAATAAAGGATTCACCTTAGGCTGATTAAAGCCGATGCGTTTTTCCTTCCAGCGTGCTTGCCAAAATTCTGGATTCATTGCTTTAGCCTTCAGTTATAAGAATTTCTATTATCAGTTATTTTTTACAGTCGATGCATTATCATAACTTGTCGCTTGATATTGTCAAAGTCATTAACTCCAATAAAATTATCAAGAATTAAAAAAGCCAAATACTTATATTATAAGCATTTGGCTTTTATTAAATAATAAATTAAGACATGTCTGAAACGAATAAATTGTTAGGCAATGTGATGCTTAGCTCACCATATATTGACTGAACTCTTTACGCAGTTTGGCAAGTTTTGGTGGTATGGCAAAGTTGCAGTAAGCCTGTCCTGGGTTGCGATTAAAAAAGTCTTGATGTGTCTCTTCTGCTTGATAAAATTCAACCGCAGGATGTACTTCGGTCACCACATTTATACCCATGTCACGCAGCTTGTTAATGGTACGATCGATGGTCGGTTTTTGCGTTTCATCAGTGTAGAACACGACGCTACGATATTGGCTACCTACATCATTACCCTGACGATCCATTGTGGTGGGATCATGAGTGGCAAAGAAGACATCAAGTATCACTTCTAATGGGACAATCGATTCGTCAAATTCGACTTTAATCACTTCAACGTGACCAGTATCCCCACCGCAGACTGCTTCATAGTTGGCTGATACCGAATCGCCGCCCATATAACCTGATATTACAGACTGTACGCCTTTTACGGATAAAAATACTGATTCGGTGCACCAAAAACAGCCACCGCCTAATATAATGGTTTGCATAATTCTTCCTATTCTTATCATTATAAAATATGAGCCAAGCATGTTTTACAAATCTATTTTGCTTGGCGATATACATTTAGCTTAACAGTGCAGTTGCCTGCGATAAGTAACAAATAGTAATGTTATAATGGGCTTTTGCTACGTTAAAAAGCTCGTTATTATCAGCTGCTTATTATTGATAGCATCAGTCAAGATGATTACACACGTTAAAGTTTAGTTTAATTACCAAAGAATGAGTCACACTATGAGCCAATCTCAGCCTACCACTGTTAAACATGACACCTTATTCACCACGCCACTAGATAAAGCAGCGCGCTTTTCATTTGATGAGCAAGTGGTGGCTTGTTTTCCGGATATGATTCGACGCAGTGTTCCCGGTTATGGTCAGGTATTGGCGATGTTACCCATATTTGCTCGTCGTCATTGTAAATATCGCCAACAGAGTGATAGTGGTCAGCGTGTGAGCCGTATTTATGATTTGGGTTGTTCACTAGGTGCTGCAAGTATGACCTTGGCTGGCGAGTTTGAGCCGCAAGATTTGCAAATTAAAGCGATTGATATTTCACCTGCGATGACCACTGAAGCGACTACCTTACTGAATGATAATTATCCTGAGCATGACATAGAGGTCATCACTGCGGATATTCGCGATATTGAGCTTGAGCCATGTGATATGGTGATTTTGAATTTAACCTTACAGTTTTTACCGGCTGCCGGTAGAGTGGCGGTGTTAGAAAAGATTTATGCGGCACTCAGCGAAGGCGGTATATTGATATTGACCGAAAAGACTCATGCTTTTGATGAGCAGTATGATGCGTGGTTGGTTGAACGTTATTACGATTTTAAACGCGCCAATGGCTATACCGAAATGGAAATCAGCGGCAAACGAAATGCACTAGAAAACGTCCTTATTACGGATACTTTAGATGAGCATCATGCACGATTGGCGCAAGTAGGTTTTCAGCGTCATCTGACATGGTTTCAATTTTTAAACTTTGTCTCTATTGTGGCATTTAAATAACGGCTACATTGTTAGAACCTTTTTTATCCTATCTTTTGATCAACAGAGTAATCCGCTTTTATGCTTAACGACACTATTACCCACGCCGAACGTGAACTGTATTTAACCCTGCTAGAACTAGCGCAACAGCAGCCAAGTGCTTATGAATGGCTTACGCACTTGCCAACATGGTTAAATGATATCAAGGACAAGGCCAATTACGCGCATGCGCCTGCCTATCAAGCATCGGTTGCGCGTTTACCGAATATAACTGTCAATAATGTCGATCTGAACAGTGATGTCTTGACGATTGAGGCAAATCTTAGTGAGTCTCAGCGCAAACAAACAATGGCATTATTAAAGCAGCTGATGCCGTGGCGCAAAGGGCCTTTTCAAATTGGTGGTCAGCTCGAAAATCAAATTGATAGTGGTCAGAATGAAGATAAACAAGCCGCGCCAATATTGATTGATACCGAATGGCACAGTGATTGGAAATGGCAACGAGTCGCACCGCATTTGAGTCCTTTAAAAGGTCGCCGCGTCTTAGATGTAGGCGGTGGTTCTGGTTATCATGGTTGGCGTATGGCAGGGGCAGGCGCCGATACGGTCATCATCATTGACCCATCGTGCTTGTTTTATCATCAGTTTATGGCGATTCGGCACTTTGTAGGTAGCGCAGATGCTCATACTAATGCTTATGGTACAGGGCGTTATCGAACTCATTATATTCCAGTGCCGCTTGAAGCATTACCGGATAATAGCCAGCTGTTTGATACCGTGTTTAGCATGGGTGTGCTGTACCACCGTCAGTCACCTTTTGAGCACTTGCAACAGCTTAAAGGGCAGTTGGTTAAAGGCGGTGAGCTGGTACTTGAAACCTTGGTAATAGAAGGCGATGCCAATACGGTACTGGTACCGCATGACCGCTATGCTCAAATGAATAATGTGTACTTTTTACCTTCGGTTGCCGCATTAATAGGCTGGTTAGAGAAAGCTGGTTTTACTGAGGTGCGCTGCGTCGATGTGGCAGTCACCTCGACGGAAGAACAGCGTAAAACGGAATGGATGACCTATCATTCGTTAGCAGATTTTTTAGATCCTAATGATGCTAGCAAAACTCTTGAAGGCTATCCTGCGCCGATGCGTGCTACTCTAATTGCCAAAAAATAATTGGCAAAGCAGTAAATCTTCAATGCTTTTTAGATAAACCACCGTGTAAATGCCATTTCTAACAATATTTTTAAGATAAAACCGATAAAACCAGCACCAAGTGCCAAAAACATCCAAAATGTACCAGCACGACCAGCACCAGACTGTTTTGATAAGTCCCAAATGATAAAGAATAAAAAGGCAATAAAAATGGGCAATAAGATGTAAAGCCCCCAACTGGTAACGGTACTGGCAGCAATGGCAAACATAATTTTATCCTATATACGAAGTCATAAAGTACCACGTTCTCTGTTCGTTACTTTATTGCTTTTTAATGAAATACTTACAAATAGTTGAATAAATATTTAAGCGTCACGATATCTAGAGAAAGTAGCCAATAAATGGCGTTATTATAACGTGGAATAGGCTAGGTATGAATGTTTCATCAACCTTGGGAAACAGGAACGCTACAATAACTCTGACCTATGAGCCATCTGCCAATTATAATAACCCTTAAACGTCAAATAAACCCTAGCACCTTGCTATAAATAGCATTTTATCGCTATTTTTGGTCCAAATAGTGCAATAGCAGGTAAAGGTTGTTATATTTGCAGGTTACTTATCTTTTTATCGTATTTTATATTCCACCACTTTTATTGTTTATTTATCCGAGTTTATAGTCCTATGTCACAAGCCCAAATCGATACGCTTACCTCACTGTTTGACAGTGCGATTGCAGTCCTAAAAAATGACGGCGAATTACCGGCTGATTGGCAAAATAATAGCCAAATTACGCGTACTAAAGATACCAGCCATGGTGATTTTGCCAGCAATATTGCCCTAACTGCGGCCAAAGCTGCCAAAGCCAATCCGCGCCAAGTGGCTGAAAAAATCGTCAATGCATTGCCTGAGAATCAAGATATCCGCCAAATAGAAATCGCGGGTCCAGGGTTTATTAATGTGTTTTTGAATACTGAAGCCAAGTTTGCCGTGTTAGATGATATCTTCAATTTGCAAGATGGCTTTGGCTTAAGCAAGCAGTTTGACGGACAAAAAATACAGGTCGAATTTGTCTCTGCTAACCCAACTTCTAGCTTACACGTTGGTCACGGTCGCGGCGCTGCATTTGGTATGAGCGTATCAAACTTGCTTGAGGCGATTGGCTATGATGTCACGCGTGAGTACTATGTCAATGATGCCGGTCGCCAGATGGATATCTTAGCGACCAGTACTTATTTGCGCTATCTAGAAACCAATGGTGAGACGGTCACCTTCCCCGTCAACGGCTATCAAGGCGACTATGTCAGTGATATTGCTCAGACATTAAAGACGCAGCATGCTGATACTTACGTACATCGTTTCGCAGATATTGCCGAGAACGTGCCAGAAGATGCGCAGTTCGAAATAAATGCCGATGGCGAAAAAGTACTGCTATCAGGTGATAAAGAAGCCCATATCGATGGTCTAATTACTAATAGTAAAGCTTTACTTGGTAATGGTTATGAGCTTTTTCTAAATGCAGCCTTAAATAGTATTTTGGCAGATATCAAAGATGATCTGAATGATTTTGGCGTAAACTATGAGTGCTGGTTTAGCGAAAAATCAATCGATAGCGAGATTGAGCCGGTACTGCAGCTTTTAGAAGACAAAGGCTATCTCTACGAAAAAGAGGGCAATATCTGGTTTAAATCGACCGACTTTGGTGATGAAAAAGACCGTGTGGTACGCCGCGCTAATGGTCAAAGCACCTACTTTGCCTCTGATATCGCCTATCATAAAAATAAATTCGATCGCGGTTTTGACAAAGTAGTGAACGTTTGGGGTGCCGACCATCATGGTTATGTACCGCGCGTAAAAGCGGCTTTATTGGCGCTTGGTATCGATGCCGACCGTTTAGATGTGGTGTTGGTACAGTTTGTCGCATTATGGCGCGGTAATGAAAAAGTACAAATGTCATCACGCTCTGGTAAATTTGTGACCTTACGTGAGCTACGTCACGAGGTTGGCAATGATGCAGCGCGTTTCTATTACGTCGCGCGTAAGCCCGAAGTACATGTTGATTTTGACTTAGAGCTTGCGAAATCGCAAAGTAAAGACAACTTAGTTTATTACATTCAATATGCACATGCCCGCGTTTGCCGTGTGTTAGAAAAACTACAAGCCAGCGGTTTAAGTGTGGATGATGCGATAGGTGCGGCGCAGCAAGAATTACTTGTTGCACCAAGTGAAGAGGAGTTGATTAAGCTGCTTGCCGCTTATCCTGCTACCTTGATGCGCTCAGCGACAGGTTATGAGCCGCACATCTTGACTAATTACCTTAAAGAGTTGGCAGCGTTATTCCATGGTTGGTACGACAGCAATCGTATCTTGCCTGTGAGCCTGACTTCAGGTGAGACACCAAGCGCAGATGAGATGGCGATGATGCAAGCTCGTTTACGCTTATCTAAAGCAGTACGTCAAGTTATCAGTAACGGGCTTGGTTTATTAGGGCTGTCTGCACCGTCTAGCATGTAATAAAGCTGGCAACTGACAGTAATAATTCAATAATGACAGATAGATTCAGTAGGGAGAATGCGATCCATGTTAGCCAAAAAACCAAGAGGTGCCACTGAAAAGCGCAAAACAAGTAGTGCGTCAGGCTTATTATGGATGTTCGTTGGCGCAGTGTTGACACTGATGATTGGGGTGTTCTTATACTTATCACCATGGTTTAATTTTAGTCCCGCTGATACGGCTGGAGATCCTAATAAGCAAATACAGCAACGAGTGGATCCTGATGCTGACAATGGTGATTATGAATTCTATGATATTTTACCCAATCAAGAAATGGCAACCGTCCCTGATGAAGAATTTGACAAGACCGACAATGACCAGCTGGGTGAAATCATTGATTTTGAACCGGATGTGATTGTCAATCAAACTGACAGTAATGTGCCTAGTGCTAATGATGGTACGGGTAGTATTTCTGAAGGTACAACCAGTTCGCCAAATGCTGGCGCAGCTACTGGTAATGATGATATCGTTATTATTGAAGAAGATGCGACCTACGATGGTACGCCAGCGACAAGCAATCCGGGTACTAATGCAAACAAACCCAATGCTGGCAATGCAAGCATTCAAGCTGCTAAGCCTGCTGCTACGTATATCTTACAAATTAACAGTTTTGGTGATGCTGATGAAGCCGACCGTCGCCGTGCGCAAGTACTGATGGCAGGTGTTGATGCGAAAGTCGTTAAAAACACTACTGGTAATGGCTTGCCTATCTATCAGGTGATCTCACGCCCAATGAATAGTCGTCAAGCCGTTGCTACTGCTCAGCAGCGCCTGCAAAATAACGGGATTGATTCTATTATCGTTGAACAACGTCGTTAGTTTTAGATTGATTTGATTGTTTAGAAAAAAAGCGTCACAGTGGCGCTTTTTTTATACGTTTTTTTTGCTAATAGCGGCGTATTTTTTCTAAGCTTAACCCACTATATTGAAATTTTTTATTGCCACACTAACCGAGAGTATCGCTATGACGGTATCTAATTCAGCAGTAACCACGCACAGTCCTTTTAAAGCATTTTTTCAAAAATACTTTATCGATGCATTTACTGGTATGGCATTGGGGCTTTTTGTCACCTTAATAGCGGGTCTTATCATCTCGCAAATCGGTGGTTGGCTAAATCTTCCAACAATGATTGCTGTCGGAAAATTGGCATCTGTGTTAATGGGCGCGGGCATCGGTGTCGGCATTGCTTATTATCTAAAAGCGCCAACTTTGGTAATGCTTAGCTGTTTGGTCGCTGGTATGTTGGGCGCTCACTCTGAAGCATTAATGGCAGGGAATTTGTTTATCGCTCAAGAAGCAGGTCCGGCCACCTTTGCTGCGCTACCGGGTAATCCAATCGGTGCATATTTGGCGTCAGTTTTTGCCTATCGCGCTGGTACATGGGTTGCAGGCAAGACCAAGCTTGATATTCTACTGGTACCTTTACTGGTCTGCGCGGTGGCATTAGCCGTATGTGCGCTGCTCAATCCTCCTGTTGTTGCTGCGGTCAATGCCATTGGTCAAGGGATTCAAGCGGCAACTACTTTACAGCCATTATTAATGGGAATCGTAATCGCTGTCGTCGTCGGTATATTGCTAACGATGCCGACATCGAGTGCGGCCATTTGCATTGCAATTGGTCTTGGCGGGGTCGCAGGCGGGGCAGCGGTAGTCGGTTGTGCAGCGCATATGATTGGCTTTGCCGTCGCCAGCTTTAAGGACAACGGCATAAGTGGGGTGGTGTCTCAGGGTTTGGGCACTAGCATGCTACAAATCCCCAATGTGCTCAGAAAACCCATTATTTTATTACCGGCTGTTATAGCAAGTGCTATCGTCGGTCCGATAGCGACCGTCGGCTTTGAGCTAGCATGTACGGCTACAGGCGCAGGTATGGGAACTGCAGGACTGGTTGGCGTATTTGGCGTGATTGAAGCGTCAAAAGAGATTATGAGTACTGGTCAATTATGGACGGCGATTATTTTATTGATGTTTATATTGCCCGCTGTGATTGCTGGACTGGTGGCTTATATGATGCGCCGATTTGGTTGGTTGGTCGATGGCGATATGAAACTGCCTTAACATTCATTAAAAAATAAAAAGCATTCCTTAAAAAGTAAGATTTGAGGAAGAACTCAGGAAAATCGAAAAGCCCAGTTATCTAAGGTAGCTGGGCTTTTCATTCTTCTAGCATTTATAACATTTTTAAATTAGCGACGTACATCTTTAGGAGCGTCGCCCTTTGGCCAATCTTTGTCTTTATTGGCTTTTACCGGACGTGGCAAGTGAGTAAAGTAAGCAGCAATATCGACGGCTTCTTGGTCAGTTAACGTATTGCCTTGACCAAAGGGCATTTTGCCTTTGATAAATGCCGCAGCCGTATAGGTACGTGCCATACCAGCACCATCATTAAAGGACTTTTCACCAGCGACAGCAGGATAAACGTAAGTGCTATCGTCGTTATACTGACCTTCACCAGTGGCACCATGACAAACGCTACACTTCTCTGCAAATAGCTTTTCGCCATTGTCAGTGTTTGGCTCGAGGTTTTTATCCACTTTGACAAAACCGCGACCTTCAGGCGATACGCCAAAAGGCATGTCTTGTGACAACCAGCTCATGTAAGCCACCATCGCGTTCATATCATCTGAACCCAGATCAAGTGCCTTACCGTTCATCGAACGCTCAAAACAGCCGTTAATACGTTCTTGTATCGTATTGACACGACCTGCGCGCGTACGATAGATAGGATAGACACTGGGCATATTGTTCCAAGGCGCAGCATAAGCCTCTGAACCATTGCCAAGGTGACAGCTGGTACAGTTCAGCTGATTACCAACGTTATTTGGCATCTCTTTATAAGTGTGATTGGCAATTTGTAAGCCGCGACGCACAGCGGCACCAAACTCATCATCTGGAATCGTAGATTCATCAGGCATCTTAATAGTAGGATTGCCACTTGCCGTATCAGTGCCACCTGCGGTCGCAGTTATGTCATTGGCAGCTGGCATGTTACTTTTGATCGCTTCAGCGCGTGCTTCGAGATCTTTTACTCGTGCCAATGCTGCCGCTTCTTCGACACGGTCAACGGCTTTGGTTTCAGTGTGATCGCTACAACCAGTAATACCGACAGCACTAATGGCAAACATAGTGGCTATCAAAACGGAGCGCTTAGGATATGGGAGCGTTTTCATAGGAATATCCTTATTTTAAAAAGTAATATAGAAATTTAAATTTATATGCTAGTTTAGGTGCCATAATGGTAAAACCAACTCGATATTTTGTGTCAGTAAAAGGCTAAGAGCAGTAAAAATAAGGATAATCTTTAGAACAGCATAAAAATAACACGTAATATCGAGTCTTTGAGGCAATCTTAGTTGCTCAGCAGCTTAACTCTAGCGCTTGAAATATAACAAAGAATGAAGCGGTAGGTTGCTAGTAACATTAGTGTATCAAATACAAATACGTAAAGTGTTTTAAAATTGAAAACAGAAGCCATAATATCAGTGTTTCGTTGCTTCTTTTGAACTGAAGTTCTTGTATTTAGCATAAAAAAGCGCTCAAACATAAATCATGTTTGAGCGCTTTTTTTAAATTTTAGCTAACTTTTCGCTAATTAAAACGAGTGATGTAGCAAGTTAACAGTTAAGCAATTTCAGGCGTCTTGCCTTCGTTAATCACTTGCTCATCAACGAGTACAGTCTTAGCATCCTTCATAGAAGGCAGCTCATACATCGTCTCTAACAGAGCATTTTCAACGATAGAGCGCAGTCCACGAGCACCGGTTTTGCGTGCCATCGCTTTTTTAGCAATCGCATCAAGCGCTTCTTTGGTAAACGTAATGTCAGCGCCTTCCATATCAAACAGATACTTATACTGCTTCACCAAGGCGTTTTTAGGTTCCGTCAAAATCTGAACCAATGCATCTTCGTCTAGCTCTGTAAGCGCAGCAAGTACTGGAAGACGACCGATAAGCTCCGGAATAAGTCCAAACTTGATCAAATCTTCAGGCTCTACTTGTTGCAGTAGTTCTGAGCTACGACGACTATCATCTTTTGAGCTGACATCAGCATTAAAGCCAATGCCTGTCTTTTCAGTACGCTGCTGAATGACTTTATCAAGACCGGCAAACGCACCGCCAACGATAATCAAAATATTGCTGGTATCGACTTGGATCAACTCTTGCTGCGGATGCTTACGACCACCGTGTGGCGGAATAGCCGCGACCGTACCTTCGATAAGTTTTAGCAATGCTTGCTGTACGCCTTCACCCGACACATCACGCGTGATAGAAGGGTTATCACCTTTTTTGCTGATTTTATCAATCTCATCAATATAGATGATGCCTTGCTCCGCTTTACTAACATCATAATCTGATGCTTGTAATAGCTTTTGTACGATGTTTTCAACGTCTTCACCGACATAACCGGCTTCGGTCAAAGTCGTGGCATCCGCCATCGCAAAAGGAACATCAAGTAGACGTGCTAGCGTTTGCGCAAGTAAAGTCTTACCAGAACCTGTTGGACCAATCAGCAAAATATTACTCTTTGCCAATTCTACCATTGCATCATCAGCGCCAATTTTAGCTTTTTTGCTATCATTGGCTAAAGTTTGGCTGACCTTTAGGCGTTTGTAATGGTTATAAACGGCAACAGCCAAAGCTTTCTTAGCAGCATCCTGACCGATGACGTATTCATCAAGCTTGGCGCGCAATTCTTTTGGTGTTGGCAGTTTTTTATTGACCCAAGAGGTATCAATATCGCTATCGTCATCACCATGTTCGTCACTGTCGGCGATAAGGTCTGTACATAGCTCAATACATTCATTACAGATATTGGCATCGTCAGCGGCAATCAGCTGCTTCACTTCACTTTTTTCTTTGCCGCAAAACGAGCACTGCGGGGTGTTATCTTCTGCCATATACAGGCACTCCTAAAATTTTATACTTATAAATATTCTGATGTGTGTATCAATGCTTAAGTGCCTAATATAGAGCACTTAAGCATAAGCAGCGCTACTAGCTACATCGATACAGCTGCTCATAGACTGGCTATTATAAAGAAGCAGGGCGACGCTCTAATACTTCATCGATCAGACCATATTCTTTGGCTTCTTTAGCATCTAACCAATAATCACGCTCAACATCTTTTTCAATTTTGTCTACTGGCTGACCCGTACGCTCAGCCAAAATCTCGTTTAAGCGCGCACGAGTTTTTAGGATTTCACGTGCATTGATTTCGATATCCGTTGCTTGACCTTGTGCGCCGCCTGAAGGTTGATGAATCATGACGCGAGCATTGGCTAGGGCATAGCGTTTGCCTTTTTCACCAGCAGCCAGCAGGAATGAGCCCATGCTATAAGCACCGCCCATACAGATGGTTGATACTTCAGGTTTGATAAAGTTCATCGTATCAAAAATGGCCAAACCAGCACTGACCGAGCCGCCTGGTGAGTTGATATATAAATGAATGTCTTTATCAGGATTTTCGGCTTCCAAAAATAGCAGCTGCGCCACAATAAGATTGGCCATATGGTCTTCGACTTGACCGGTCAAAAAGATAACGCGCTCACGTAGTAGACGCGAGAAAATATCAAACGAGCGTTCGCCGCGAGCTGATTGCTCAACTACCATAGGAACTAATGCTGCTTGGGTTGCGCTTTGACTATACTGTGCGCTCTGGGCAGTAGTGTGTGCGCTCATCAGCATATCAAAATGCGGGTTGGCAGTGATGCGATCATAATCTGTCATAAAAATATCCTGTTTATAAAGATAGAAGATAAAAAGTAGAAAATCGTTAAATTTTTATTGGTGTTTATCATTGTAAACATTGTCGGTTTATAATAAAACCTATTACGCTAAATGAGACGGGTATCGCATCAATAGTTGATAAATAGCGGTAATAAAGGCTATTAGCTTAAAATAATTGAGCTAATGGTAACTTTTTTATCAGAGTAATAGTAACTTTTTAATGTGACAAATGATAAATGACTTCCTATTAATAGGGCGTTTGTGCGTACTTATCAAGGGTGCTGTCTATAATCTATCCATAAAGATAGCATATAAGCCACCAATAAAAATGCCCTAACAAATTTGTCAGGGCATTTTTAGAGCAATCTTAGCAGTCAGTACCAGTTAATGGCAAAGATTTAGCTAGATTACATTGCTTGCTGCTGTTGTTGCTGAGCAGCTAATAGGTCTTGGTAGCTAACTTCTTTGTCAGTTACTTTACCTTGCTCGATTAGATAATCAACCACTTGGTCTTCTAGTACTACAGACTCAATGTTCGCGCGCTGTTGCTTATCAGTGGTGTAGTACTCGATTACCTCACTTGGATCTTCGTAGTTTTCAGCCGCTTCTTTGATGAACGTCTCAACGCGAGCTTGGTCAACTTCTAAGCCTTTGGTATCGATAACGCGAGCAACGATGATGCCAAGACGTGCCGCACGTAGTGCTTGCTCTTCAAATAACTCATTTGGTAGCATATCTTTATCGAAGCTATCAGCATTCGCACCGAATTGCTGAGAAAAACGTTGCATCATCATGTTGCGTTGACGCTCGATTTCTTGCTCTAGCATAGCATTAGGTACGTCAAACTCGTTCTTTTCTAACAAAGCGTCAAATGTTGCTTGCTTTACTTGGCTACGAGCAGCATTTTTGATTTCGCGTTCCATGTTTTTGCGAACGTCGTCTTTTAACTTCTCAACGCCGCCTTCTTTGACACCGAATAGCTCAAGGAATGCATCGTCAATTTCTGGAAGCTTAGATTTTTCAACCAATTTTACGTTGATTTTGAACTGAGCTTCTTTACCCGCTAAGTTTTCAGCTTGATAATCTTCTGGGAAAGTCACGTCGATGGTTTTTTCTTCACCAGCTTTCATGCCTTTGATGCCTGCTTCAAAGCCAGGAATCATCTGATTGCTACCGATAACCAATTTGAAGTCTTCAGCAGAACCGCCTTCGAACTTCTCGCCATCGATAGAGCCTTCAAAGTCAAAAGTGACTTGATTGCCTTTGTCCGCTTTACCTTTTTTCTCAACGAATTCTTCACGTTGTTTTTGTAGGTTTTCGATCATGGTGTCAACATCAGCTTCATCAACTTTGGCTGTATGACGCTCAACTTCGATCTCATTGATACCTTGTACATCAACTTCTGGGAAGATTTCAACAGTGGCTTGATAAACCAAGAAATCGTCTTCAAGTTTTACGTCGTCGATATTCGGCATGCCAACGGCGCGGATGTCTTCAGATTTGATCGCTTCAAAAACGGTATCACGGATGACGTCGTTGATCACTTCTTGTTGAATGCCAGCACCGTACTGTGAACGGATATGTGACATAGGCACGTTACCTTTACGGAAACCGTCAATCTTGGCAGTTTTCGCTACTTGGCGAATACGGCCTTCAACTTTATTTTGAATCTTTTCAACGGGTACTTTAACCGTTAACTGAGTTTCTTTGTTAGATAGCTTGTTGGTTGTGACTTGTAAATCTGTAGCCATGATCATTACACCTTTAGGATTAAATAATAGACAACCATGCCTCAAAATACGGGCGTTTACGACTGGTTGCCGTTGGAATAAATAGGGGATAGTGATAGCAAGTCATTCTCAAATCAATGCCTTTAGCAATCGCTGCTGGCTCTGAAAAACGACATGTTTAATCTTAGTCGATACTATCAAATATCAATAATAAACCGTCAATAGGTCGCATAATAACGCTTTTTGGCGAATAATACAGACAATTAACGGCTTTCAACAAAATTTTAAAAGTAGAACAGTATAATCTATCTGTTTATTAAAGTAAAAATTATCTGTTTTGTCGTTTACGCGGTATCAATTTACTATATCAGTCATCTCATTTAAAGTACGTCTTGTATGTCTACGCCTGATTTACTGATGTGAGGATTAAATGGCATCAAATTGGATAACCACAAGAGATAAGCGTCTTATAAGGGCAATTGCACCAGTAACTGCTTGATCGCCTGACCGCGATGGCTGATGCTATTTTTATCCGCAGCGCTGAGGCTTGCCGCCGTCGCCTGCAGCTCTGGTAACCAGAACAGTGGATCATAACCAAAGCCACCATCACCATGTGGCAACTCTAAAATCTCACCGTGCCATAAACCTTGCGCGATAATCGGTAGCGAGTCATCAGCATGACGCACCATCGCTAGTACGCAAACGAACATGCCCTTAATAGCAGTATCAGGCTGCGCTGCGCGGATAGGCTGCAAGTCAGCGATAAGCTTTTCATTATTCTTACTATCGTTACCATGCTCACCGGCATAGCGCGCCGAATAAATACCGGGTGCATTACCCAATACTGGCACACAAAGTCCAGAATCGTCGGCAATCGCAGGCAATCCACTAATACGGCTAGCATGACGGGCTTTTATAATGGCATTTTCGATAAAACTCAAGCCATCTTCAATTGCATCGTCGATATCGAGCTGACCTTGAGGGACAATCGTCACATCCAAATCTGCTTCGGCAAACAATCTTGTGAACTCAGAAAGCTTGCCTTTATTATTGCTGGCGAGTACCCATTGCTTGTGAGATGTAGATTGGCTCAAGGGTCGCAATGTACTGGTAGCACTCATAGTTAATATTCCGTCATGTAATTAAGTCTAAATAAAAAATAGTGATTCATATTAAGGTGCTATTTTTATAATTTTTTTGTTTGCTGTTCGCAAGCAATACTGATTGCGCTTTGCATAACATTTGGTAACTGATATTTGTCGCCACTATTGCTATAATAGTTGCCAAGCTACAGTGAATTATATCTTATAGCTTGTGAATATTTGGTTAATAAAGGCTGACAAAGTCAAGTGTTTGGCTTTTGAGCCAAGAGCAAGAAAAGAATAATAGTTAATTTTGGATTCATAATAATACGTGATACTGTGTTCAGCAATACAATGTATTAATCGATAAAATTCATTTTAAACAATAAACTCAGCCAATTTAGCCAGCTACTTTATAGGGTTTTTTGCGTGTTAAAAATAGCGTAAAATTCAGTTTCCATAAAATAACAGCTAAAACAGCAAGGATAAAATAACTATGTCAAAGATTACTTTACCAGACCTACCATATGCAAAAGATGCTTTAGAGCCGCACATCAGTGCTGAAACTTTAGAGTTCCATCATGATAAGCATCACAATGCATACGTGACTAAGCTTAACGAATTGCTACCAGGTTCTGGTCTAGAAGACAAAACGTTGTCAGAAATCATCTTAGCAACAGCTAAAAATGACAGCAAGCAAGGTATGTTTAACCAAGCAGCCCAAGTATGGAACCACACGTTCTATTGGAACTGCATGACGCCAACGAACGGCGGCGGCGAACCTACTGGCGATCTAAAAGCTAAAATCGAAGAAGACTTCGGTAGCTATGACAAATTCCGTGAAGAGTTCAAAAATGCAGCATTGACTCAGTTTGGTTCAGGTTGGGCATGGCTAGTCGCTGATAAAGTCGGTGGCAAATTATCTATCGCCAAAACAGCTAACGCTGATACACCACTTGCACATGACCAAATCGCGGTATTGACTTGTGATGTATGGGAACATGCTTACTACATCGATTATCGTAACCGTCGTCCTGATTACGTCGACACGTTCCTAGACAAGCTAGTGAACTGGGACTACGCAAATGCTAAATATAAAGGTCAAGATGCTGGTGTTGAAGAGTAATCTTTAACCACTAAGTATTTGATTTGAAAAAAGGACGCTGAGAGGCGTCCTTTTTTTTGGTTTGAGTTTGTCTAAATATATTATTTTAGCTCAAATGGTGATTTAAAGCTTCTCTTACTTCATTCCAAAAATGAATTTGATCGAATGGGATACGGTCATAAGGATATTTTTTTGATAGCTTACAATCGCCTAAGACCTTTGGAGGTTCTTCACTATAATTACTTAATATAACTATAGTAATAGCAGATTCGTTAATCGGTACTTGCGTTTGATGAAATGTGCCACGCGGGACTCGATACTGTTCTCCACAGCATCTTATTTCATCAGATTCGATAATTACTTGAATTTCATCTTTAGTCCTGATGATTTCAGATCCACCTTCAAAATAATTCACTAAATAGATCCATTTGCCTATTCCTGAAACAGTACGATACTGTAAGTCTCTTACTTTACCTTTGAGAATTAAGCTGTTCAACGTATAAGAATGCGTGTGTATAGGCCAGTCTGGGTTTTTTACTCTTCTTATCCTTTTAGGCCAATAGTGCAAGCGTATAGTATTATTTGAAGGTATATCTTCAATTACACAAGAAACAAATCCTAATGGATGCCAAAGTGGAATGAGATTCGACGAAAAAGCATCAATGTTTTGAGAAATGAATTTCAATAATTCTGAAAAATTAATTTGCATAAGGATTTTCCAAAACAATACAAGTTTGAAGTATCTTTTGTGGTGTAATTCTTTGACAAAGCTCCGACATGCCTGCTTTATTTAGTATGTTTACTATATCCTCACTTTCAAGCAGAGACAACTCTATACCGTGTCTAGCACCTCCTAAATTAACTTTTCTTCCTTGCTCTCTAGTAAACTCCATAGACATTTCAAAGTGCGTGTATGAGAAATGATCTTTTGTTACTTTTAAGGCAGGGCTACGTCTGTCTTCTACAGTTAAAATCATTGCATCATCGTTGGAATCAATTCGAACCGGATCAAATGATTTAGACAGATAAAGTTCAATGGTTCCTCTTTTATTTATAGAATACCAAGCGCAAACTACAATCGTCACGAGAACTTGTAATACAACTTCATCAGTATCATACTTTTTTCCTTTATCTATAGAATTTATCTGACTGCGATAATGTGCGTGTTTCTCACATAATTCTTTATCAGTAGGGTCGATGATACAAGCACTAATATGGCAATTTTGTTTGTCGGCTAAGGTGGGTAATACTTTCCCACGCATATAACGCCCAAAATTTCCTTTATAACGCCACCTTGTAGCAGAATTAAGTAGCTCATCGAACTCTTTCGTAATTTTTGCAGCCTCTATTTCCATTAATCCTGCGCCTTTTATACGGCGAGGAATAAAAGATGAAATAACCCATAGTAAAAATAGAGTTGTAAGAATTGCTGCAGCAATTGATCTAACATACCCTAGAGAAGCCTCTAAAAAAGATAGTTCGCTTACTTTCCAGTCAAATATTAATATAATTGTGAATAGAGCTATTAATAGTGCTACGAATGTTCGTCTATGCGCTTTAGGGAAAGTTAATATTAAATCTGGATCCATTGTTATATTTAGCCTCAAATGCTTGGTTAATGATTCTAATTTCTATATCATTGTTTTTAAGTACTATAACACCTCAAACCCAAACCTACCCAACGCCTCTCTGAGCATCGCAATATTATAATAAGCATGCGCATTGACGGTGTTTTGAAAGAAGATATATAGCGTATCAAAATGCTGACGCTGATTGGCAATTGCTTGCGCCCAATCCTGCATTTCCGCCTCGCTATAACGATAATCATGACGGTCAGCCGCACTCATCGCATCCCACCAGTTTAGATTATTGCCATGCATACGCAGGTAACCAGTGCGCTCGGTAAATATCAGCCTTGATGGCGGTAGACCGCTGACTTTGGGATAATCAACACTACACCAAATCAAGCCTTGTTTGACAAAACTATCGACCACTTGCGGGGTATGCCAGCCGTTATGACGAAACTCAATAGCGAGTGGGTAGTCTTTAAACCAACTGACCAGATTTGCCAGATAGAGACGATGCTCACGGGTACGATCAAAGCCGTGCGGGAATTGTAATAATAATGGCGCTAGAGCATTGGCTTCGATAAGCGGGGATAGCGCATTTAAAAACGCTTGCGCGTGATCGCTAGTGCCCTTACGCGCATGAGTAAAGTCTTGATGCAGCTTAACCGCGAACTTCAATTCACTGTCTGCTTGCACATAGGCTTTATCGACCATACCAGCAAAGGCTTTTTGTCCAATAGGTGCGTAAAAAGTGCTATTAATCTCTACCGCGCCATATTGCTTGGCATATTCACGTAAGAAGTCTGTCTTTTTGGTACCCGTTGGATACAGCGTACCGAGTAAATCGGTATCGCTATAACCGCCAGTACCGAGGTAAATACGCGGAGTAGGGGCACTGTCCATGTTGATCACTCACTGCCGTTTTCGGTAATAAAGTTTGCTACGATATCTTTTGTCTTCGGTTATTTGCCAAGCTACTTTTTACGCGACCATAGCCACTCAATCAGTGCCAATAGCGCGTCATTGTCTGTGTCAATGTTGTCGGTGCTACTGTTCAAATCACCATTACTCATTTCGCGAATGATGGCAGCACGCCCGTCATCAAATAGCGATTGCGCATAGCTGGTCGCATTATTGACACCCATCAATTTTACATAGGTAGATTTGTCTAACTTTTCATCACTGCCGGCAGGTTTACCAAGCGTATCAGTAGAGGTCGTTACGTCTAGAATATCGTCCTGAACTTGAAAGGCGAGACCGATATGCTGTGCATACTCTTGTAGAGCCATGCGCTGCGGAACCGTCGCGCCAGCACAGATACCGCCCATCAACATCGCCGCTTCAATTAATGCGCCGGTTTTATCACGGTGAATGGCTTCTAAATCGTTTTGCGAAATCCCAGTGGTGGCTTCGGCATTGAGATCAAGCATTTGACCCGATACCATGCGCCGTGCACGCGGGGCAAATATAGCGATAAGCTGGCTTGCGATAGCGGAATCAAAAGGCGCAAAGGTTGGCAGCTCCGCAGTCAATACTTCAAAGGCTAGCGTCTGTAATACGTCACCTGCGAGTAGGGCGGTCGATTCTTCAAAGACGATATGAGCAGTTGGCTGACCACGGCGCAGCTCGTCATCGTCCATACATGGCAAGTCATCATGCACCAGCGAATAAGTATGCAGCAGCTCCACTGCCAACGCTGCACGGCGGCACATATCATAATCGGAGTCGTTTTCTAACAAAGATGCCAAGGCATTGTCTTTATCGACGATTGTGTCATTATGGTTATAAGTGCTGGAAAAAGCGCTGGCAACCAGTAGTGGACGTACCAATTTCCCTGTACCTGTCATTACATAGCGGCAAGCGTCAAGCAGCGGGCTTGGCAGCTCAGCATAATCAAATAACACTTCGATATCTTTAGCTAATTGCGCGCGCACCTCATGGTGAAACTGCTCTGTACTATTAAAAGGGATAAAGCTAATAGGAACAACGCTCGACGTAGAAGAAACAGACATAACCCAACCTTCTATCAGGTGAATAATAAAAATATCGTTAGTGTAACATGATAGATTATATTCCTTATGCCACATGCATAATCCCTAATGTATTTTTTAAAGTTGTATATTAAAAATAGAAGGTTTGAGATCAAAAATAGAAAGCTTAATATGAAAAGCGGTATGAAATAATGCAACAAGCCCTCGTTACGCATTGGCGATTTAACTTAGTAGTTAAATATGTTTTGATAAGAGGCTGCATTTAAAGGTTAATCACCACGGTCTAATTCCAGTATACAAACAATCACTTAAGGCAGATTGCTAGTCAGGTAAAGGGCTGCTGTGGATTTAAGAGTGACTTGCGAGTATGGTATTAGCTTGTGACAGTCGGGGGCATAATCCCCTACACTAATTGGCGTGAAATTGGTCTAGCGATTGATAATTGAGTTTTTACACCATTTATCAATCGAAAAACGACTATAAAACCAAATCTCAGTCAATAGCTACAATAGTAGTAATATAATATAAGTACATAGCTATAAAGGTACAAGCATAAGCGCTAGATAATAAAGATATCTTCACCGTTCAATTTGGCTCACTTTTATCACCATTATCACAATGACGTCATTATTGTTGATTAGGATGAAAGGGCAGGTTAGCGGTGCTATTACCCATTTTTCTAACAATAACTGGCTATTTATTTTAATTTTAAAACGTAGCTTTCGTTATATAGCAAGGAGTTCCAAATGGTATACCAAGGAAATCGCATTACGGTGACAATGCTAGAGGATGGCATCGCCAACATGCAATACAACGCCGAAAATGAGAGCGTGAACAAGTTTGACACTGAGACCAATAAGCAGTTTGCTGAAGTTGTTAATGCGTTAGAAAAAGCAGATGACATTAAAGGCTTAATCGTCACGTCAAGCAAAGGCGTCTTTATTGCTGGGGCGGACATCACAGAGTTTGTGGCTTCTTTTAAGCAATCAGAAGAAGAAATCAAAGATTGGGTTATTGATATCAATGACGCCTTCAATCGCTTTGAAGATTTGCCTTTCCCGAAAGTAGCTGCTATCAATGGCGCAGCGCTTGGCGGTGGTTGTGAGATGACCTTAGTTTGTGAATATCGCGTCATGAGCGATAAAGCCATCATCGGTCTACCAGAAACTCAATTGGGTATCTTCCCAGGCTTTGGTGGTACGGTTCGTAGTACGCGTGTCATTGGTATTGATAATGCGCTTGAGCTGATTGCGACTGGTACACCAAAGAAAGCACTCGATGCACTAAAGCTAGGCTTGGTTGATGCGACTGTTGCTGCTGATGACTTGCAAGATGCTGCCATTGATTTGGTCAAAAAATGTATCTCAGGTGAGCTTGATTGGCAAGCGAAACGAGAAGAAAAGCTCGTTCCTGTTAAGCTAAATCAGCTTGAGCAAGCAATGGCATTTAACAGCGCAAAAGGTATGATCTTTGCCAAAGCCAATCCTAAGCAATATCCTGCGCCAGCACTAGCTATCGCTGCTATCGAAAAACACGTTAACTTACCACGTGATAAAGCAATCGAAGTAGAAGCGGCAGGTTTTGCAAAAGCGGCGAAAACCCCACAAGCAGAAAGCTTGGTTGGTTTATTCTTAAGCGACCAATTGGTTAAAAAGTTAGCCAAACAGCACAGCAAAAAAGCACATGAAATCAATGAAGCGGCAGTACTAGGCGCTGGTATCATGGGCGGCGGTATCGCTTATCAAGCAGCCAGCAAAGGCTTGCCAATCATCATGAAAGACATCAAGTCTGAGCAATTAGACCTTGGTATGGGTGAAGCCAGCAAATTACTTGGCAAAATGGTCGATCGCGGCAAAATGACCCCAGCAAAAATGGGTGAAACCTTAAGCCGTATCCGTCCAACGCTAAACTATGGCGATTTTGCTGAAACTGATATCGTCATCGAAGCAGTTGTAGAAAATCCAAACGTGAAGCGTGCGGTACTAAAAGAAGTCGAAGGCTTGGTAAAAGACGATTGTATCCTAGCGTCAAACACTTCAACGATTTCTATTACTTTCTTAGCGGAAGCGCTTGAGCGTCCAGAAAACTTCGTCGGTATGCATTTTTTCAACCCAGTAAACCGTATGCCGCTAGTAGAAGTTATTCGCGGTGAAAAATCTTCTGAGGAAGCTATTTCAACGACCGTTGCTTTGGCCACAAAAATGGGCAAAGTGCCTGTCGTCGTGAATGACTGCCCAGGTTTCTTGGTAAACCGTGTATTGTTCCCATACTTTGGTGCCTTTGATTTGCTACTTAAACAAGGTGCTGATTTTGCTCATGTCGATAAAGTCATGGAAAAATTCGGCTGGCCGATGGGTCCTGCCTACCTAATCGACGTCGTTGGTTTGGATACTGGCGTACACGGCGCAGAAGTCATGGCAGAAGGTTTCCCTGACCGCATGAAGCCTGATTATAAAGGCGCTATCGAGCATTTATATGAAAACAAGCGCCTAGGTCAGAAAAACGGCGTTGGTTTCTATAAGTATGAAATGGACAAACGCGGCAAGCCTAAAAAAGTTGCTGATGAAGCGACTTATGAGTTATTAAAAACCACGACTGATAGCGACAAGCAGACCTTTGAAGATCAAGCGATTATCGACCGCACCATGCTGGCTTTCTGTAATGAAACTGTACGTTGCCTAGAAGACAATATCGTCAGCACGCCGTCAGAAGCAGATATGGCGATGATTATGG
Source organism: Psychrobacter sp. ANT_H56B (assembly GCF_008369245.1). NCBI lineage: Bacteria > Pseudomonadati > Pseudomonadota > Gammaproteobacteria > Moraxellales > Moraxellaceae > Psychrobacter > Psychrobacter sp. ANT_H56B. The sequence continues at coordinate 41,927 of NZ_VOBF01000011.1, forward strand.
GCGTTGGTTTCCCGCCATTCCGCGGTGGACCTTGCCGTTATATCGACCAAATGGGTCTAGATAACTACTTGGCATTGTGTGAAAAATACGCATACCTTGGCAAAGCCTATGAAGCCCCGCAAAAAATTCGCGATATGGCAGCAGCAGGCGAGACCTTTTACGCTACCGCGTAATAGGCAGTCATTACTAGGATGAAGTGCAGTACACATGCTCGATAAGATGATTGGTAATTTATTTATTATCAATAACCTTCTAAATTAGATAGGCGAGCATTACAGTACTGCCACTGACAATAAAAATTGAAAAGGAATATAGTATGACAATTTTAAGTCCAAAAGACGTGGTCATCGTAGATGGTGTACGCTCAGCAATGGGTAAAACTAAAAACGGTATGTTCCGTCATGTTCGCGCTGATAGCATGTCTGCTGAATTGGTACGTGCATTGGTTGAACGTAACGATTTCGATCCACGCGACGTTGAAGACATCATCTGGGGTTGTGTCAACCAGACTCTAGAGCAAGGCTTGAACATCGGTCGTAACATCGGTCTGCTGGCTGGTATCCCAAAGACTGCGGGCGGTCAAACCGTTAACCGTCTATGTGGTTCATCTATGCAGGCGCTACACACTGCCGCTGCCCAAATCATGACCAATCAAGGTGATGTTTTCATCATCGGTGGTGTAGAGCACATGGGCCACGTCGGCATGATGCATGGCGTTGATCTGAATCCTGAAGCGTCAAAGCATTATGCAAAAGCCTCAAACATGATGGGTTTGACCGCTGAAATGCTTGGTCGTATGAATAACATCACTCGCGAAGAGCAAGATGCCTTTGGTCTTGAGTCACATCGCCGTGCATGGGCTGCTACCACTGAAGGTCGTTTTGACAATGAAATCATCGGTATCGAAGGTCATGACGAAGTAGGTCGCTTGCAACTATGTACTGTCGATGAAGTGATTCGTCCTGATGCGACGATGGAGCAAATGCAAAAGCTACGTCCAGCCTTTGATCCAGTAGGCGGTACGGTAACTGCTGCTACCTCATCTGCATTATCTGATGGCGCATCAGCGATGCTAATTATGAGCGCGCAAAAAGCCAAAGAACTAGGTCTAAAGCCACGTGCTCGCATTCGTAGCATGGCAATTGCTGGTTGTGATGCCGCTATCATGGGCTACGGTCCAGTACCTGCGACGCAAAAAGCACTTAAGCGTGCTGGCATGAGCATCGATGATATGCAAACCATCGAGCTAAACGAAGCGTTTGCAGCGCAAGGCTTATCAGTACTTAAAGCCTTGAACTTGACGGACAAGCAAGACATCGTCAACATCAATGGTGGCGCGATTGCATTAGGACATCCACTAGGTTGTTCAGGTGCTCGTATCACGGTTACTTTGCTAAATGCCATGGAGCAATCAGATACTGAAATCGGTCTAGCAACGATGTGTATCGGTCTTGGCCAAGGTATCGCGACTATTATTGAGCGTGTTTAAGCCTATAGTATTGCAATAATTTTAAAATAGTTAAGCGCTCTAATATGAACCCCTAGTTATCATAACTGGGGGTTTTTGTATTTAGGGATCATAGTGGTTTACTTAGAATAAAAAGGTCATAAGTTGTTACTATCGCTTATCTCCATTGACGCATTCGCTAAACTGTGACTAAATAAGAGAGTAATTAACTATTATAATTTTAAGTCTGATATTCATTCTAAATCAGTTTAGAGCCGTCAGCTTCAGCCGTACAAGGAGTGTACTATGTCCACCATGATTACTGATCGTACCTACCGTATTGACCGTGAAAATACCCAAGCGATGATAATCGACGTCCAAGAACGTCTGACTCCGCATATCTATGATCATGAAAATATTCTCAAAAAAATAACGACTTTGATTAAAGGTCTGCAAGCGCTTGACGTTCCCATTATGCTTAATGAGCAATATAAAAAGGGCTTAGGCGAGACATTGCCTGAAATTTGTGAGTTATTAGAAGGCGATAATGCCAAAGGTTTTGAAAAAGTCACCTTTAGTGCCTGCGACAATGACGATTCATGGAATCATCTTGCACAGCAGAATCGAAGCATCATTTTATTATTCGGTGTAGAAGCACATGTCTGCGTGCTACAAACTGCGCTTGATTTGCTTGATAACGGTATGCAGCCGGTTATTATTGGTGATGCCGTCGGTTCGCGTTTTCCTTATGATAAAAAGCAAGCAATTCGCCGTATTCGCCGTGCTGGCGGGGTGATTACGACGGTTGAAACCATTTTGTTTGAGCTATGCCGTAGTAGCAAAGACCCTGCTTTTAAAACCATTAGTAACTTGATTAAATAGTCTTTTCACTCGATTTAAAATAAAATAGCGCTTACTAACATAAGCGCTATTTTATTTTTATGATAACGCCAATTAACGATAGGTTAGCGTCTTCTTGTATAGCGTTTATAAAATGTATAATAAATGCTTATGCGTAAAAGTAGAATGAAGCGCTATACATTAGTAGAAAAATTAAGAGAAAAATTATGTCATCAGCTAATTCCATGTCATTCACTAACCCAACGCTTGCCTCAAACATTGATATAGATCATGTCACTCATTATCTGTTAGAGCTGGATGCGCTTAAACGTGTCAATCGACGTAGCTATGTGACAGGTACGACTCGCTTGGAGAACTCAGCCGAGCATTCTTGGCATCTCGCTATGGCATGTTGGTCAATCGCTGAATTGTTTGAGTTGGACGTCAATCATGAAAAATTGCTTAAGATGGCACTGGTGCATGATTTGGGTGAAATTGATGCGGGCGATACTTTTTTATATGCCGATACACGCACTGATGCGCACGTTGAAGAACGGGCTGGTATTGCGCGCTTACAAGCTGAACGTGGTAATGGCATTAAAGATTTAAATGAGATTTGGGAAGAGCAGGAAACTGGCAGCAGCAAAGAAACCCAGCTGCTGAAAGTGGTTGATCGCTTGTTGCCATTTTTGCTTAATTTAAATACCAACGGAAAAACGTGGCTTGAGGGTAATGTTACGCGCTCGCAAGTAGCTGGCGCGCATGCCTTTATTAAGGACAGCTTTCCGAGTATTTATGAGTGGCAGGCACGGCAGATTGAATTTGCCACCGCGCAGGGCTGGTTGATTGATGGTTAAATTTATAGCAGTATCGCATTACTAAAAGCGTGTATTTTTTATTTTGAACGGACTATGTTTTAAACGGACCATCGTGTGCGATAAAGAAAATACTATTTAAAATGTCATTTATTACTACTAGCATCCGTGGTTTGCTGGACGATTTTTTCTACTTGCATAAAATTTGTATGCCGCACATCTTTGCCGCTGGTGCAAAAAATAACCAGCTCAGCAATGTTTTTAGCATGATCGCCCACACGTTCTAGGGCGCGCAATACCCAAAGTATATTCATCACTCTGGACACGTGGCGGCTGTCTTCCATAATATAGGTCAGCAAGGCTCGAGTGGCAGATTGATACTCTTCATTAACCGCCACATCACTTTGCAATACCGAAAATGCCTGCTGAGGATTCATATGCGAGAAGGCGTCAATCGCATCAAGTAGCATCACGTGCACCTTGTTGGATAAATGCTGAACCTCTGAATATCCTCTTGGAGAAGCGCCGTCTTTAATTAATTTGCAGGCCATACGAGCGATTTTTTCGGCTTCATCACCCACACGTTCAAAGTCAACAATACCTTTGCTAACCGCCATCACTAAACGCAAGTCATTTGCTGCGGGTTGGCGCTTGGTGACTAACAAAATGATTTGCTCATCGATTTTAATATCTAGCTGATTAATCAGCTGGTCGTCTGCAATCACTTTTTTCGCGGTCGCTTCATCTGCAGCTATCAAAGCGCGGGTTGCAACCATGACTTGCTCTGCTGCCATGTAACCCATTTGCATAAACAGCTCAATCACATCATGTAAGTCATTATCAAAACCCTTTGATAAATGTTTTTGCGTTATTAGCATGGCGGCTTCCTTATTCTTGTAGATTTAAATAGGATATAAGCATAAAAAATACATCTATAGTCAATCCACTACAAATCAAACACAGTGCTACTGGGATAAGTTTTGTGCCGCCTCTGTCTGCGTAGGCACAGCAAGCAAGAAAAATTTATCCTAGTAGCGCGTTATGATATTTGTACTTATTGTATTTAGGACTGACTATATTTATACAAACTTTTTTAACCATAGCGACCAGTAATATAGTCTTCAGTCGCCTTTTGAGCGGGGTTGGTAAATATCTGATCCGTCTCACCCATCTCTACCATATCGCCCAAATACATATAGGCGGTATAGTCAGAGACGCGTGCCGCTTGCTGCATATTGTGGGTCACGATAGCAATCGTATAGTCATTTTTTAAATCGGTAATGAGCTCTTCAATCGCGCCTGTCGAGATAGGGTCGAGCGCTGAGGTTGGCTCATCTAGGAGCAGTACTTCAGGTTTTGTCGCCACACCGCGAGCGATACAAAGCCGCTGTTGTTGACCACCGGATAACGACAATCCTGATGCACGAAGTTTGTCTTTTACCTCAACCCATAAAGCCGCCTTTTTGAGTGCCCATTCGACACGATTATCCATCTCAGCTTTGCTTAGCTTCTCGTAGAGGCGTACGCCAAATGCCACGTTGTCATAGATGGACATTGGAAATGGCGTCGGTTTTTGAAAGACCATGCCGACTTGTGCGCGTAGCAAGTTCACATCGATGTCTTTGCCCAAGATATTTTTGCCATCGAGGTTGATATTACCTTCTGCACGCATACCGGGATATAGATCATACATACGATTAAACGTACGTAATAGTGTGGATTTACCGCAACCTGAAGGCCCGATAAAGGCAGTCACTTTTTTGTCTGGAATATCAATATTAATATTTTTTAGCGCTTGAAAGTCACCATAATAGAAATTGAGATCTCGAATACTCATCTTGGCAGGTGGCATATGCTGAGGGATATCTGCTACGGTTTGCTGAGTCAAAAAAGCACTGTCAGGCTGCTGCCCTTGAGGCTTCTGACTTCCTTGATCTCTATTGGAAAATGATTGACCAAATAAACCACGTTGACTGACGTTTTGCTTATTCTCTTGCGTAACTTTTTGCTTAACCGCTTTTCTTTCTAGTAAGTCTGTCATCATCATATCCAATTATTTTAGAATGTTGTCTATAGGTGCTGAACATAAGTACTAAACGTGCGCTATAAATTGGCTGCTTAGTCAATTCTTAAATCAGCTATCTTGTGTGATCTTTACCGCCAATAAAGCGCGCGAGAATATTGACTATCAGTACTGTCATGGTAATCAGTAATGCTGCCGCCCATGCCAATGCATGCCAGTTGTCATAAGGGCTCATGGCAAACTGATAGATAGTGTTTGGCAAGTTTGCCATCGGTTGGCTCATATCGGTGCTGAAATACTGATTGTTTAACGCCGTAAATAGCAAGGGCGCGGTCTCGCCAGTGATACGGGCAAACGCCAATAGCACCCCTGTAGTCAGACCTGCTTTAGCCGCTTTAAGCGTGACCGTGCTGATCAGCTTCCACTTTGGCGTACCGAGTGCATACGCCGCTTCACGTAAAGTATTGGGTACAAGGTTGAGCATATTCTCAGTGGTGCGCACGACAATTGGAATCACAATCAAAGCAAGCGCAACTGCACCAGCCCAGCCGGAGAAGCTTTGACCTTTCACCATCAATGCATAAACAAAAAGACCAATCACGATAGAGGGCGCTGACAGCAAGATATCGTTTAAAAAGCGAGTAACTTTACCCAACAAGCTGCCTTGTGAGAACTCCGCTAAATAGATGCCCGCCATCATTCCAATCGGCGTACCAATCGCGAGACCTAACAAGGCGATCATCAATGAACCAATAATGGCGTTACGCAAACCGCCGTCGCCCATAGGCGGTGGTGTATCTGCCATAAATACCGGCATCTCGATTAACCCTTGAAAACCCTCAACAAAAAGCGTCAGCAAAATCCATGTCAGCCAGAACAAACCAAAAGCGATAGCTGAGATGGCAAAACCAAGCCCCAATCTATTGATCAGGCGACGCTTATGATATAAACGCTTGTTGTAGCGGTCTTCAAAGCGTGAAGTCGGCTGGCTGGTTTGGTCGTTATCAGTCGTGACAGTCGCTAAAGTCATTAGGCGTTTGTCCTTTGTTGGTCGAAGGATTGGGTTAAGTGGTTGATTAACATGCTTGCTTTATAACAAGATATTGGCGCTACTTAGTGACCGGCTTTTTGGTCGATACGCATAAGCATTAGCTTAGAGATGGACAAGACAATAAAGGTAATAACAAATAGGATTAAACCCAAATGTAATAGGGATGCCAAATGCAATTCACTTGATGCTTCGGCAAATTCATTGGCGAGCGCAGAGGTAATCGTCACCCCAGAGGTAAACAGACTTGGGCTGATATTAAAGGCATTACCGATTAAGAAAGTCACAGCCATCGTCTCGCCCAATGCGCGTCCAAGCCCTAAAATCACACCACCGACCACGCCAGCTTTAGTATAAGGTAAGATAATTTTGAACATCACTTCCCACGTCGTCGCACCCATGCCATACGCAGATTCTTTTAATAAATCAGGCACCACAGAAAAAACATCCCGCATGGTGGCGGCAATAAAAGGAATAATCATAATTGCCAGTACCAAGGAGGCGGTAAACATACCAAGCCCCATTGGTGCACCAGTGAATACTTGCCCGATAATAGGCAGAGGACCAATGTTTTCAATCAACCATGGCTGAATGTGTTCGCTAAAATACGGTGCAAAGACAAACAAACCCCACATGCCATAAATAATAGAAGGAATACCTGCCAACAGCTCAATGGCGATGCCCAATGGCTTTTTTAAGAAGTTAGGGCACAGTTCGGTCAAAAAGATAGCAATACCAAAGCTCACTGGCACAGCAATAGCGATTGCAATAAGGGAGGTGACAATCGTACCGTAAATAGGTGCAAGCGCCCCGTATTGATCGTTCACTGTATCCCAGTTATTGCTAGTATAAAATCCCAGTCCAAATTCAGTGATACTGGGCCAAGCGCCCACGATTAATGAGAGCAGGATGCCACCAAGTGACAATAGCACCAAGATTGCAAATGCTTTAGTCGCATTGACAAAGATAGCATCGTAACGTTTTTGTTTAGCCAGTTGGGACCTTAAATCATTCATAAGTGTCTCAGCGTTGAATAGAATCAAGTCAAAATAGTAAAAGAGGTTTTATCACAACAAACTTAAAAAAATCTTTAAATTTTCTGTGATAAAACCTCTCAAACCCCTACCGGAGAATAGTGGTTTGAGAGGTTGGCTCGACAGTGATTATGCAATCACTAGTATAAACAGGTTACTGTGCAGGCTTATAGACAGGTTGGCCGTCACTGCCTTTGACCTCACTCCATTTTGCTTTAAATAAGGCAACTGCAGTATCAGAGAACGGTACGTAATCAAGCGCCATAGCGTCGTCATCACCTTGCTCATAAGCCCAGTCAAAGAACTTCAATACACCAGCGACTTGTTTGGCATCTTGTGGCTGCTTGTGTACTAAGATAAAAGTGGCGGCGGCGATTGGCCAAGCTTGCGCTGTTTCAGAGTTGGTAATGACTTTATAAAAGCCTTCTTGCTGTGACCAATCGATGTCACCTGCTGCTGCAAAGGTTTTGGCAGAAGGTTGTACGACATTGCCCGCAGCATTTTTCAGGGCGACGTGTGCCATACCGTTTTGCTTAGCGTAAGCGTATTCAACATAGCCGATAGAGTTTTTCATACGCGTGACATAGCTCGACACACCTTCATTACCTTTACCACCCGCACCGGTAGCCGACGTTGGCCATTTGACGGTCTTATCGACGCCTACACTGTCATTCCAATCGCTTGACACTTTGGCTAAATAATCAGTGAAGTTAAAGGTTGTACCAGAACCATCTGAGCGAAACACCGTGGTAATGGCAGCATCTGGTAATTTAAGTTCAGGATTCATCGCCGCGATTGCAGGATCGTTCCATTTGCTGATTTTACCCAGATAAATATCAGCAAGCATTTTGCCATCGAGCTTTAACTGACCGGGCTCAATACCATCGATATTAACAATAGGTACCACGCCACCGATGACGCTTGGGAACTGTATCAGACCGGCTTCGTTCAACTCTTCTGGTGTCATCGGCGCATCAGATGCCCCAAAATCTACGGTCTTAGCAACGATTTGTTTGATACCACCCGATGAGCCAATAGACTGATAGTTCACTTGACCACCTGTGGCTTTATTGTAGGCATCTGACCACTTAGCATAGATAGGCTGTGGAAAAGAAGCACCAGCACCGGTAATACTCATCGATGCACTTTCAGCTGAGCTAGCACTAGCGTCGCTACTCACAGCAGTGTTTGATGGTGCTGTTGTGGCTGCTTCGTCGGTTTTATCGCTCTCGTTGTTGCTAGTCGTTTGGTTACAAGCGGCTAATGTCAAAGTGCTAGCGATTGCTACTGCCATGAATGAATAACGCATTATTTCTCCTAAAATTAATCAATTTTGAGTATCAAGCATTTATAAATAACAATGACAATGGTTTTCTGGGGTTTGCTGAAATGATGCTCTGCGGTTAATAAGGAGATTGTGCCAAATAAATATGACAGTTTGATGACATAAAGCCTTACTATCAAAAAAAACGACTGAAAAAAGACAGTGTTAAAAAACATAAGAAAGGAGTGGGCACAAAAAAAGCATAGGCAGTATTCTGATTACTGTCTATGCTCATTTTTTTTCAATATTACTTATTACACAAGTTTTTTACTTAGATAAATGGTATTAGGTTTTAGCGCTACCCAACAGTTGCCCCATTTGAACGATTGAGCCATGCTGCATGGTATCTTGCCAATCCGTTTTTGCTGCTTTTGGCAGTACTACAATTGCGGTTGAACCTAAATAAAAACGACCAAGCTCGTCACCTTTTTTAAAGCTCATATTATGGCCTACTTCTTGAATATCATCGGTACGGCTAATTTTACCCGTCGCGACCGTCTCAATCCCAGCGACAATCATTGCACCGACCATCACTACCGCCGCTTTGCCATAGGCGGTATCAAACAGACAGACGAGGCGCTCGTTACGAGCAAACAAATCCGGTACATTAGCAGCCGTGGTATTATTGACCGAAAATAGTGTACCAGGTACATAGCGGGTCTTGGTTAATATACCGTCAAATGGCATATGCACACGGTGATAGTTGCTTGGAGCAAGATAGACCGTAGCAAAACTACCATCCGCAAAATAATCGCCATCTGCGCTATCAGCTAAGAGCTGACCGATATCATAGTCACGACCTTTGGCTTGCAGTAGCTTATGGTCATGAATCTGCCCAAGCTGCGAAATCATGCCATCCGCAGGACTGACAATACCATTGATACTGGCATCGATAATACGGGCATTATCTTGGAGCTCACGAGTAAAGAAATCATTAAAGCTCTCATAAGCGTTTAGGCTTTGACGCTCATATTCATCTAAGCTAACATCATACGCTTTGGCAAAACTGCGGATAAACGTACGCTTAACCCAAGGGTGGCGACTGGCAGCTAAACGCCCAGCGACTTTACTGATTTTTTGCTGCGGGACAAATTGCTGTAAGGTAGTAAATACATTCATAATAGATGACCAAAGTAGGGATTAGAAATAGTTATTAAAATAAAAAGTTGTATTAAAACATCATAGATAGGCAGTTTTATAGCTAGATTTATTTATAAACATAATCATAAGTACATGCACAGATAATTGTATTTTATCATGGTCCGCAGCAGACTGTATGACCATAATCGTTAAAGGAAGTAAGCAATGAGAGCTCTTATTCAGCGAGTCAAATATGCCAGTGTCAGCGTTGATGGGCAGGAGGTTGGTGCTATTGAGCAAGGTGTGCTGGCCTATATCGGCTTGGGACACGATGATAACCTACAAAGTGCGCAGCGCATAATTGATAAAATCTTGACTTATCGACTTTTTGATAATGATGACGATCCAGCCAAATACGGTAAACTCGATAAAAATGTCCAGCAAGTCGGTGGTGGGCTATTATTAGTCTCACAATTTACTCTGATGGCAAAGACGGATAAAGGTCGCCGCCCTGACTTTGGTAGCGCAATGGCACCTGATATGGCTCAAGCTTTATTTGCACAATTGGTTGATTATGCAAAGACGCAGTATTTAACGGTTGCAACGGGTCAGTTTGGCGCTGATATGCAAGTGTTGAGTGTCAATGATGGACCATTAAACTTTTTATTAGAAGTGCATTAAGTCATTAGCATGGCTACTAAGTATTATAAATTTAAGAGTAAATGTCATTAAGCTGTCATAATTAAGCCCTTTAATGAAGAAACGCTTATTTGCGTTTGTTACTGCTTTTATAAACGCTATTTTGTCCTCTAACATTAAGAATACATTATGTCTAAAGAGCAAATTTTGATTGTTGAAGATGAAGATGCCATTCGTGAAATGGTCGTCATGACCCTAGAGATGGCGGGCTTTGATAGTTTGCAGGCAGCGGATGTGTCAGAGGCGCACCAACAAGTGGTCGATCATCGTCCAGCGCTGATTTTATTGGACTGGATGTTACCCGGTGATAAAAGTGGTATTGATTTTTGCCGTATGCTAAAAAGCGATACGCTGCTCGCCGAGATACCGGTTATTATGTTGACCGCCAAAAGTGAAGAAGACAGTAAGGTGCATGGTCTTGACGCAGGCGCTGATGATTATATGACCAAGCCTTTCTCGACCCGTGAGCTTATCTCAAGAATCAAAGCGGTACTGCGACGTAGTAACGCGCTAAGCGGCGACAAACCTATCAATATAGGCAGGCTAACTTTAGATGCCAAAAGCCAACGCTTTATGGTGGGTGATGACATTATCGATATGGGTCCGACAGAATATCGCTTATTGGCGTTTTTTATGAGCCATCCTGAACGCGCTTATACTCGTGCACAGCTGCTCGATCAAGTATGGGGCGGTAACGTCTACATCGAAGATAGAACCATTGATGTTCACGTAAAGCGTTTGCGCACATTACTACGTCCACATGATTGTGATACATTGATACAAACGGTACGCGGTACAGGTTATCGATTTTCTAGCCGTATCGAAAAAGGGTAATCGCTAGTAATATGAATATTGTATAGTGTCACCTTTTAATAGTGTCGCCTTTTATCGGGAGCGGCCAATAGTAGAAAAATTATAAAAAATAATGGATAAATAAAAATGCCTATCCAAGATAATGAGCAGGGTGCCACCAACCAACTTAAAAAAATCAGAAGTGCTTTACGAGCATTACGTGATGCCGTGATTTTGCTCAATGACGATGATGGGCTTGAATGGTGGAACCAAGCGGCGCAGGATTTATTATTGTTGCAATCCTCAGATAAAGGCAGGCGTATTTTTGACTTCATTCAAGTGCCTGAATTTATTAAGTATTATCAGGAGGCAACGACGCTTAATATCGATGCCGATGCTGATGAGAGTGTGCATATCGTCTCTTGGCAAGACCCAAATCGTTATTTAAAGTGTGAGCTGACGCCATTTGGCGATGAAAAACTACTGATCATTTATGATGTGACCCGCTTGCAGCATTTAGAAGCGATGCGCCGCGACTTTGTGGCCAATGTCTCGCATGAGCTACGTACACCATTGACGGTCTTGATGGGATATCTGGAGAATTTCTCTGATCAGCCAGATATGCCTGCGAATTGGCGTCGCGGTTTTGAGCTGATGACTCAGCAAACGGCACGCATGAATAGGGTGGTCAATGACTTATTGCTACTGTCTCGTATCGAAATCGAAGAAACCCATGCGTTTAATGATATCGATATGACCAAGCTGCTCACTCATGTCTACGATGATGCGCAGGCGTATAATCAAGAATATAAGCATACGATTCACTTGCATATTGATACCTATGACGGGCTATATGGTTCAGAGATGTACCTAAATAGCGCACTGTCCAATCTAGTGATTAACGCGATTAAATACACACCAAAAGGTGGCAATATCTCTATTAGCTGGACTAAGACTGCTGAGGGCTGCCGATTTGCTGTTGAAGATAATGGTATCGGTATAGCGCCGCAGCATCTTGCCCGTTTAACTGAGCGTTTTTATCGCGTTGACAGCGGGCGCAGCCGAGCAACAGGTGGGACGGGGCTTGGACTGGCGATTGTAAAACATGTCTTATATCAGCACGAAGCGAGCTTGCAAATTGAGTCAGTAGAAGGCATTGGTTCGACATTTAGTGCCGTGTTTCCAAATAACCATGTACGGTCTGCCGCAATGAATTAATGCTTGATACACTTTAATCCTTTTGCAAAAGTGGATAAGGATTTACCGCGCTACCATTAATATAAATTCCATAATGAACATGCGGCGGTGTGCCTTTAGCATTGCCGCTATCACCCACGTAACCAATGGTATCACCGGCATTTACCCAGTCATTGGGAGAAATGTCAGCATAGTCTTCCAAATGCGCATAATAGTGTCCTGCGCCGCCTGGTCCCACTATCATAACGACGCGACCGCCTAACGCATTTTCGCCTACCTTGCTGACGATACCTTGGGTCGTCGCTTGAATCGGTGTGCCACGCGCCGCAAAAATATCAATCCCTTCATGTGAGCGACCTTGACTACGAGCAGCGCCCCATGTATCAGTCAGATGCTGCTTGGGTAGCGGATTTGGCAGGCTATTCTCTGTTGGTAGCGGGTGTTGCAATAGGCTAAGCTGCTGCCATTTTGCTATGAAAAATGATTGAGTTTGTTGGCTGATACTTGGTAATAATCTGTCAAATACGAATAATAGCATCAGCAATACTGCGGCCTTGATAAGTACGCTAATTGCGCGGCTGATAAACGTAGGATTTGGTTGTTCGTGATTGCCATCTGGTCGCATCGACATCTCTTTGTCTTGTTATTGCTTTCACTAATATTATATAGATATTACCTTTGGCTCTTCGTATAGCATTGTTATATCTGACTTTTATCCCCATAAATGAAAAGCTACTGAATCTAATTGCATCTATTATGTAGTTGGTCCTGAATAAAGGAAGTACAAATGTTATCAATCACTACTGGGGTTAATTTTTCTTGCTTGCTGTGCCTACGCAGACAGAGGCTGCGAATAATTAACCCCAGTAGTGTTTTGCTCCTTCAAAAGTAGATTAATTATAACGCTCCTTTTAAACGAGCAAAACTGCCTGTCATTTATGTCCAACTTGCTATGGTTAAATTTTTATGGCTGCTGCTTTTAACATGGTCGATACTGCGCTGATTATCGATACCGAAACCGATCAAGGTCGTGATCCACGTCCTATCCAAGTGGCGACGATTAACGTAGCGACGGGCTTTGAGTGGATGAAATACTTTAATAGTGGGCGCTCGATATCGCCGGTTGTGATTAGAGTCCATGGCATTACCGATGACGATGTAGCGGGGCTTGAGCGGTTTGAGCTTGAGCAGTTTGAATTGCCTGAGTATCTTATTGGGCATAATGTACGCTTTGATTGGCGGGTGATTGGCAGTCCTTCCGCTAAGCTAATTTGCACCGTTAGGCTGGCGCGCGTCGCGTTTCCTGAATGGAGCGCCTATGGTCAGTCCAAGTGTATCGAGCAGTTATTGGGCAAGGGTGAGGCTAGTAGGATGACGATTGCCGCTCATGATGCGCTCGGTGATGCTCGTATGTGTTATCTGCTGTATCAGGCTTGCTGCGAGCGCTTAGCGATTGCACCAACTGATTTTGCAGCAGCGCATGCTATTGCCAATAAAGCCAATCCAGTCAGTAAAATGCCCTTTGGTAAATATAAAGGGAAAGTGATTAAAGAGGTGCCTATTAGCTATGTAAAATGGATGCTGGGTAATATCCATAACATGCAGCCGTCGCTTTATTCTGCATTGACCAAACGCATCAAGGCAGAAGCGGCAGACAATGCAAAAGAATAAATAGACGGCTTCTTTGCTAGATAAGCGCTGAAGTCTATTGATTATGTAACCAATCAATCGCCATTTGCCACAGCTTAGGCGCTTTAGCATTCGTCCTGCTGCTAAAATAACGCATGTGACCGATGCTACTAACACCAAAATCTTTGGGATCTAAAAAGCGTTTTTCTACTGGCATTTTGGTAAAAACGCGAATCATATCATCCATATTTTTGCTATTGGCAATCTCATCATCACTAAACCCTAGCCATAACGCTGGCATATCGATCTCATCATAAAAATGCGTGTGTATACTTTCCCCAAAGGCGGTCTTGATATAACCTGCGCCATTACACCACTCACGCCATTGACGAGCGACGCCGCGCGGCAGCGGCTCGCCCATGCCGATTTTATCCGATGGCGTGTAGCCTAGCGTCAAGTTAGTGAGAGGAATAAATGCTTCCATAAAACCTATGGCCTTAAGCTTATAAGGCATGTCCATGTTTTTGATGCGACCCGATGAGCAGGCGACATTAAATACTGAAGCAATAGACTGGGAATTTGGCATCAAACCAATGAGCTGACCGCCAGCGCTATGACCAATCAAATGATAAGTGGCATCGGTAAATTCATCTTGCAAGGTATCAAGGACGGCTGGCATGTCATGGCGACCCCAGCTGATTAGAGATGCGTCACATTTTGCCAAGTCAGTTGAGAGTGACTCACCGATACCTTCATTGTCAAAGGTTAGTACGCCAAAGCCATGCTCGGCTAAGTAAATGGCAAAGTTATGATAAAACTGACGTTTGATACCCGTCGCTGGCGCTATCATGATGGCCGTCTTTACAGGCGTTTTGGGACGATAGACAGTCGCGGCCAATGCCTGATTGCGATCGGTCATAATGCTTAATGAATAAGCCTCTGTTTGAGTAATAGTAGGGCTTTTTTCCATGGTTGAACCTCATTATATTGTTATCGTTTTTATGAATGAGCTTTGCTAGTAAATATAGAGTGTTAATTTGCAATAAGCTGCCAATGTGTAGCCTTAAAAATGTAGTAATTGCGTAGTGATAAATGGTTGTGACCGCGTGATAGCATTGCTTATGTTAAAATAAATTTCAGTAGGGAAGGCGCTCAAATATGACTTCTAAGTTCTATCCCAATTTACCTTGCATGATATGATCCATTAAGACTGGACTGAATAACTATCTTGACTATTCAACATGCACGGATAAAAATGCTTTAACAAACAAGTTCTTAATAAAAACAATTGATATAAAAGTTAAGGAAGCTATATGCAAATGAAAATTAACAATGACACGTATGAAGTGATTACCAGTCAAGATATTACTAATATCGAAAAAGCCGTGGATAAATCAGCGTTAACTATGCCGCTAGTTGCGGTCTATTGTGGGTCGCGTTTGGGTAATGATGTCATATATGAGCAAGCCGCACGAGAGCTTGGTGTGGCATTAGCAGACAATGGCATGGGTTTGGTATACGGCGGCGCGAGTATCGGGCTGATGGGCGCAGTGGCTGATGAAGTGATTCGAGGTGGTGCAGAAGCAGTCGGTGTGATTCCAACCTTTATGCTCAAACACGAAATTGCTCATGAGCAGCTGACCCGTTTACATCTCACAGATACCATGCACACGCGTAAAACAGTGATGGCAGAATATGCTGATGCCTTTATTACTTTACCGGGTGGACTTGGTACTTTAGAGGAAATCATGGAAATTGCCACATGGCGCCAGCTATATCAACACGAAAAGCCAATGATTATTTTGAATATTAATGGTTTTTATGATCGTATGATTGAGCATTTAAAATATACCACTGAGCAAGGCTTTATGAAGCAAGAAGATCTTGAGCGCTTGGTAGTATGTAACACGATTGGTGATGCCATTGATTTACTGCAGACGATGGTCAAAATAGATGCTGCTGTCAATACAGAAAAGATGGCTGGCAACTAAAGGCAGATATATAAGCAAATATGAAAAAAGGGAGAGAATGGCTAAAAAAAGCAATTCTTTCCCTTTTTTTGTCCGTTAATTAAAAACGTCTTTCTTAAGTCCTATAATTATCTGAACTATTATTAATATTTAAATCCTCTAACGCTTTTTCGCGAATACCACGATTGACGCCTGCCATTGCCAGCGGAAAGCCACGCTCTTTTGCCAAATCACGGGCGACTGTCTCAATAGCCAGACTGTCGTTGTGCGCCAGATACGCCCACTCATGAGCATAGCGATTGCGGTTCACGGGCGTATCAAGTTCAATCAAACCAAGCTCACTCAATTCGTCAACGATTTGATCTGCTGCAATTAGAGTTGAAGATGCTTTGACGTTTTCAGCACGGGCATAGCGAATATTAGAGTATAAGCTCACATCAGCGACCCGCAGTGTGTCATCCTCACCAGGAATTTGCTGCCCACCGTATAAAGCATTGCCAACAGTACGGGCACTATGGAAGGTCGGTACAAATTCTGCCACATAATCGATCGCTTGTTGGCTACGCGCTTGTAATGGTGCTTTGTCCCAACCATCTTCGATATAGTGCACATATTGCGGCGGCAATTTTGGTTGGGCGCTGTCTTTGCTTGAAGCCACCAAGCCATCATTAAATAGCGTGATAAAATTACTCATGCCATGTATCTGAAAATAACCACCTGGATAAGGGGTTAGTTGTGCCATCCCTTCAGGTGTACCGCGATTACCATAGACAATAATCTCTGGTATCTGTCCACCGGTATCTTCCCAATGAGTAATATAAGAAGATTTAAATTCTACCATACGCGTGACTTTGACACCGACCATATCATCAATAACCCCTGTACGAAAACCACAGGCATTGACGAGGTAATCGACTTCGATGGACTCGATTTTGCTATTAGATTGCGCTTCAGGATCTAAACCAGCGCCTTGCTGATAATCAATACGCCATTTGGTCACATGATGATCAGCGTTTGAGCAGTTTTCACAATCAACTGGCATGACCTGCTTTACTTGAGTATCAGTAAAGACATGCGCATGCTCATAACCATCTAATGCCAATTGCGCCGATGCTGCCAAGCGAAAGATATTCCAGCCATATTCTTGTACCACAATCAGCGGAAATTTAACTTTATTTAAATCTAAATACTTAGCAACCGGTATCATCCATTCATCAACGGTAGTTGGCACAGTCACTTGCTCACGCTCAGACAATGCAATCAGTTGTTCATGGCTGTAGAGCTGATAATAATCTTCTGGTTCGCCCAGTACTTTGTTATTGGCATCTTGAGAAATCAGCTCACGATACGCATCGGTCAATATCTCAAGCCGCGGTAGCAAGTCTTCGGGCAAGCCGTCATCACGAGTCGGCACCGCAAATACGGTCGGGCGTACATCAATGGTATAAGGATAAAGCCGTAAAATATCGATGCACTGTTTGAGAAGGGCGACGCAGTCCTCGTCAGGGATTTCGCGATAGAGATTGCCACCGGCATGCAAATGGCACATAGGCGGACCATCAATCAGCGATTTGTTTTTTTCGAACACATAAGTTTCAAGCCCTAACGCTGCCAATCGAATGGCAATGGTTGCCCCCGCCGTACCACCACCGAGGATACCGACACGTTGAGTAGCAATTACTTGATTATTCATGAGAGAGTGAGTCATTGTCGAGGTTATATCCTTAATAGCATTTGCATCAAGTGGTACTTAAATCAGTACTTAAAGGGGTACTTGGCATAGGCATGAGGTGGCTTATGGATATTGATATGCGTGCAGAGGCAGTCAAGTTCAACAGTGATCATAAATCTCAATGGTCACATTCGCCATTGTGTAGTCATGCTTAATTTCTATAGCGCTATTCTACAAAAAACGTTGGGGAATAGAATGGCAAATTGGTAAGTGCATACATGATTTTTGTCAACGTTTAACCCACAATTCTATTGGGCATAAACTTACTCAATCAAGATAATATCTTTAATTCAATTTAAAAGCGTTATCCTATTATTACCATAGGGACGAGCAGATTTACTTTCTCTTAAAACCGCTAATTACTGATGGTATTAAGTATTTTTGTTTGGCGAAATTGTAATGTTTATGGGCTTTTGTAAATTTATATGAGGACAAGAATAACAGCTATAAATCCTATGCTATATTTAAAATCTCAATAATGGGTTTAAGATATTTGCTTGCAATTTATTATGGCTTAAATCCTAGAGTGATAAGAACGATCTAATAACAATTAACAATCTATGATGACAATGACAAGGAAGTTATTATGAAACATATTTTAGTTTTATCCGCTCTTAGTGGTATGTTGGCTCTTAGCGGTTGTTCAACGCTAAACAATATGGTCGGTAATGACGACTCTGGTATGCATGACGTGCAAGCAACCAATAAAAATACTGCGCCTGTCATGAGTAAAAACGGCATGTTGGTTGATTCTCGTAACCATATGACTTTGTATACTTTTGATAAAGATTCGATGAATAGATCAGAGTGTGGTAGCGCTTGTATGCTAGTTTGGCCGGCATTTATGGCACCTAGCAATGCCAAAGCCTCAGGGCAGTTTGCTGCCTTCCAACGTGAAGACGGCAAGTATCAATGGGCCATGAACGGTAAGCCGCTGTATTTCTATGCCAATGACACCAATGTTGGGGATAAAGATGGCGACAATAAACTTGGTGTTTGGCATATCGTTAGAACCAAGTAAGGTCTGAATATAAAGACTAAGTTTTACCATAAAAAAGCAGCCATCTAATGGCTGCTTTTTATTGCAATATTTTTAACTACAAACTTACTTCATAAAAGCATAACATTGATATGTATAAAGCTATTTTGCTTTATTCTTCGTCGCCGCTTTTTTCTCAATCAGCTCACCATCTATTTGAATGGGTACTTCAGTCGTAATACCACTTGCAAAAGCGGTCATGCCGTAAGCAGCGCGGTCAATAATACCGGTGGCACGAAAACCAATAACTGGCTCTTTGGTCATCGGGCTATTGGCTATTTTATTCAAAGTCACATCTAGGGTCAGTGGCTTGGTTTGACCCAGTAGAGTGAAGTCACCTGTGACCGTGGCTTGTTGTGGATTTTTAAAGGTGATGTTAGTCGATTTAAAAGTCATGGTTGGATATTTTGCCACATTAAAAAACTCATCTTTTTTTAGATGAGTATCGCGAGCATCCCAATTGGTATCGATACTGTCAGTAACAATAGTGAAATTCATATTGGCTTTATTAGGTGCTTTAATATTGTAATTGACCATGCCTTTGACATCATTAAAGTGACCCATGGTGGTCGAAAACCCTAAGTGATTGACTGAAAATCCGACACGGGTATGTGCGTCATCTAGCTGCCATTGAGTTGGCAGCGCCGCACTTGCCAGTGTTGTCATAGCAATTGCTGAGCCAAATAGAACAGCTTTTATACTGTTTTTCACGATTGTATCTTTCATTGTCTTATCCTCATTAAATGTTAGTATTCAACCAATATTGATAATTAAATCACAAATATTAATTGAATATTATTATTAAATTAATCTTAAAAATTAATAGTTATTGATTATATTATCTAACGTATTATTATACGCAGCTTGTCTATCTGCCTCAATACTATCGATGTTGCAGTGACAAATTAGCACTGATAACCCTCACAACTGCTGCTTGCATCAAACCCCAAAAACCGGTAAAATCGCGGTTTGATTTTCCCGCTGGGGAAAGGCTAAGCGAGCAGAGGAATGGTGTTGGGTGCTGGAATAAGCCAGTGACGCAGCTGCCATACTTATCAATGTCCTTAGTGCCTCAGTTACGTATGTCATCGTTTGCTGAACGCATCGTTAAAAATGCTGTTTTGCAAAGTCGTTATACATACATCGGACATAGAGAGTTTATTATGCGTAAAGATATCCATCCTAATTACCAAGAAGTTTTATTCCACGACACTAACGCTGACGTGTTCTTCTTGACTCGTTCAACTGTTAAAACCAAAACCACTCGTGAATACGAAGGTTCAGAATATCCATACTACCCACTTGATATCTCAAGTGCGTCGCATCCATTCTATACTGGTGAGCAACGTAAAACTTCTACTGAAGGTCGTGTTGCAAGCTTCAACAAACGTTTTGGTGCGTTTGGTGGCCGTAAGAAAGCTGCTGATGCTGACGCTGCAGAATAATTCACACGTATTGTGTGATATTATTTTGAGCATGTATTCTCTCAAGCATGCACAGTGATGGTATTAAGAATATAAAAAACCGCTGACTATTCAGCGGTTTTTTTGTGCTAGCTTTTGGCTAATGGGTTGATGAATCAAGTAAATCTACAATCAGCTCTGACAATTGCTGTGCCCAATAGCCATACATCAGGCTACTTGGATGAAAGCCATCGCTCGCAAACATTACCTTGATATCGATCGGCGTACCGTTAGAGTGCTCAGCGATCATGCGTGGGAAATCCGTTGCCATATAGGTGACGTTATCATGAGCCATGCAGATTTGCTGCAATATTCCGTCAAGAATAGACGCTTTTGCGCCAACAAAATTATTTAGCGGAGCAGGTATTGCTGGCATTTGTGCCATCGGCGGCAGGCTTAAAAAAATCAACTCTCGCACGCCAAATTTACGCTGAGCGATAGCGATGATACTTTCAATTTGCTGGTGCCATTTATCCACCGAGACTTTGGATGTGGTGTCGTTAACGCCGACACTCAGCACCATCACATCAACAGGCTGGCTAGGTGCGGGTAGAACATAAAGCCTACGCAAGATATCAAAGCTAGTATGCCCCGTCGTTGCTTGCAATGACCAGTTCAGTATATCAAACTGGTTTTGGATAGCAGACTGCTGCGTCAAAACAGGAATTAAGTTACCGACAAGCGCCTCTTGCTGCGTCTCACTACCGACGCCAGCCGCCGCCGAATCGCCAACGACCATTAGATTTAATGTCCGCTTGTGCGCTTCCTTTAGCGACTCAATCGCGTCATTTAATTGAACTTGCCCGTGCCTTTCACCATTTGGCTCAGGTAGACGTACCGTATCACGCTTAATTTTGCGCCCTTGATAAAGATAAATAGGAGCAAGCAGTACATCTCTTGCCACCGAGGCGATTTTATTGCTATTTATCATATTGCTACCATCCTGCACGCTCCCGAATAGTGGTGAGATTGTCTTCAATTAATAATTTACCATCGACATAAATATCACGCAGTAGGTTATCTGCGTCTGCAGATAGGTCTTCAGCCTTGATGGTTTTTAGCTGTCCATTGCTGTTTTTGACCAGCGCCAAACGTCCCTTCTTTGAGCGTTTAGAGCGGCTGGTAATCGGGTCTTTATAGATGTCTGTCCATGTGCCATCGATAGAGATAGCGCTGGCTTTCATCGCCCAGCTCATGGTGTCGCGGTTGACTTGTTGTAATAGACCACCGCCCATACCAAAGGTCACGTTATCTGCGCTAAAGCCCGCTTTCATGATCACCTCAATGATCTTAGTTAAGCTTTGTGGGCTGATGCCATCCCCTTGGATGACACGTACATAATCAGGCAGCACTTTATAGCCTTTACTATTAATCGTTGTTCCAAATTTTACTGCCAAGCGCTCTAAGGCTTCGCGAACCACTTTGGCAGGCTCACCACTATCGGGTCGGATAACCAAAGTCCCGCCCATATTTTTCACATCATCTTTTAAGCTGCCGCCCCAAATATTATCAATGGCGTTCCATAAGTCATAGCTGTCAGAGACCACTGAAAAACTCTTACCAGCGCCGCCAAACTGCTCAATCATATTGGCAAAAGCAGCGGTTTCGCCATCACGACCCCACGCGGTCATGGTGCTATGCTCAGCGGCAGGAATAGAAAACGCGGGCATGTCTTTATCCATGTGGTACCAGCGGCTGGCAGCCACCAACGCTGTCATCGAATCGGTTCCAGCAAAGTTCACTAAATGCGCTAAGCTGCCGAGCGCGACAGACTCTTGACTAGATGCCCCGCGCGAGCCGAAATCGTGCAAACGAAAAGTGAGCGATTCGGTATTGTCTGCTGATTTTTCTAACGCTTGGCGAATGATGCCTTTGCAATAATGCGAGACACTAGCGACGGTTGATGGATACCAGATGGCACGAAGCAAGGCAGTCTCGATATAGCTTGGTAGCCAATAAAACTCAGGATCAGTGTTGATAATTTGGCAAACGACATTGGATACTGGCACGATGCTGCCTTCAGGGATGGCTTCGATACGTAGTGGTAAATAACCACCATGTTTATCAACCAAACGCTCCCAGCCAGCACGGTTAAAGGTCAAACCATGTGCTTGAATGACCATTTCGGCTTCATCAATGTCTTGATGAGTGATTGGCGTGCTCAGGTATTCTTTAATAAAGGCTTGCAAGCCAAAGAACACCACATCGTAGTCACCTTTACGCGCCTCAATGTAGCTGGACAGATACTCACTACCTTTTGGGTATTGCACCCAATGTGAGGTTTTGTAGCTGTCGCTATTTAGAATTAAATTGTTTAAATTGCTGGTATACATCACAGAACTCCTCTGCTTTGAGATGCCGTAGCTGCGTTAATGAAAGAACAGTTACGGCGGCTAGCCCTTGCTGTCTATCAGCTTGGGCGTGGAAAATTGTTAATGAAAAATCGGATAATCGTCTGATAAAATTCTATAAACCAACCATTTTAGTGATAATTGCATAATGGTCTTCAAACATCATGGTGGCGTCAAGCTCAGCGAGTGGTAGCCAAAAAGCTGTGGCTGCATCGTCGCCGCCTTTTACTTTTGGCAAGCCTTTTGGGTCATTTTTAAGTTGAAAATAAAAGGCTTGAGTAATTGTACGACCACGTGCTGAGCGATATGGGTCATCAAAGGTATGCTGACTATGACAAGAGCCGCGCAATACTGGCTCAGGGACTTTTAGGCGAGTCTCCTCACGTAGCTCACGGATACAGGCATCGAATAAGGTCTCTTTTGGATTCAAAAATCCGCCTGGTAATGCCCACAGTCCGCGCCCTGGCATGCTGCGGCGCTCAACCAATAGAATATGTCCTGACTGGACAATCAGAGCATCTGCTGTCATAAAGGTTGGTGGATAAGGCGCTGATTCCCACTGTCTTTTATATTTATCAATAAAGTCCGCTTCTTCGTGCAGATTTTGATATTCGTCTGTCTTTTTGAAATCATTTAGAACCTTGCGCGTCGACTCAGGCGTGCGTTCAGGAGTCGGGGTCGCACCCATTAGATAGCTATCGCGAATCGGGGTAGCGGATAGGTTGTGATAGCTCGGTACGGAGACAGATGCCCAGTTGGGGAACAAAGATAAATAATACGATGAGCTGTCTTTTGAGTGACCAATCAGACCGATATCAGTCTGTAAGTCGCCAGTGACGGATTTGACGCCAGCTTGTACATATTGTAGCCAACGCGTGTCATTGTAGAGTGCATCATCGAGTCCAACGCAGTGGATACGCGCAGCTTCCTCTGCTGAATAGGCACCCTTAATCATAGCCGCGCGCTCAGCAACACTAAAAGGATTTCGCAAACTACGTGGCAGATTAGCAGAACCGATGAGCATAATCACATTGTCAGCCCGCTTGAGTGCCTCATCAATAACTGCTTTATGACCACAATGAAAGGGCTGAAAACGCCCGATAAACACCAAATAGCGATAGTGTGTATTGTTTTTATTTGAAGTTTGCTCTGATGCTTCACTCATAAACGCCCAGCTCCTGCCGTACTGCTATCAATTATTAATGGGGATTTTTTAATTATTGGTTGTTAACTAGGATTCAAAATATTATCAATTCAAAATAATTTAAAGACATCAATACTGACACAGGCTGCAACTGGCTGGCAAGTGTAAAGATGTTTAAGGCTGTATCTATATTATTGAGCAATCAAGCTAGAGGTAAATATATAAAGTTAGTCGCTATGCTTATCAATCCACGCCGCAACTGTTGGCCAAACCTCTTTGGCAGCATAGCGGCTATTTAAAATGCGACTATGCGTATAGTCGTCTAAATTGCCATTGCTAAGCGAGTACTCACGAAAGGTATTCGCATGATTGTTAAAATCATTAAACAGTGCGCGACAACCCAAAGTGGGGGAGATAAACTGGTCACCTTTGGCGCTAATAGCATATATGGGTATGGTAATCTTTGGCATATGCTGTCGGTAATCAAAAGGCTCAGGATCAGCAAGTATATATGGCACCCCATTATTATTCATATCGCTTTTAGTCATATCACTTTGTTTGATAGAGCTGCTGTGAAAGTTTTGCTGTAAGTTCCAGTCGTACCACTGCTTCATTGTATGGTAGCTTTCATTGACAGGACCCAGTTTGAGTTTTTGCGCAGGAATATAGCCCGATAAGCGATTGAGATATTTGGCGATAAATATTTTGACACGGTTAATAAGGTGCAAGGCGGCGCCATAGGCTTGGCAGGCAAATAGGCTGATACTGTTTATTTTGTCGATATAGTCTGGGTTTTGAATGAGAAACATGGTTAAGCCGATACCGCCGCCGCTATGAGTGACGCAGTGCAGATTATCGAGGTCTAATTGATGATATAAATAGTCAAACGTCGCAGAAAAATCATAAGTGGCAATGGTTTCAAAATTAAATTTATCTTTTGATGCTGAGCTTGCACCATGACCGCGCCATTCCATGATATAACAGTGATGTCCGAGTATTGCTAAGTATTCAGCGATTCTCAAGCAGGTTTTTTTGTCTGAAAATGTACCATGAGTTAAAAAGATATTTTGGGCTTTATGAGTAGAGCTATCAGATAAATGATGCTGTTTTTTACTATCAAAAATATGCCAAATAGCGATTTGTACATTATCTCTTGTGCTCACAAATTTTAGATTTTCAGTCAACATACAGGGCTCTCTTAAGACTTAGGTTTTCTGAGCAAATTTCTTTAGCTGCTCTCATTGCTTGTAACAGCTTTTAACTACACTGAATGTATCATAGACTTGATAAGTCAGCTTACTGTCTTTATATACAATGAAGATACGGTCAGCTCACTATAAGTGAGTATCATTACAGATAGCCACTGCTAATTCACACCGCTGCAGTCGGAATAGTCGACTAAGTGCGCTATAATGAGCCGTATAAATAGATAGCTGTCATGGTCAAAGCAACAAACGATAAGCATGATAGTCACTGACACATATTCCCTTGCATTGACGACACAAGAAGCGGGTACACAGCACGCTGGTGTCATAACACAGATAGGACGCATTATGAGTGAACATAACCCAACGGATACTCAAGTAGAACCTGCTGCCGATTACGAGTCAGCGCTTGATACTGAGCAAACCGAAGCTAAAAGCAATATTACCATCACGGAAGCGGCGCAAGGTTACTTAGCGGATTTGTTATCGAAGCAAGACACCGACGGTATTGGCGTACGTATTTTTGTTGAACATCCGGGTACACCACGTGCTGAGTGCTGTATGGCTTATAACCAGCCAGGCGAAGAGGATAGTGCTGACCTGAAATTCAGCTACGATAATTTCTCTGCTTTTATTGAAGCGGCATCAGTACCTTATTTAGAAGATGCGGTGATTGACTATAATAAAGACCGTTTTGGTGGTCAGTTGACCTTCCGTGCACCAAACTCCAAAGTGCCAAAAGTGGGCGCTGATGCCAGTGTGGAAGAGCGTATCAACTATGTGTTGCAGTCTGAGATTAATCCAAGTCTGGCGGCGCATGGTGGTGATGTGCAATTGCTTGAATTGATTGATGAAGAAGGCGTTGGCTTGACTGCTGTATTAAAATTTGGTGGTGGTTGCCAAGGCTGTTCAGCAGTTGATATGACTTTGCGTCAAGGTGTTGAAGTGCAACTAAAACAGCAAATACCAGAGCTTACTCAAGTGATTGATGAGACCGATCATACTCGTACTGAAAACGCGTATTATAAATAAGAATGCTTTGATTAATAAAACCTAATCGGTGATTATAAGTACGAATAGGATGCTTGTTTTTTATTGCTTATGAATTTTTGTCATTAAGCGATGGATAATTTGCTATTCTTTTCATAAAGAAGTTGAGTTATGATTAACTCAGCTTTTTTATGCCTATCGTTTAGCGATAGCTATTTTAATCAACAAGTATTTTTTGATAGCGAATAAATATATAGGAGCACAACATGAGTGACGGACAACCAGCTAAGCAAAATAATCAACGCCTTGAAACCTTGGCGATTCATGCCGGATATACTGTAGAACCGACTACCAAAGCAGTCGCCGTACCCATTTATCATACCAGCTCATATGCCTTTGATAATACTC
Organism: Psychrobacter sp. ANT_H56B; assembly: GCF_008369245.1. Classification (NCBI taxonomy): domain Bacteria; kingdom Pseudomonadati; phylum Pseudomonadota; class Gammaproteobacteria; order Moraxellales; family Moraxellaceae; genus Psychrobacter; species Psychrobacter sp. ANT_H56B. The sequence goes on from NZ_VOBF01000011.1 coordinate 68,157, forward strand.
AGCATGGTGCAGACTTGTTTGATTTAAAAGTCGCTGGCAACATTTATACTCGTATCATGAACCCGACCAATGCGGTACTAGAAGAGCGCGTTGCTGCGCTTGAGGGCGGTATCGGCGCGCTTGCTGTGGCTTCTGGTATGGCTGCCATCACTTATGCGATTCAAACCATTTGTGAAGCAGGCGACAATATCGTTGCGGTATCGACGCTATATGGTGGTACTTATAATTTATTCGCTCATGCGCTGCCGCGCCAAGGTATCGAGGTGCGCTTTTTTGACCACAAAAATCCTGAAGCGATTCGTGATTTAATCGATGATAAGACCAAGATGGTCTTTGCGGAAAGTATTGGTAATCCACTCGGCAATATTATTGATATCCAAGCACTCAGTGATATCGCGCATGAATATGGCGTGCCAGTCGTGATTGATAGCACCGTTGCGACACCTGCATTATGTCGTCCATTTGAGTTTGGTGCTGATATTGTCATTCATTCATTGACCAAATATATGAGCGGTACCGGCACCTCGATTGGTGGCGCTATTGTCGATAGTGGTACTTTCCCTTGGGGCGATTATCCTGAACGTTTTCCATTATTAAATACCCCAGATGCCAGCTATCATGGCGTAAACTTCGTCAAAGACGTTGGCGCTGCGGCATTTATCGCCCGTGCTCGTGTGGCACCGCTGCGAAATACTGGCGCAGCGTTAAGCCCGCTCAATGCCTTTAGTATTTTGCAAGGTTTACAGACGCTAGGTTTACGTATGGATCGTCATGTTCAAAACGCACAAGCGGTTGCAGAGTATCTACGTGATCATGATAAAGTTGCTTGGGTAAAATATGCTGGTCTGCCTGACCATCCTGAGCATGAACTTGCCAAAAAATACATGAAAGGGACGCCATCTGCTATTTTGACTTTTGGGGTAAAAGGTGGGCTTGAAGCAGGCTCGCGCTTTATTGATGCTTTGCAGCTGATTACACGCTTGGTGAATATCGGTGATGCCAAATCACTAGCTTGTCATCCAGCAACGACCACCCATCGCCAGCTCAATGAGCAAGAGCTCGAAAAGGCAGGCGTCAGCATTGATATGGTTCGTTTATCAATTGGTATTGAGCATATCGAAGATATCAAAGCCGATTTAGAGCAAGCATTGGCAGCGGCTTAATCAAATAATAGTTTATAAATCAGAAAGCCCATATCAAATCGATATGGGCTTTTTTATTTTCTAAACTATATTTTCTAAGCTATCTAAACACTGCTAAGTATTAGGCTTAATTTTTTAAGCAGTCAGTACACGTTTGGCAATACTCTGATAATCTTCTGACGCTAAACGTGGACCGAGCTGTTGAATCACTTGCGCGGCAACTGCGCTGGCAAGACGACCACATTCTGGCAAACTATATTGCTGCGACAAAGCATATAGAAATGCGCCTGCATAGTTATCACCGGCACCATTGGTATCGATGACACTATCGACTGCTGGCGTAGGGATATCATAAATCTCAATGTCGGACTCATCATTTGGCTGATGTGCAATCACCGCACCATTAGCACCATCAGTGACTACTGCAATTTGGCAGTATTCAAGTAGCGCACGCGCCGCTGAATTGTATTCATTTTCATCTGTAAATAAACGTGCCTCTTCACTATTGCAGAATATCACCGCAACTTTATTGCCGAGCATATTTAGCAAACCCTCTTTAGCGAATTTCACAACGGCTGGATCAGCAAAACTAACGGCAATCTTGGCACCGTTTACAGTCGCTTGCTGACGCAATTGATCCATCGCTGGCTGAATACCTGCAGACATTGCAAGGTAGCCTTCCAAATACAACCACTCAGCTTGAGTTAACGCGTCAAAGTCAACGTTATCAGCGGTTATATCGCTTGAAGTACCTAGGAACGTCTGCATAGTACGCTCGCCATCTTCAGTTACTGCAACCACACATGAGCCAGTTACACCGCCTACATGAATGGACTGAGGTGAGGTGGCAACACCTGCTTCATGTAAGTCTTTTAAATAAAATTCACCTTGCTTATCGTTGCCGACGCGGCAGGCATAAAAAGGTTTACCGCCCAAACTTGAAAACGTGTACATGGCATTGGCAGCTGAACCGCCACCCGCTTGTTTTGATGGTTCTATTTCTGCCAGCTTAAAATATGCCAATAATTGCTGTTGTTCTTCAATACCTGCCAGCGTCATATTACCTTTAGTCAGGTCAGTTTCTTCTAGTGCAGCATCTGATAACAGATATTCGTGGTCAACCAAAGCATTACCTATCGCCATCACATCGTACATTGCTTATCTCTCCTCAAAGAATTTATAACTGCGTCTGTTTGGTTATAATATCCAAAAATTATTATGCTTGTAGCTCAAGTAAGCGCTGATAGAGCGCATTCTTTTTGACACCGGTGATGTCAGCACCTAAAGCGGCAGCTTTTTTAACTGACAAATCCTCTAGTAGCCGTTGCAGCAATTTATCATGAATACTGATGTCATCATCGTCTTGCGCAACATTGGCTCCTGCGACCACCACCACTATTTCGCCGCGCTGCTGACTGTCATCCGCTTTAACAAATTCAACCAAAGCGCCAAGCGTACTTTTATTTACGGTCTCAAAGGTTTTGGTCAATTCACGGCAAAACGTGACTTCGCGCTCAGCACCAAATACAGTCGCCATATCTTCTAAACTGGCAATAATACGGTGCGGCGCTTCGTAAAATATTAAGGTTTCAGTGCGAGAGTGCAATGCTGCCAGCTGCTTTTGACGACCATGGGTTTTTGCTGGTAGAAAACCAATAAAGCTAAAGCGGTCTGAGGGCAATCCTGCAACAGACAGTGCGGCAATAGCAGCAGAGGCGCCAATAATAGGGGATACGCGAACGCCAGCAGCATGTGCTGCTTGTACCAATTGATAACCTGGGTCACTAATAAGTGGCGTGCCAGCATCACTAATCAACGCAACAGAATGACCTTGTTCAATCATCTCAATAATTTTGGGTGTTTGAATGGCGCTGTTGTGTTCATGATAAGCCCAAAGCTTATTATGACCTTTTTGTTTAGCCGTGCTATCAGAGTCTTTTTCGCCATCATTCTTATTATTGTGTACGGTTACCTCTTCAGTATCATCATCCTTATTACCTTTGGTGTTAATGCCAAAGTGTGACAACAGCTTACCTGAGGTGCGCGTATCTTCACAGGCAATGATAGCGACTTGCTTTAAGACGTCAATGGCATGCGGTGTCATGTCGCTCAGATTGCCAATCGGCGTGGCAACGATATATAGACAAGCTGGCATCGCGGTAGGGCTAGACATGAAAACCTCGGGTCATTAAGATAATAAGTAAAGGGATATGGCGCACTGACTGATAAAACTGGCTAACAATATTCAACATTAAAGGCAAAACTGCCTTATCAAATAAAGTTTAAGCACAGCCTAAAAAACCACATCAGTATCTGCACGCGAAAGTGGTTAGTTTAGCATGATGTGCTATGATAATTCTGAAATGTTGAGCAGACTTATAGACGTCATGGCAAATGATAAACCTTTAATGTTAACCTCCCCAAAGCAGCGCCAAGGTAGTTATTTTGAGCAGCAGGCGTGTGAATTTTTGCAAGGACAAGGGCTGATATTGATTGCGCAAAACTGGCAGCAGCCCAAAGTTGGTGAGCTTGATTTGGTGATGTTAGAAAAAGGACAAGCGTGGTCGACACTGGTATTTGTGGAAGTGCGGCAAAGACAGCAATCACATTTTGGTGATGCGGTATTCAGCGTCACAGCAGCCAAGCAACGTAAAATTATCAAAGCAGCGCGTCATTTTTTACAGCAAAACCCTCAATATCATAAATATGAATGCCGGTTTGATGTGATTGCTTATAATACAATGAATAAAAAAAATAAAAATGAAGCCAATATCATGTTGGACAATCAACCAAATCAACGGTTAGAAATTAATCAGCCTGAATGGCTACAAGGCGCATTTATCGCGTCAGCTTGGTAATAAAACTTGTTTATGATTTATTTAAGCGTGGCTAATTTTATAATGTCAAAGCAAATTAAATGAAGTTGTCGTTACCAAAAGCCTAACTGTAAGCAGTAAAAATTCAGTAGAGTAGCGGCACTAAAATAATTTTATTAAATCAGGTTTTTGTCATATTTGTTAAAATTACAACCATTGACTGTTGCTATTATTTATTATGAATACTCATGTACTAAAGAGGTAAATCATGACACAGATGAATCTGCGCACTGCTATTTTTGGCTCACCCCGTCGTAACGCGATAGGCATTATATTAATGTCGAGCATTGTCACGACTGGCTGTACCACCAATTATTTGACCAATAGTACGGAAGGTACTTATGGCGTGCCCATGACTGAGCGTACTATTCCGCAGCGTCTGCTTGATCGTAGTATTGAGCATACCGTCAAGATTAACGTTTATGGTTTGCAGGAAAATTTGCAGCAAACCAGTCGCATGAGTATTGATAGCTTTAATAGTATTGTATTACTGACCGGTGAAGTGCCGACTGAAACAATTAAGGCAGAAGTCAGTAAAGTCGTAGGCTCTATGCCAGATGTTCGTCAAGTCTATAATGAGTTGACAGTTGGTGCTTCAAAAGGCTATAGCCAAACTGTCCATGACGGTTATATCACCTCAAAGCTGATGGCAAAAACAGCCGCTGCTGATGGGGTGAAAGCATCACAAATTAGAGCAGTGACCAATAATGGCGTGGTTTATATCATGGGTCGTATGACACCGACGCAGCAAAGCCACCTGATTGATATTGCCAATAGCACAGTTGGTGTTACAGAATTGGTACTACTGACTACTGTCGTCGATGATCGAGGCGTAAAGCTGGGTAACGATGACATCATGTATGAGGCTAATGCTGCAAATTTAGCCCATCCAACTAGAGTTGCAGTCGTGAATAACAGAGCAATACCTAATACCAGTGGTTCTGTCGCAGCGGATGCGACTATCAGTGCCACACCTATTATAGTGACCGAAGATGGCTCGCCAGTTACCGAGCCTTCATCCAGCCCTTACATTGACCTGTATCGAAACCCATAGATTGTAGTGAATTAGATGAGTGATTAATCTTGATAAGATATTGTTATCTAATGCTAGTTTTATCTTAAAGTAGCCCAAATATCACTCACAAGAACACTAAATACCCATAACAGTAGAAGCACGATAAATTCCCTGTTATTCCGTAAAATATGTACAGTCAAAAAATATTAATCGCAAATATAGTTAATGCAGTGTAGGTAAGATTATAAATCTACAACTGACTGACATATAACAGGAATACTGCTATGAAGGCTTTAAATAATGATGTACAGCGACCTAAGGTAGGAATGTCCAAACTCGTACGTGTAGGGGTTACTACTGCGTTAGCAGTGGGCAGTATTGCGCTAGCGACGCAGCAAGCACAAGCGTTATCAGCGCTGGCTATCGTTAATGGTATTACTTCAAATGGCGGCATTGGGGTTAGTAAAGACATCCTGTATGGTGACGAGCCATTACAAGATTTGGATATTTACTATCCAAAACCTTTAGCGCAGGCTATGAAAACGAATACCACCATCAAACAAGATTATCCGATGGTGGTATTCGTCCATGGTGGCTCTTGGGAGAGTGGAAGTAAGGAAGAATATGCTTTTGTCGGGCAGAGTTTGGCGCAAGCAGGTTATGTGACCGCAGTGATTAATTATCGTAAAGCCCCTGAGCATGTCTATCCTGATTATGTCGAAGATACGGCGCAAGCGATTGCGTGGAGCTATAAAAATGCCAAGCGTTTCCATGCCAATCCAGAGCGTTTTGCAGTCGTTGGTCATTCTGCCGGAGCGTTTAACGCTGTTGCTGCGGTCGCCAATGAGGATTTTTTAAAGCCTTATGGTATTAAGCCAAAAGATATCACTGCAGTGATTGGTATTGCAGGTCCTTATAGTTATGACTTTCGTAAATTTAGTAGCGTCACCGCTTTTGCTACCGACGCGACACCTGATGAGGTAATGCCAGATCGTCAGATCAAAGGGCAGCAGCCGCCGTATTTATTATTGACAGCTGAAAAAGACAAAGTTGTTTATGCGACCAATACCATCAAAATGACACAGGCTTTAAAAGCGGCAGGTGTTACCGTGCAGACAAGTGAAATTGCGGGTGCCAGTCATGCCACCAGTATTGGCGCGATGGCACCACCTCTACGCTGGGTCAATGATGTACGCGCACAAGTATTAAGTTATTTGGATAAAACCCTTAAATAAGGGTTGCAATTAATAAGTCCGACATGGGTATTGATTCTATTTTAGGCTAATAATGGTTAAGCATCGTTGTGTAAGACAGTGCTGTAAGATGGTCAAACTCTTGTTATAATGTCGTCACTTTACCTCTATACCCTATCTAAAACCTTAAGGCAGAATATTCTATGAGCATGAACGCTGATGATTTGATTGCATTTTTACAAACGCATTTTCCAGATGCCTTTATTCAAGCTGCCAATCAAGGAACTAAATTTGATGTGCGTGTGGTTGATGCCAGTTTTGAGGGCAAACGCGCCGTTCAACGTCAGCAAGCTGTTTATGCTTTGGTCAATGATAAAATCGCCAGTGGTGATATTCATGCGCTCAATATTCAAGCGTTAACGCCTGCTGAATGGGATGTTCAATCGCAAGGCTAGATTAGGTTAAAGCTTTTTATTTACGACTGGATTGTTTATTACGAGCAAGTATTTTTGCCATTGATAATTGATTCGGTTTTTCATTGTTTTTATACTTATCGTTAGGTTGTCACCTTTATGGATCAATTTTTAATCACTGGTAGTAGTCGTATCGCAGGGGAAGTCACCATTTCAGGCGCTAAAAATGCCGCGTTGCCGTTGCTTGCGGCTATGATATTGGCTGAGACGCCGACGACATTGCACAATGTGCCATCGCTACAAGATGTGCGCACTTTGATTGAATTGATCGGTGGCATGGGTATCAAAATACAAAAGCAGGGTGATACCGTCACTTGCGATACCAAGAGTATCGATAATTTTTATGCGCCTTATGATTTGGTTAAAACCATGCGCGCCTCAATCTTAGTACTGGGTCCATTGTTGGCACGTTTCGGTGAGGCAGAAGTATCCTTGCCGGGTGGTTGTGCGATTGGTTCGCGCCCCGTTGATCAGCATCTTAAAGCCTTTGAAGCAATGGGTGCTAGTATTACAGTGGAAAACGGCTATGTAATTGCGCAAGCACCAAAAGGCGGTAAGCTGTTAGGTTGTAAGTTCTCCTTTGACATGGTGACGGTAGGCGGTACTGAAAACGTCATCATGGCAGCAGCACTTGCTAAAGGCACGACTGTTTTGGGCAACTGTGCGCTTGAGCCAGAAGTGGTTGATTTGGCTAATATGCTGGTCGCAATGGGTGCTAAAATCAGTGGTATTGGTACAGCAACCATGACGATTGAAGGCGTTGAGCGCTTGCATGGTTGTGAGTACTCGGTCGTGCCAGATCGTATCGAAACAGGCTCTTACCTTGCAGGTGCTTTGATGACACGCGGTGATGTATTGACTAAGAATACTTCTGCGCTACTATTAACACCTGTGCTAGAAAAGTTTGAAGACATGGGTGCAATTATCACTACGGGTGATGATTGGATTCGCGCACAAATGAAAGGTCGACCAAAAGCGGTCGATATTCGTACCCAGCCGCATCCAGGTTTTCCAACGGATATGCAGGCACAGGTGATGGCGATTGCTTGTTTGGCTGATGGCACCAGTACCTTTATCGAAAATATTTTTGAGAACCGTTATATGCATGTCCCTGAGCTTAATCGTTTGGGTGCCTCTATCCAAGTAGACGGTCATACGGCTGTGGTAAAAGGGGTTGAATGTTTTACAGCCGCGCCTGTGATGGCGACTGATTTGCGTGCTTCGATGTCATTGGTAATGGCTGCCGCAACAGCAGAAGGTGAGAGTTTAATTGACCGCATTTACCATATCGACCGTGGCTATGAGCACGTTGAAGACAAATTGCGTGCGCTTGGTGTCAATATCGAGCGTATTAATAGCAACGATTAATAGAGCTTGCTAAAAGTTACAACGCTAGTATTAACACTGGCGTTATAATCAAAATAAATTTTAAGCCTAGTGTAATTTTATTAAAAATGCCCTTTGACGGCGACAACTTTCAGCACCATCAGCACACGGACCAGCGTCACTATGACTGAAGTAACCAACAGCTTACCAACCAGTGGTTTATTAAACGAAGTAAATGATGAGTTTTCAGGCTTAACACTGGCGTTATCCAAGGGTCGTATCTTAGAAGAGACGATGCCACTTTTGCGTGCCGCTGGCGTTGAATTATTGGAAGATCCTGAAGCCTCACGCAAGCTTATTTTTCCAACCTCAAATCCCAATGTCCGAGTATTAATTTTACGCGCAAGCGATGTGCCAACGTATGTTGAACACGGTGCAGCGGACTTTGGTGTGGCAGGTAAAGATGTTTTGCTTGAGCATGGCGCCAATCATGTTTATGAATTATTAGATCTGAAGATTGCTCAGTGTAAGCTCATGACCGCTGGCGTAAAAGATACACCTTTGCCAAACCGTCGCCTACGTATTGCCACCAAATACGTGAATGTTGCCCGTGCTTATTTTGCAAGTCAAGGACAGCAAGTTGATGTGATCAAGCTGTACGGCTCGATGGAACTTGCGCCCTTGGTTGGTTTAGGTGATTTGATAGTCGACGTCGTTGATACGGGCAATACCTTACGTGCCAATGGACTCGAAGCGCGCGATCATATCTGTGATGTCTCTTCCCGTCTTATCGTCAACCAAGTCAGTTATAAGCGCAAGTTTTCATTGCTTGAGCCGATATTGGATAGTTTTAAAAACAGTATCAGCAGTACTTCATAAATCAGTACATGATAAAAGCGTATCGTAGATTGATAATATCAAGCATGGTTATACAAAATTCCAAACCAGTTTAGCGCTCTAAGGAGAACATAGCGTGCTAAACTGGTTTTATTGTATTTGCATCTCAGCTAATAGAAGCACCGTATAGTCTGAATGTGATTGTTATAAATAAGCTGGCATTTAAGCCCTCATATCATCCTTTTTACCGCCGTATTCATGCTCAAATATAGGACAAAGCCATGCGCCAATTAAGTACGCAAGACGCCGATTTTGACAGTCAGTTGACAGAACTGCTTGCTTTTGAAACCGTTAATGATGCCGATTTACTCAAAACGGTAGATGACATTATTAGTAAAGTGCGTCATGGCGGGGATAGTGTGGTGCTAGAATTGACGCAGCAGTTTGATCAACATCCAGCAACGACGATGCAGGCTTTAGAATTATCCAAAGAGGCACTCGCTGAAGCATTTGCCAATCTTGATGATACCGTGAAAAGAGCTCTGACCACAGCAGCGACGCGTGTGCAGAGCTTTCATGAGCGCCAAGTACAAGAGTCATGGCAGTATGAAGATGAATTCGGCAATCGTTTAGGTCAAAAGGTCACGCCGCTTGACCGTGTCGGTATTTATGTGCCGGGCGGTCTGGCATCTTATCCTTCTTCAGTATTAATGAATGCTATCCCTGCCAAAGTTGCTGGCGTCAAAGAAGTCATTATGGTTGTGCCAGCGCCAAAAGGTGTGCTCAATCCCTTGGTATTAGCGGCGGCGCATTTGGCACAAGTTGATCGCGTTTTTACTATTGGCGGTGCACAAGCAGTAGCGGCATTGGCTTATGGTACTGAAACGATTCCGGCAGTAGATAAAATCACTGGACCGGGCAATAAATATGTTGCAGCCGCCAAACGCGCGGTATTCGGTCAAGTCGGTATCGATATGATTGCCGGACCTTCTGAGGTTCTGGTTTATGCAGAAGGCGAAGCAGCAGACCGTGCTGATTGGTTAGCGATGGATTTATTATCACAGGCAGAGCATGACCGTATTGCCCAAGCGATTTTTGTGACCACAAGTGAAAAACAGCTTAAAGAAGTCGCCATTGAAATTGAAAAAGCCTTGGCTGAATTACCCAAGGCAGATATCGCTCGTGATTCGCTAAAAAATCGTGGCGCGCTTATCTTGGTTAAAGACCGTGCAGAAGGCATAGCGGTGATCAATCGCGTTGCGCCTGAGCATTTGGAGCTGTCTGTTGATAATCCAGACGCGTTGCTTGGTAGTATTCGTCATGCAGGTGCTATCTTTATGGGACGTCATACGCCAGAGGCAATCGGTGACTACTGTGCAGGACCGAACCATGTGCTACCGACATCGGGTACAGCACGCTTTTCGTCACCGCTTGGCGTCTATGATTTTCAAAAGAAGTCATCCATTATTTATTGTAGTGAAGCGGGCAGTAAGCCTTTGGCTGAGACGGCAGATATTTTAGCGCAGCATGAGGACTTAGAAGCCCATGCGCGTTCAGCCCGTTATCGTTACCAGTCCTAATTTTCTCAAAAACAATGATTGGAATAACAGGTCTTTGGATAACAATGATTGGAATAATAGTTTTGGAAATAACCATTTCTGTGATTAATAGTAGGATAACTTATGAGTGAATCAAAGATAGATAACAGACTTTGGTCATCTAAAGCGCGTAATTTATCGCCGTATGTTCCTGGCGAGCAGCCCCAGCATGACGACTTGTGCAAGTTGAACACCAATGAAAATCCATTTCCACCTTCACCAAAAGTGGCTGAGGCGATTATTAAAGTCTTAGCGCAGCAAGCGGATGATTTGCGTTTGTATCCTGCACCTGAGTCTGAAGAATTGCGCGGCGCATTGGCCACGCTTTATGATCTTGATATCAATCAAGTGTTCGTTGGTAATGGCTCAGATGAAGTATTGGCATTGGTATTTGCCAGCTTCTTCTTAAAAGAACGTCCAATTTTAGCGCCTGATATTAGCTACAGCTTTTATCCCGTTTATGCCAATACCTTTGGTATAGAGCTTGTGCAAATCCCATTAGAAGCAGATTTTAGTATCAGTCCTGATGCCTATCGTCGACCTTGCAGTGGTATCATTATTGCCAATCCAAATGCGCCAACCGGTTTATTATTGTCGCTTGCTGATATCCGTAAGCTTGCAGGCGAGCACTCAAACTCAGTGATTGTGATTGATGAGGCGTATATTGATTTTGCTCAGCTAGAAGAGAGTAGTCCAGACGTAGAAGTATCAGCGGTTAGCCTTATTAATGAATTTGATAACTTGCTAGTTACCCAGACCTTTTCAAAATCGCGTTCGCTTGCCGGACTGCGTGTCGGTATGGCATTTGGTAATGCCTCTTTGATTGAAGCATTAACGCGTATGAAAAACAGCTTTAATAGCTATCCACTTGATAAGTTGGCACAAGCTGGTGCAACAGCTAGCGTCTTAGATGTTGAATATTTTGAGAAAATTCGCCAGCAGGTCATTGATTTGCGTACATCGTTGACGGTTGAGTTGACGGCCTTAGGTTATGACGTACTGCCATCACATGCCAACTTTGTCTTTGCGCGCCCTCATGATGGTGCTGCCAGTCAAGTAGCAGAAGTATTACGTGAGCAAGGTATCATTATTCGTCATTTTGATAAGCCGCGTATTAATGAGTATCTGCGCATTACGATTGGCACCGCTGCCCAGAACGAGCGTTTAATTGATGCGTTAAAAGCGCTACAGGCTGTAGCGGATGTCGAGGCAAATTAATACCTAGCTCAACTATAGTACTAAAAGAATGTTTCATAAGTAATAAAAAGAGCCTGCTCACATGATGTTAGCAGGCTCTTTTGCGCCGCTTTAAGCTGTTTTTCAATATAAAGCTCAGTGGTTGGCTGTATTAGCAAGGACAGATAATAGGTTACCGACTTTATCTAGGCACTCCTGATATTCAGCATCGCAGTCGGAGGCAACGGTAATACCTCCGCCCGCCCATAAACTGACTTGTTTAGTGTTGTCTGTTGTGCTGGTTGTCTGTAGTGTGCGAATCAGTACATTCCACTGACCGCTACCATCAAAGTTCATATAGCCCATAGTGCCACAATAAGCACTACGTGGTGCCGCTTCCAATTCTGCAATAATCTCCACCGCCCGTTTCTTTGGCGTGCCAGTAATTGATCCTGCAGGCAAACTGCCAAATAAGACGCTTAACGGATGAGTATCTGTCTTGAGCTCGGCGGTAATGGTGCTGACCATATGATGTACATTACTAAAGCTCTCAATCGCAAATAGCTGAGGCACTTTTACGCTACCGATTTTGGCGTATTTACCCAAGTCATTACGTAACAAATCCACAATCATAACGTTTTCTGCACGGTCTTTTTCGCTGTTGATTAACTGCTGCTTGTAGTCATTATCTTGTTCGATTGTTAAGCCGCGCGGCATCGTTCCTTTGATTGGCTTGGTACGTATATGATGCTTGCCAGTCTCAATATCTTTGCTAAAGGTAAAAAACAATTCCGGCGAACAGCTTAATAATTCAAACTGATGGTTTGAGGTATTTACTTTACCTTCATGATTATAGCTATCAATGGCTATATATCCTGCAAAAGGCGCTTGGGTATTAGCGTGCAAAGCAGGTAAATAGTCAATGAGGCTTGTGACTGAATTATCTTCATAAGTGCTTAAATAGCCACTCCATGCTTGGGTTAAATTAATCTGATAACAATCGCCTTGTTGCAAATAATTTTGCGTTTGATGGAACGCCTGCTGATAGTGTCGTTTGCTCCATTGAGCTTCTAGTAATAAAGGCGGCGTTTTACAGGAGTATTTTTCAGTGACATTCTCATTCGATAGTTGATTATCCAAACTATCTAAATAAGATGTCAGCACTCTGATTAGTGCATTTGTATCCTGCTGGACTGAGCTGCTGTCAGAGTTATTATTGTTATCATTTTTTACCTTTAGCTGCCAACTGCTTTGACTGTCTGAATCAGCGGTTAGGTAAATATCATAATGCCCCAATAACGCGCACGGCTGTGCTGCCATCTCAATATTGGCAGTTGGACTTAATTCATGAGCGCCAATGTCATAACTGATAAAACCTATCAAGCCATGCTGATAATTCGGCGACTGATTATCCTGACTTATTAAGAGTGAGCTAGCACTGTTATTTTCATGAGCCTGACTATAAGCAATTAATTCCTCTTGCCAGTCGCTATAACTCATATAGCTTGTAATAGCACTATCACTGGAATTACTATAAAGGTGAACATGCCCACGCCGTGTTTTCTCGACTTTATAAAGGCTTGCCTGTTTAGTAGCATGCAGCGTGTCATTAGTCACAGGATAAACGCACCAGCTCGTCTTTGGTAATAAGCCAATCACAGGTCGCCCATCATTATTGAGCCAAACCAATTGCCAGTTTGCTTTGCTATTTTGTTCTAACAAATGTCGTTGCAGGTGCGGCATTAATTCGGCAGCAGATAAGTCACCAAAACGCCAGCTAGTTTTGCTAGCTGGCGGTAGGGCAGAATCTGTCTGCACAGTGGTATGAGTATCTATTACAACCATAGTTTAAGCGTCAAACTTTTTGATGATTAGTGTTGCATTGGTACCGCCAAAGCCAAAGCTATTGCTCATAAGGGTTTCAAGCTCAACATCGCGTTTTTCAGTGACGATATCAAAGCCTTTGGCAGCTGGATCTAATTCTGTAATATTGATACTTGGTGCAATAAAGTTGTCTTGTAACATCAGTAAGCAATAAATCAGCTCTTGTGCACCAACCGCACCTAAGCTATGACCTGTCATAGACTTAGTCGAGCTAATGGCAGGCACTTTACTGATATCGTTATCAAATACTTTGGCAATGGCTTTAAGCTCAGTGATGTCACCAAGTGGCGTACTAGTACCATGGCTATTGATATAATCCACGCTTTCTAAACTCGCTTCAGCAAGTGCTAGCTTCATACAGCGTACTGCGCCTTCACCGCTTGGCGCAACCATTTCTGCGCCATCAGAGCTGGCACCATAACCGACAATTTCAGCCAAAATATTGGCACCGCGTGCTTGGGCATGCTCAAGACTTTCAACGACTACCATCGCGCCACCTGCCGCGATAACAAAACCGTCACGGTCTTTATCATAAGCTCTTGAGGCAAGCTCTGGGGTAGCGTTGTATTGAGTGCTGACTGCGCCCATGGCATCAAACATACAAGACTGAGTCCAATGTTCTGCTTCACTACCACCAGCGAGTATCACATCTGCTTTACCCAATTGAATAAGCTCGGCAGCATGACCGATACAATGCGTTGACGTGGCACAAGCCGAGGTTAATGAGTATGAGATACCTTGGATTTTTAGACCAGTAGCGAGCGCCGCCGATACTGAGCTGCCCATTGTTTTTGGTACAGCCATCGCACCAACGCCGCGTAACCCTTTTTCTCGCATGGCATCTATTGCATTGGCGATATTTTCTGTTGACGCGCCGCCTGAGCTGGCGACCACGCCCACACGCGGATTGTTATTGATGGTTTCTAAAGAGAGTCCAGCGTGCTTAATTGCACTTAACGCACTGACATAAGCATATAGGCTTGCGTCACTAAAAAACCGTTTTAGTTTCCGGTCAATAGCTGAGGTATCAAGCTGTGAGTGATCAATACTGCCGCTGACGTGTGATTTGAACTCGTGCTCAGCATAAGATTCGTTGAATGTGATGCCAGAGCGCCCTTGTTTAAGAGCTTCTGTGACAGTAGCCAAATCATGTCCGATACAAGAGACAATCCCTGCTCCAGTGATAACAACGCGGCGCATACAATATTCCTTATTAGTAACGATTTTTTTGATAATTACTTTTAATCATCGTTTTAAAATATCTACTTCTACCATATCACTTCATCTCTATCTGTCTTTGATAATATAATGTGTTGTTATATCAAGGCATTTAAGTCCTAGAAGCGGACTCTAACGCTATCATGGATTCATAGAGAGTTGAGAGAAATAGAGTGCAGGTAAATAATGGTACAAGTGTACTTTGAATTATGGCATATGATACCGTATCGAGGTGGCAAAATGTTTGAGTAAATGCAAAATAATAATAAAATAGGGCTTATCAGCAACAATGGTTATTCTATAGTTTTATGCAGTTTGTTATTAAGAAGCAAACAATGAGGGCGATGCATGCCATGGTACAAGCTTCTTTAATATGAGCCGATGTAATAGATATACTATGAGGGTTAAGTTGTCATCGATAAATGACACTTTTAGATACAAAAGGGCTGATAGCGATAACATTGTTCGCACTGACACTCACAATAGGGGTTCGCTAGAATGGCAAACAGCGTATTATTATAAAAAGAGTGTTAGAGCAGCATTTTAACAATAGTGATTTAACACTTAACACTTAGTACTTTAACCATATTACTTTATAACAAACATCATATTAAGGATATCAAGATGGGAAAGCGTAGCACTTTATCGAAAGGTATTAGTACGGTTGGCTCTTTTACGCGTGGCAATCTAGAGCGTATGGGTGCCATGATTGATAGCGCGAATGCAAAAACTGGCAAACCGCGTCAATTTAAAGCGGTGAACTTAGGCGATGAAGATTACCAACAAGATTTGTTCCGTGAGCAAACGTTAAAAGCCACTCAGCAGTTATTGGGCACACGCTTTACTGCTTATGGTAAATATGCCAAAAAAGTGGTACCGAACAGCTTTTTTGAATCGACCGTTGATGGCGCTTTTGCTCAAATTGCTAAGCTTGCCGACAACTGGAGTCAAATTGATTTACCGAATCAGCATCGCTTTGCCAATATTGTGAGCTTAGACGACGAGCAGCGTTACGCGTTAGCGACCGATATCGCCAACCAAAACCGTGCGCTGGCCACGCTTGGCGGTGTTACAGGTTTGGCAGGTTTGCCGGGCTTATTGGCTGATACCTTATGGTTATTATTGGTGTCTTTGCGTACAGTTTATCAATTGGGCGCTGTTTATAATAAGCCGTTAACTGGTAAGCAAGGCGTCAAAATGGCATATGAGTTACTTGCCAATGCAGATCTCAGCAAAATGCAAGAGAAGCAAGCATTGCTGGCAGGTATTGGTATTGGTAAAGGTTTACTGGATAGTGCCCAAAGCAGTGGTTTGCACAATGAGCTCAAAAACTTAGGCTTGCAGAATAAAAAAGTTAATTTTTACGCAGAGCAAGTGGACAGTATTGCTAGTCAGGTCGGTGTTGATTTGGATCAAATTAACTTAACATGGATACGTCGATTCCTGCCAGCCACTGCCGTTATCGTTGGTATGCGCTATAACAGTCAGCTGATTGATGAGGTCATTGGCGTTGCTCAAGCAACTTTTGCGCCAGAAGCTAAGCTTGCCAATCGCGCTATTACTGATGACAGTAGCAGCGAAGTAAAGGTTAGTAAGGCAACGGGCAGCACTGAGCAGAAAGAAGACAAAGCTCAAGATGCAGCATCAAAGAACATAAAGTCAGACGCTAATGCTGCAAAAGAGGATGCAAAAGATACTCAGAAAAAAGCTGACGATAAAGAAAACGATGTTGATGCTATAGCTGACGAAAAGAAGACTAGTGAAAAGAAAGTCGACAGCACTAAGAATGATAAGCAGAATAGTGCAGATAAATCTTCTGACAGCAAAACAAAAAAAGCCGCTGCTAAGTCGAGTAAATGATAAGCCATTAAGGTTTATTGATTACTTCGTTTTAGAATACTGAAGCTCTACATATTTGCTATTTATCTTTAATGTTGGCGATATAGGCTTACTTCTATTGAAAATTAAACCGATATCGCCATATAGCTCAGGTAAATGACTGTTTTTTATCTCTAAATATCTTATCTAAATGATGTAAGCATCTACTTTTGATACCGTATTTAGTTAGCTGTTTTTTCGGTTATGCCGTTAAAAATAGATAAAGTGGTATAGTAGTAGACTGAATACATATCTATCCGCTGCTGTAAAGTCCAACTGCTCATAAGTGGTTGAAATAGCAGCAACAAGTCTTTATAATACACTGTCCTAAAAATGGGTGTGCCAAAATCTGTCTTTAAAGTCAGATGGATGGTGCGTTTCCCTATTTTTTTGTTTTTTACCAAACGGGAGAAGGATGCCTCATGGCAACAACTAACCAATTGATTCGTAAAGGTCGCAAAACCATCAAGGAAAAGTCAAAAGTTCCTGCGTTGGAAGCGTGCCCACAACGCCGTGGTGTATGTACTCGCGTATATACTACTACCCCTAAAAAACCTAACTCAGCCATGCGTAAAGTATGTCGTGTACGTTTGACTTCAGGTTATGAAGTATCAAGCTACATCGGCGGCGAAGGTCATAACCTACAAGAGCACAGTGTTGTTCTTATCCGCGGTGGTCGTGTAAAAGATCTACCAGGTGTACGTTATCACACCGTTCGTGGTGCACTAGATTGCGCAGGCGTTAAAGACCGTAAGCAAGGTCGTTCTAAATATGGTGCTAAGAAACCTAAAGTTTAATAACTAACCGTTATTAAATGAGTTTCTTTGTATCAAACATTAACTGTGCATGGGTCTGATGTGAGTAATTTTTGACCAAATGAGTCATTAACCTTTATCACACACCGCCATGCAGTAAGGCTGACTGACAACTCGATATAACGCCATCCAATATTAATTGGTGCGAGATTGTGAATGTCAGACACTCCTGAAGAAAAGGATATTTATTATGCCAAGACGTCGCGTCGTTGCTACCCGTGAGATCCTACCGGATCCTAAGTTTGGTAGCCAAACTGTTGCAAAATTCATCAACCATGTCATGAGTCATGGTAAAAAATCTACTGCTGAGCGTATCGTTTACGGTGCACTTGAGACAGTAAGCCAAAAGCGTAACATCGAAGATCCAGTTTCTTTCTTTGAAGAAGTATTGGAAAATGTTCGCCCAATGGTTGAAGTAAAAGCTCGCCGTGTTGGTGGTGCAACCTACCAAGTGCCAATGGAAGTACGCCCCTCCCGTCGTACCGCCTTGGCTATGCGTTGGTTAGCTGAAGCTGCTGCAAAGCGTTCTGAGAAATCAATGGCTTTGCGTTTAGCTGGCGAATTGAATGATGCTGCTGATGGCAAAGGTAATGCTATGAAGAAGCGTGACGAAGTTCACCGCATGGCAGATGCTAACAAAGCATTCTCTCATTACCGTTTCTAAGCTACTCTTAATTAAGCTGTTCTTTTAAATATAGCTTTTTAAAAGTAGTTTTGGATGACTGGTGTATGCCAGTCATCTAGATATAATTTATTTATTCTATTGATTGTCGCCATTGTTAATAAATGATTTGCTTGTAATTATTGAAAGATAATAACAGACACACTCATTTCAGATGGCGGACATCTGTCAAGATGCTGTTCTGAAAAGGGATGCTATTCTGTAAAGAAAGTCTCCTGAGTTTGATGCCGCACTATTCTTAGTAGTTACTCTTTTTTGCCCGTATTAGGTTCAATGATTAGTAATATTGCAGGGCTGAATGGCTTTGTCATAGAGTAGAGGTAGAGACACAACACATTAATATATACACGAATTTCCCTAGGAAAACACTATGGCTCGTAAAACTCCCCTAAAGCGCTATCGCAATATTGGTATCTCTGCGCACATTGATGCTGGTAAAACGACCACTACTGAACGTGTTTTGTTCTATACCGGTGTTAGCCACAAGATTGGTGAAGTACATGATGGCGCAGCCACTATGGACTGGATGGAGCAAGAACAAGAGCGTGGTATTACTATCACCTCAGCGGCGACAACTTGTTTTTGGTCAGGTATGGCAAAACAGTTTGACGAACACCGTATCAATATCATTGACACCCCAGGTCACGTTGACTTCACGATTGAAGTTGAACGTTCTATGCGTGTTCTTGATGGCGCTTGCATGGTTTACTGTGCAGTAGGCGGCGTTCAGCCACAGTCTGAAACCGTATGGCGTCAGGCAAACAAATATAAAGTTCCACGTCTTGCATTCATTAACAAAATGGATCGCGTTGGCGCTGATTTCTACCGCGTAGTAGAACAGATTAAAACTCGTCTAGGCGGCAAGCCAGTACCATTGGTTATCCCAATTGGTAAAGAAGACGACTTTGAAGGCGTTGTAGATCTAGTAACGATGAAAGCCATCTATTGGGACGAAGCGTCTCAAGGTATGGAATATGATGAGCGTGAAATCCCAGCAGAACTACAAGAAAAAGCGGAAGAATATCGTGAGTATCTAGTAGAAAGCGCTGCTGAAGCGACTGAAGAATTGATGAATGAGTATCTTGAGAACGGTGAATTAACTGTTGAACAAATTAACTCTGCTATTCGCCAGTTGACTATTGATAACGAAATCATTCCACTTCTTTGTGGTACTGCCTTTAAAAACAAAGGTGTACAGAAGATGTTGGACGCTGTTATTCAGTATCTTCCTGCACCAATGGATGTACCTGCTATTAAAGGTATCCTTGATGATAAAGATGAATCTGAAGGCACTCGTGAAGCGTCAGACGAAGCACCGTTCTCAGCTTTAGCATTCAAAATCATGAATGACAAGTTCGTTGGTAACTTAACCTTCGTTCGTGTTTATTCAGGTGTTCTAAAGCAAGGTAGCAGCGTTTACAACCCAGTTAAAATGAAACGTGAGCGCGTTGGCCGTATCGTACAGATGATGGCAAACTCTCAAGAAGAGTTGCAAGAAATCCGTACTGGTGATATCGCAGCCTTGGTTGGCATGAAAGATGTAACCACTGGTGATACGTTGTGTGATGAGCAAAATGTTATTACGCTTGAGCGTATGGAATTCCCAGATCCAGTTATCAGTCTAGCGGTTGAACCTAAAACCAAAGCTGACCAAGAAAAAATGTCAATCGCTTTAGGTCGTTTGGCGAAAGAAGATCCATCGTTCCGTGTACATACTGACGAAGAATCTGGTCAGACTATCATCAGTGGTATGGGTGAGCTGCATCTTGAGATTCTTGTTGACCGTATGAAGCGTGAGTTTGGTGTTGAAGCTAACATCGGTGCACCTCAGGTTGCTTATCGCGAAACGATTCGTAACACGGTTGAGCAAGAAGGCAAATTCGTACGTCAGACTGGTGGTCGTGGTAAATTCGGTCACGTTTGGTTACGTCTTGAGCCTATGGATCCAGCTGGCGATGTTCTTTATGAATTTAAAGAAGAAGTTGTTGGTGGTACGGTACCAAAAGAATTCCACGGTGCGGTTGATAAAGGTATTCAAGAGCGCATGAAAAACGGCGTACTTGCAGGTTACCCAATCGTTGGCGTAAAAGCGACCTTGTATGATGGTTCTTACCATGATGTTGACTCGGATGAGTTATCATTTAAAATGGCTGGTTCTATCGCATTCCGTAAAGGCTTCATGGCTGCAAACCCAACGCTACTTGAGCCAGTGATGAAAGTAGAAGTTGAAACACCTGAAGACTATATGGGCGATATCATGGGCGATCTTAACCGTCGTCGTGGTATGGTTCAAGGTATGGAAGACTTACCTGGCGGCACTAAGCAGATTCGTGCTGAAGTACCATTAGCGGAAATGTTTGGCTATGCCACACAAATGCGTTCAATGTCACAGGGCCGTGCAACTTACTCTATGGAATTCCAAAAGTACGCTGAAATTCCAAAATCAGTTGCAGAAGCTATCATCTCTAAATTCAACAATAAAGATGATGACGAATAAGCAAAAATCTATCGATAATGGCAATATAGGACATATCTTTATATTGTCAGTAGATAATCGAGCAATAATTGGTTAAAAGACTTGTTATTGCTCGTGATTTTCTTATAATATCTGCACATTAGTATGTGCACCCTTTTAACAGTTATCTTAATGTGGTCAGTATTCACTTAATTACTTTATATAAATTAAGCAGTTGACCCCAAAAAAAGAGGAAATACCCATGGCAAAGGCCAAGTTTGAACGTCTAAAACCACATGTTAACGTCGGTACCATCGGACACGTTGACCACGGTAAAACCACCCTTACCGCTGCAATCGCAACCGTAG
>NZ_VOBF01000012.1:0-57490 GCF_008369245.1 Psychrobacter sp. ANT_H56B
TACAAAAGAACATGATTCCTCTATTATTGAATGGAGGAATCATGAGAGAAGAAGCCATACTATCTCAGTTCGGAAAAAAGGTTAAATCTTTTCGCAACGAACGTAATATTAGTCAGGAGAAGTTAGCAGAGTTATCTAAGCTTGACAGAACATATATCAGTTCTGTTGAACGTGGTCAAAGAAATATTGGTGTTCTTAATATAATTAAGATTGCCGATGCCTTAAAAATTAGTGCTAGTAGTCTTCTAGAAGAAATAGGAGACTACAATGGATAGTATCGACAAAGCATATCAGTTCTATACTCGCCATATATATGACCAAGAAAAGATCAGCTTATTGGAAGCACATAACCTTAAAGTAGCCGGTTCAGTCCCCTCCGTTTTATGGGAGTTATTTGGAGCTTTATTAACACAACGACTAGGCAGTGGTTTGATAGGTGCAGACTTACAAGGTTGGGAAGTTAAATCAGCTAAAGAAGGCGGCTCATATGAGTATCAGTATCATCTAAATACCGGAAGCTCCAAATTGATAGAAGACTGTGAGGTAAACCATTTATTTTGTATGTACTCGAAAACTTATGAAAATGTTGTTGTAAGAGCAATACAAGGTAAAGATTTAGCTGAGAATTTCTTTAAATTATGGCAACCTCATTATACAAAAAACTATGATGTTTCTATAGATAAGAGCCAAAGAAGACAAAGATTCAGGAAGAGTATTTCAGGTGGATACGTTGAAAAAAACGGCATACTAATAATGGAAATTAAAGAAGGCGAACTCATATCTAGTGATAATGAAATTATATCTAGACTAAACCAGGTAATATAATGAAAACATTCGTGGAATTTTTTGCAGGTGTAGGATTAATTCGTGAAGGACTTAGTAATTCAAACTGGAAATGTATATTGGCCAACGATATTTCATCAGATAAGAAAGAAACTTATGTTGAAAACTTTGGTGATAATGATTTTTGGTTAGGAGATATTTGGGATATAGTAGAAAATCCAAATATCATTCCAAATGATGCTTTCTTATATACTGCATCCTTTCCTTGTACAGACTTGTCAGTTGCAGGTAACCAAGCAGGTTTAGCTGGCAAACAGTCAGGCACCTTAAATGCCTTAATTGAAATCCTCAATGATAAGAAAAAATTAAATGCGGCACCGAAGGTAGTTTTACTAGAGAATGTAAAAGGGTTTTTGACATCCAATAAAGGAAAAGATATCGAGAAAACTATTCAGTCTTTTAGCGAGCTGGATTATTTTATAGACATAATAGAGCTAGACGCTATTAATTTTTCCGCTCAAAGTCGACCACGTGTGTTCCTAATAGCTATACAAGAAGATTTAGCAGAGCACACAATGAGAATAAAAAATAGTGATCAAGTACTTGATTCATGGTGGTCAGATTTTAATAGAGTGCCTACCTTAAGATCAAATAAAATAAAAAATCTAATATTAAACAATGAAGGTTTTAACTGGGGGCTACTAAATCTCGCTTTTCCTGAAAAATCGTCTTTACGCTTGGCGGATATCATTGATAATGATATTTCTGATGATTCAGACTTATGGTGGAATGAAGAAAGAAAAGAACATCTATATGAACAAATGAGTGAGCCTCATAAGCTAGATTTACATAAAATGTTACAAGGAACAAGTTATTCGTATGGAACAGTATATCGTCGTATGAGAAAAGGTAGATCAATGGCCGAACTTAGAACAGATGGATTTGCTGGCTGTTTAAGAACTCCGAAAGGTGGTTCTAGTAAGCAGATAGTCATACGTGCAGGTGAAAACAAATGGAGTGTCAGATTATTAACTCCAAGAGAATATGCTCGGTTACAGGGCGTTAGAGAATCATTCAAGCTTCCAAGCAATTCAAATAAAGGATATTTTGCTATGGGCGATGCTGTCTGTGTTCCTGTGATTGAATATATTGCTGAAAATATTCTTGACAAGATTTATGAAAATTATAGAAAAAAACTTTAAAGATATGAACAACGTTTACGTAAGTTAGCATTTTTTCACTTAGTATAAGGTAAGAATTAAGTGACAGTCCTTAATCTTGATATTAAGAGTCTAGAATATTAAACCACCCCAATTCCACTTAACAATAATTGCCCGCCAGCAAATAATAACAATATGCCAAAGGCACGCTTAAGCGTGAGCGCAGGCAGTACATGGGCAAGTTTGGCACCGACCTTTGCCATCGCAAAGCTAGCAACGGAAATACATAAAAATCCTGTGATATGGACAAAGCCTATCGTACCTTCGGGCATATTAACCACATCTTGACCAAACCATGCAAACCCTGCTGCGCCAGCCAATGCAATAGGTAAACCACAAGCGGCAGACGTACCGACCGATTGCTTCATCGGTAGCCCTGCCCAGTTTAAAAATGGCACGGTCAAGCTACCGCCGCCAATACCAAAGATAGAGGACGCCAGACCGATGCCCGTGCCCGCGCTAAATTGTACGCCAGCAGAGGGCAACGGCTTACCGAGCTGCTCTTTATTGGATAAAAAGAGCATTTTTAGCGCGACCAATAATGCACCAATACCGATGATGGCTTGCAATACTTTGCCATCAATCATGTCCGCGATACCGGCACCAACCAGACTACCAATGACCAAACCCAATGCCATCTTGCGCCATACTTCCCAGCGTACACCGCCACGTTTATTGTGGGCTGTCATTGAGCTGATTGAGGTTACAACAATAGTTGCAAGTGAGGTACCAATAGCTAAATGCGTGATTACTTCAGGAGGAAAATTATAAGCCGCAAAAATCCACACCAATGCTGGTACGATAATCATACCGCCACCGACGCCAAACAAGCCGGCGCTGACCCCAGCAAACGCCCCTGCAATCACAAACCATACATATAACATCATCGAATCAGCCTTTTATCATGCGTCTTTTTATTAGATTACTTTATCTTTTTAGCACTTACTTATCATACGCTTAATTGCATTTGCCAAATCGCACATTGACCTTTATTCTATCTACTCTGTATTGACTATTTATGACCATCGCTCAGTATATCAAAGATTTCCCCTGCCACATTTATCACCTTTGCTCTATTAACCAAAGCGAAAAAACGTATGCTGCCACTCGACTCTTTATCTGACTGCGACTCTAAGTCTCACCTGCTTACTCATTTGCCAGAGCTTAACCATCGGCACCTTTTTAGCAGCGTCTCGACCAACAGCGAGCTTATCATAGCGGTACAGGATGGCACGCTCAATGCCCATGATATGCATTTACTGACTGCCGAAACCCAAAGCGCAGGTCGTGGACAACACGGGCGCTCATGGCAATCACCACGTGGCAATGTTTATCTATCGTTATACTATCCAGTACATATGCCGATTAGCGGTTTATTGTCGTTAATAATCGGTATTGAGCTGGCAAAAATGCCTGTTATTCAAACATTAAATGCACAACTAGCTAACCAAGGTTTAACACCTATAGGGGTAAAATGGGCAAATGATTTGGGCTTTTACCACTCGTGCTCCAAAATAGAAGGAGCCGTATCTGACACGCAAATCACTCCATTTAGCAAACTTGCTGGTATATTAATTGAGCCCGTTACCCAAGCGGGAAAATTGGTCGGCGTGGTGATGGGAGTTGGTCTTAATGTACAAGCAACTCCCAAGCTTACTGCCCAAACCTGCGAAGGTATGAGCTACCAAGCCATTAGCTTACAAGATATCGAGCAGCTGCTAGAGCCAGATAAAACAGTAAGTGCGCTGCCAAGTCTACGAGCGCTTTATCAACAAATGAGCAAAGCATTAATGGCAGCAATGACACGCTTTGAGCATTTAGGGTTAGAAAAGCCAACTGGTCAAACCTATAATCTAGACAGCTTTTTACAGCAATTTGACTCAATGGATGCACTAGCAGGACGGCGCTTACGTATTACTCAAGAGCACAACGGTCAAACAGAGACGCTCACTGGCTATGCTTGCGGTATTGATACACATGGATGTTTGCAATTACGCCAAGATAACGGTAATATTTCTGCGCTTTTTACCGGACGCATCGACGTTATTGATAACGCTTAAAGCATTTACTGAATGCGCTCTATCTAAAGGGAATTTTATGCTCTGGCTTGATCTCGGCAACACCCGCCTTAAATACTGGCTGACCGATGATATCGGACAGATAGTCTCACATGATGCCAAGCAACATTTGCAAGCACCTGCCGAATTACTCATGGGTTTGACCGACCGCTTTGAGCGTTATGCCCCTGACTTTATCGGTATCTCATCGGTGCTCGGCGATGATCTCAATGTCAAAGTCTCAGAGACACTCAGTCGCCTTGATATTCCGTTTGAATTTGTCCATGTCGATGCCAATTATCCGCTGATGAAAAGCGCTTATAATGATGAGCAGCTCGGCTGTGATCGCTGGCTACAGATGCTCGGCGCGGTGGATAGAACCAAACGTCAATGTGTGATTGGCTGTGGCACGGCGGTGACCATTGATTTGATTGACCATGCTGAGCATTTGGGCGGTTATATCTTCCCTAGTATTTATCTTCAGCGCGAGTCGCTATTTTCTGGGACCAAGCAAATCACCATCTCTAACGGTACTTTTGATAATGTTAGCCAAGGTCTCACCACGCAAGACGCGGTACATCGCGGGATACTACTATCTATCGTCGGTGCTATTAACGAGATTAGCACACGTCATCCCAACTTTGAAGTGATCATGACTGGCGGTGATGCAGCTATTATCGCCCAACACGTCAACCGCCCAGTGCGCCTGCGTGACGATTTATTATTAAATGGTCTGGCGCGCTATTTTGATCATAGTAAACAGGCATGATGACTGAAAATTTTTTATAAGCTAGAAATTAAAAAAGCAGGACGCTTAAAACGTCCTGCTTTTTTATGTCTATTTGATTTGAGAGCAATACAGAGTGCTAAAGGGATGAGCTATTGGCGGACTCTGTTACGCCTGCGAACAGCACGCAAGAAAAATTTAGCCCATTAGCACGAGGATATTAATGTATCCATTTTATTTTGAACTTAATATCTAATGAACACTCAATAATTCTTACTTAGTCTCGTTAAACAATTCACGACCAACCAGCATACGGCGAATCTCACTGGTACCCGCGCCAATCTCATAAAGCTTGGCATCGCGCCAGTAACGACCAAGTGGATATTCGTTGGTATAGCCATTACCACCAAATATTTGAATACCCTCGCCTGCCATCCACGTGGCTTTTTCGGCACACCATAAAATCACACTGGCGCAATCTTTGCGTACTTCTCGACTGTGACCTGCACCGCGCTGATCTAACATATCGAGATTTTTACCAACGGTGTATAAGAAGCTACGCCCTGCTTGCAAGATGGTATACATATCCGCGACTTTACCTTGGATAAGCTGAAACTCACCAATCGCTTGCCCAAACTGCTTACGATCATGGATATAAGGAACGACGTTATCCATCACCGCTTGCATGATACCGATAGGACCTGCCGCCAATACTGCACGCTCATAATCAAGACCGCTCATCAATACCTTAACGCCTTCGTTGAGGCCGCCTAGGATATTCTCTTTAGGTACTTCAACATTGTCAAAAGTCATCTCACCAGTATGACTACCGCGCATGCCGAGTTTGTCTAGCTTTTGAGCGGTGCCAAAGCCTGCCATGCCTTTTTCAACGATAAATGCCGTCATGCCTTTCGCACCCATTTCTGGATTGGTCTTAGCATAAACCACCATCACGTCAGCATCAGGACCATTGGTAATCCACATTTTGCTACCATTCAACACGTAACTGCCATCTTTTTCTTCGGCTTTTAGCTTCATACTAACGACATCTGATCCCGCACCGGTTTCACTCATCGCTAGTGCACCGATGAATTCACCGCTAATGAGTTTTGGCAGATATTTTTGCTTTTGTTCCTCTGAACCATTACGTTTGATTTGGTTGATACATAGGTTTGAGTGCGCACCATAGCTCAGCGCTACAGAGGCAGAAGCACGGCTAATCTCTTCCATTGCGACCATATGAGCAACGTAACCCATGTTAGAGCCGCCGTACTCTTCAGGAACAGTAATGCCATGCAAACCTAAATCACCCATCTTTTGCCACAAATCCATTGGGAACTCATCGCTACTGTCAATCTCGGCAGCACGTGGGGCTATTTCATTAGCCGCAAACTGTTGTACCATATCACGTAAGGCATCGATATCTTCGCCAAGCTGAAAATTCAATCCAGGTAAACTCATAGCCATTCCTTGTATTTTGATGTTTAATTTTTTACTAGCGCTGTGTCAATTTAAAAATAGATGATATAGCTGGGAAAAATTTTCCTCGCTTGCTGTGCAACTTCGTCACTCCAGAGGCTTCAAAAAATTTGTCCCAGCCATAAACCTATCTATCTATCTATCTATCTATTCATTTAGCTTATGACTAACTATATTCTTAATGAAATTAGTTAAGACTGACGTTTGTTAATTAAAGCACGTGCCACGTTTGAGCCATTAGGACGACCTAAAAACTCACTGATACGCTCACCTGCTACGACCAATTTATCTAAATCAATACCAGTACTGATACCCATACCATGCAGCATATAAACCACATCTTCAGTAGCGACATTGCCCGTTGCGCCTTTGGCATAAGGACAACCACCAAGTCCAGCGACAGAGGTATCAAATTCACTGACACCCATTTGTAAGGCAGCTAAGGTATTACTTAACGCTTGACCGTAAGTATCGTGAAAATGTCCCGATAGCATACTGATATCAGCGTACTCTAACGCTGCTTGTAACGCACGCTGTACTTTGAGTGGCGTACCAACGCCGATGGTATCAGCAATGCCAATCTGCTCCGAGCCTATCTCAACCAAACGCTTGGTGACATAAGCCACTTGGCGTGGGTCAATTTCGCCTTCATAGGGGCAACCGACCGTGCAAGAGATAACGCCGCGTACTTTGATACCTTGCGCTTTAGCCGCGGCAGCCACTGGTGCAAAACGCTCAATACTTTCATCAATACTACAATTAATGTTTTTTTGGCTAAAGGTTTCGCTTGCTGAGCCAAAGATGACGATCTCATCAGGACGATGCACGATAGCATTTTCAAAACCGCGCATATTGGGCACCAATACCGAATAGCTCACATCACTGTGGCGTGTGGCTGCAAGTGCCTCTAACAGCGTGCTATTGTCGCCCATTTGCGGTACCCACTTTGGCGAGACAAAGCTAGTAGCCTCAAGCTTTTTAACCCCTGCGGCAATCAAGTCACTTATAAGCCTTTGCTTAACCGCAGTCGGCACGGTCATGGCTTCATTTTGCAAGCCATCACGTGGACTGACATCGACGATGGTGACATGTTTTGGGTACGAGATACTCATACGGATTGTCCTTTTTACTGATTCTCTTGGCTATCGATACGCAGCAGCTCATCACCATCAGCAACCAAGTCACCTGCGCCAAATAATAGTTCTGCAACCACGCCATCTGTCGGTGCCGTAATAGTATGTTCGATTTTCATCGCTTCAATGACAGCCAATGGCTCGCCTTTCTTCACCGTATCGCCAACTGCAACTTTGAAGGCCACGACTTGCCCTGGCATTGGTGATTTCAAACTGCCAACAGCCGCATTCTCTTCGCCAACGTGCGCCATGATATCAACGAGGATAATCTCATCTCGTCCGTTATCAGTAAAGACATAGACGGTCTCATGGTTTGTCCAGCTTTGGGCGTTGATACGAGCACCATCTAACCACAAGGTATGATTGTGTGCATCAATACTGCTATAGCTGACTTGACCTTCATAGACAGTTTCTGTCTGGGCAGCTACATTAGCGTTGCTATTATCTTGAGTGTTAGCAACTTCTTTCCCAATAACTAGCGTAAATCTACTAAGGTCATCACTGCCTTTTTTGTTATCTGAACAACTTGCATTGTGCCAGTTGCTAATAAGAGCTTTATAAGATTGCTCATTATAAACTAAGCTAAACGAGCGCGTATAATCGCTAAAGGCACGGAAACCCGTAGGCTTGCTAAAAGGATCTGACCCTTGCGTTGTCGCTTCATTGGCAAGCTGCTGCGCAATAGCAGTAACCGCAAGCGTCGATAACTCAAGCGGATGCTGATCAAACAGCTGCTCACGCTCACGCTCAATCAACGCAGTATCAAGATTGGCTTGGCTAAACGATTCCGTATTAAGAATATAGCGCAAAAATGCGACGTTATTTGGCAGACCGACGATGCGCGTTTGCGCGAGTGCACGATCAAGCTTGGCTAACGCTTGCTCGCGAGTAGGCGCATGAACGATAAGCTTAGCAATCATAGAATCATAGAATGGGCTAATCACATCGCCTTCGCGTACGCCATCATCGATACGCACATCCGTGCTGTTCTTATTAATGACGAAAGTACTATGCTCAGGCTTTTGATAAGTAAATAAGGTGCCTGTGGCTGGTAAAAAACCATTGTCAGGATTTTCAGCACAAATACGCGCTTCAATCGCATGACCGTTGATAGCCAGCTCTTCCTGTTTTTTCGGTAATGGCAAACCTGCCGCAACCAATAGCTGCCATTCGACCAAGTCGACGCCAGAGATAGCTTCACTGACCGGATGTTCAACCTGCAGACGGGTATTCATTTCCATAAAATAAAAATTCATCGAACCTTCGCGCTGCTCAACGATGAACTCAACCGTGCCTGCGCCAAAATAATTGACCGCACGTGCAGCTTCAATTGCCGCTGTTCCCATTGCTTCACGCATCGCCGCATCGACACCCGGTGCCGGCGCTTCTTCTAATACCTTTTGATGGCGACGTTGTACCGAGCAATCACGCTCAAACAGATGCACATAGTTGCCATGCGTATCACCGAAGACTTGAATCTCGATATGGCGCGGTTTTAGGGCATATTTTTCGACCAATACTTGGTCGTTACCGAAACTGGTAATCGCTTCACGTCGACAAGATTCTAATAAATCAATAAAGTCACTGGACTGCTCAACGATACGCATACCTTTACCACCACCACCAGCACTGGCTTTGATCAGTACAGGATAGCCAATGCTATCGGCTTGCTGTTGTAAAAACTGGGCATCTTGATTTTTACCATGATAGCCGGGTATCAGTGGCACGCCTGCCACTTCCATTAAACGCTTGGACTCAGATTTTCCGCCCATGGCACGGATAGCGTCTGCAGATGGACCGATGAAGACCAAGTCAGCATCTTGACAAGCTTGGGCAAAGTCCGCGTTTTCACTTAAAAATCCATAACCTGGGTGAATCGCTTGTGCGCCGGTCTCTTTTGCAATGGCAATAATAGCATCGCCTTTTAGGTAGCTGTCTTTGGGAGCCGAACCACCTAGATATACGGCTTCATCACAGACAGCCACATGCTTAGCCTCACGGTCAGCATCAGAATAAACCGCAACGGTACTTACACCCAAACGCTTGGCAGTCGCGGCAACTCGGCAAGCAATTTCACCACGGTTGGCGATCAAAATTTTAGAAAACATAACTATCCCTGTATCTTGTCGTTTTATCGTTGATAAATAATCAAACGGTAGGATGATATTCACGTATGACTGTTTACGCTAAACTGGTTTTAGTATTCATTGGCAATTTAGCAAAAATATTTTTTATTGATACATGGCTATTTTGCTACTAGCCAATCAGGTTGGCGCTTTTGCAAAAATGCTTGCACACCCTCTTTACCTTGCTCTGATGAGCGAATATCAGCGATGCCTTTGACTGTATCGGCAATTAGTTCATCGGTAATCGGTGCGCCCGCGACTTCATGCAATAAGCGCTTGCAGGTTTTCATAGCCTCAGGGCTATTTTTAACGACTTTGGCACAAAATTCTGCAACTGCATCATCAAGCGACTCTTCACTGACGCGTTCATGGATAAAGCCAAGCTGACGGGCTTTTTTGCTATCAAATACTTCCGCACTGAGAAAATAACGCTGTGAGGCTCTGGCACCTAAAGCTCTAATCACATAAGGGCTAATGGTTGCTGGTGCTAAGCCCAGACGCACTTCGCTAAGACAGAAATTGGCAATTCTCACCGCGATAGCTACATCACAGACAGCAACCAAACCCATGCCGCCTGCATAAACATCCCCTTGTACCGCCGCTATCGTTGGTTTTGGGCATTCATAAATAGTCTTAAGCATTTGTGCCAATTTGTCCGCATCCGCTAGGTTTTCCTCATAGCTATAATCCGCCATGGCGCGCATCCAATTCAAATCGGCACCCGCACAGAACGCTTTACCGGCCGCTGCTAAAACGATAACGCGTACTTGCTCATCCTCGCCAAGCGTCTTGAAAGCATGGGTCAACTCAGCAATCATTTCATCATTAAAGGCGTTACGTATCTCAGGGCGATTCAAGGTTACTGTTGCAACGTGCTGCTCAACGTTAACCAATAGACTTTTATAATGATTCAAATTTTGTTGCATATCTTTCTCTATATTTTATGTATTGATGAGCACTAAATGACTGTCAATATACCGTTCATTGCTACATTCTAAAGACACCAAATTTTGTCTCTTCAATCGGTGCGTTATGAGCTGCGCTAAGCGCTAATGCCAACACATTACGGGTATCAGCAGGGTCAATCACGCCATCATCCCATAAACGAGCGGTAGCATAATAAGGATGACCTTGCTCTTCGTACATCTCACGAATCGGCGCTTTAAATGCTGCTTCGTCTTCATCGCTCCACGCTTCGCCTTTGCGGTCAAAGTTATCGCGCTTAACCGTTGCTAGTACCGACGCTGCTTGCTCGCCGCCCATCACAGAAATGCGCGCATTTGGCCACATCCATAAGAAGCGCGGGCTATAAGCACGTCCACACATACCGTAGTTACCCGCACCGAATGAGCCACCAACGATAACGGTGAATTTTGGTACTTTGGCATTCGCTACCGCCATCACCATCTTGGCACCATGACGGGCAATACCTTCGTTTTCGTATTTTCGCCCGACCATAAAGCCGGTGATGTTTTGTAGGAATATTAAAGGAATTTTGCGTTTACAGCACAGCTCAATAAAGTGCGTACCTTTTTGCGCCGATTCACTAAATAAGATGCCATTATTGGCAATAATGCCAACTGGCATACCTTCAATATGAGCAAAACCACATACTAATGTCGTGCCAAAGCGCGCTTTAAATTCATCAAAGGCACTATCATCAACGATACGAGTGATAATTTCTCTAATATCAAATGGCTTACGCTTATCAGTTGGAATGACGCCGTATAGTTCTTTAGCATCATAGCGCGGTGGACGTGGTTTTATTTGATTTGGAATCTGTTTAGCAGAACGGTTTAAGTGGCTAACGATATTACGCGCGATTGATAACGCATGGGTATCGTTTTGCGCCAAATGATCGACCACCCCCGACAGACGGGTATGTACATCGCCGCCGCCCAAATCTTCTGCTGTGACTTCTTCACCTGTTGCGGCTTTGACCAGTGGCGGACCACCTAAAAAGATAGTTCCTTGTTCTTTAACAATGATAGATTCATCACTCATCGCTGGCACGTATGCCCCGCCAGCGGTGCAGCTACCCATAACCACTGCAATCTGTGGAATGCCAGCGGCACTCATATTGGCCTGATTAAAAAAGATACGGCCAAAGTGCTCTTTATCAGGGAATACTTCATCCTGATTGGGCAAGTTTGCACCGCCAGAATCGACTAAGTAGACACAAGGCAAATTGTTTTCTTGGGCAATTTCTTGGGCACGTAGATGTTTTTTGACCGTCATTGGGTAGTAAGTGCCGCCTTTTACGGTAGCATCATTACAGACAATCATACACTCGATGCCATTGATACGACCGATACCAGCAATCACGCCCGCCGCTGGAATATCTTCACCATACATATCGTGCGCCGCCATCGGAGCCACTTCTAAAAATGGCGTACCAACATCAAGCAAACGCTCGACACGCTCACGAGGTAGTAGCTTACCACGTGCTAAATGCTTGGCGCGTGCACGCTCTGAACCACCTTGGGCGACTTTACGCAGATGCTGATACAAGTCATCGACGACCTCTTGCATTGCAGCACTGTTCTGCTGAAATTCAGCGGCATTTGGACTCAGTTTACTGGTTATGATAGCGCTCATGATATCCCTTTTCTTTAATGCGTAAATGCGAGTAGCTTTTTTATGCGAATTTTTTTAACTACTGGTTATTTTAATATTTACTGAAAAATTTATTAGTAAAATAAGAAGTAAAACGGCTCAATTTTTTATAATCCTAACTCTTCTCTCATTTGCTCAATAATTTTATATTTCTGAATTTTACCAGTGATGGTCATTGGGTATTCGGTCACAAAGCGATAATAGGCTGGCACTTTATAATGAGCAATATGCTCACTACAGAATTGACGGACTTCTTCTTCCGTTAAGCTGCCAGCTTCTTTAGGTATAATCCAAGCAGCCAATACTTCACCATACTTTTCATCAGGAACGCCAACAATTTGCACATCACGGATTTTAGGATGACGATATAGATAGTTTTCAATTTCGACCGGATAAATATTTTCACCGCCGCGGATGACCATATCTTTACTACGACCGACGATTTTGACATAGCCATCTTCGTCCATGGTCGCCAAGTCACCAGTGTGCATCCAGCCATCTTGAATCGCTTCACGCGTTTTAAAGCGACTGCCCCAATAGCCTTTCATCACCGAATAACCACGGGTGAGTAACTCGCCAGTTTCGCCTAAGGGCACAATATCACCTGTTTCAGTATCAATTACTTTGACTTCAAGCGCTGGCTGCACGAGTCCCACGGTCGAGACTTGCTTATCAAGTGGTGTATGTTCATTGGTTTGACAGGATACTGGGCTGGTTTCAGTCATGCCATAAGCAATGTTGACCTCTTTCATGTGCATCTCATCGATGACACGGCGCATGATCTCAATCGGACAACTAGAGCCTGCCATAATGCCAGTACGCAAGGTCGATAAGTCGAAATTTTTAAACTCCGGATGGTCAAGCTCAGCGATAAACATCGTCGGTACGCCATGTAAACCCGTACATTTTTCCTGTTCAACTGCTTGTAATACTGATAATGGCTCAAAACCATCATTTGGATAAACGATACAACCGCCATGAGTAAGAATGGCTAAATTGCCAAGCACCATACCAAAGCAATGATATAAAGGCACTGGAATACACAGTCTATCCTCTTCAGTGAAATTCATCGCTTCACCGATGAAATAGCCGTTATTTAATATATTACGATGGCTTAAAGTTGCGCCTTTCGGTGTACCCGTTGTACCACTGGTAAACTGTACGTTAATGGCGTCAGTATTTTTAAGCTGAGCTTGACGCTCAGCGATACGCGGATCATTGGCATCACCTTCTGCCATCCATGCAGAAAACTTCTGCATAAATCCAAACTCTTCATCGCTGTTTGGTTCATCAATCCAAATGATGCGCTCAATCGTTGGAATCTCGACCAAATCCAGTTGAGTGTAATTTTTGTGGTAAATCTCAGGACACATCTCACGGATTAAGCTGGCATAGTCACTACTTTTAAAATGGCGCATGAGCACCAATGCCGAGCAGCCCAATTTATTTAGCGCATATTGCAGCTCAAAAACACGATAAGCAGGATTGATATTGACTAAAATGATGCCAACCTTGGCAGTTGCTAATTGCATCAAAAGCCATTCAGCATTGTTGTGCGACCAGATACCGATACGGTCACCAATCTCAAGTCCCATTTCGATCATGCTGCTCGCTAACTGATTGACTTGCTGTTGCAGCTGTTGATATGTCCAGCGAATATTTTGATGGCAGACGACCAGCGCTTCGCGTTCAGGATATTTGGAGACGATAGCATCAAAGAAATCACCGATGGTCGCTTCAATCAGCGGCACATCAGGACCTTTATCATAGCTTTGAGTCAATGGCGCATTTGCCGAACGTGCGCCCATATTGATAGAGGGGATATTATTTAGAATGGTATCAAAATGGATATTTTGAGTCATAACGAGTCCTTTCGTTTTACTTTTTATAATGCTTATTAGTCGCCTGCCACCCATTCATTCTTCCTTGAACAGGTCTCGACTAGCGTTAGCTACTATACCGCCTTAAATCGAATGCTGTCAATAATAGTAATACAATATGTATCATTTAATTAGAACCCAATGGTGAGGATTTATTAAAGATAGCATAAAAATATGGCAGATATTTGACACAAAAAAGCCAGTCACGCTATGTATAAGTGGCTGGCTTTTTTTAGCGCTAAATTTTAGAGTATCTTCAACTTAAAAACATGATGCATGTTTAACAAACTAAGACCATAAACTACAGGCAATGTGATAATTACTACACTGATACAATTGGCGGCGCCTTAATAGTAACGGTTGCGCTGACTTCATTATTATCATTGAGTAAATTCATAATAAGCTCGTCTTCAGTTTCAGTGGTTACTTGCCAGTTGCCGTTTGCTTGCGGCACGCCCGTTGCCATCACTGAGATGGCTTTATTCTTTAAACGAATCATCGGTGGCTTATGCTCATAACCGCTATGCTCTAAACCTAATACATCATCAGCAATCGTTGCTGCTTGCGCACGTAGTGGCGCTACATAACGGCAGGCAACACCATTGATAGACATACAATCACCAATCGCATAAATATTATTGGTATTGGTTCGTAGTGTTGGCGCATCTACCACGATACCAGTGCGATGGTTGAACTCAACTCCAGCTGCTGTTGGTAATTTACCATCAACGGTCAGACCCGTGCTGGCAATCACATGGTCGACGATTAACATCTCAAATGACTGAGCATCTGTATCTTCTCCATTAGGAGTAAATGGCTCATAGCTAACTTGCAGCTTACCGTCATCATTACGTATGACATCGGATACTTGATAACCGCCTAAGAAATTAATACCCTGCGACTGCACTGCTTTGGCAATACGAGCTGTCGCTTTTGGCGGTAGCATTTGCGATAGCGGCGCATCATTTAAATCAATTAAGGTCACCTCATGACCCGCCTTGAGCAAGTCCTCAGCAATCTCAGTGCCTATCATACCCGCACCGACAATCGCCACGTGCTGACTGCCAGCTGCCAGCTTTTCTTGTAGCTGCCCAAAACGCTCAATATGATTGACATGCCATACCAAATCTTGCGGCAAACTCTTAGGGAAAATAGGATGAGCACCCATCGCTAAGACCAGCTTGTCATAGCTGATGGTTGCATAATTGGTATAAACAGGATCTGAGCGCAGCGCTGAGATAAGCTGTACCGTTTGCGCAGCAGCATCAATGTCCGTGACTTGCGTATTGGCGAGTAAGGTCACTTGTGCCGCTTCTGCCGCATCAGCGCCAGTCGCGCGTACCAAGTCTGATGCCTGCTTGTTTTGGCTGATTGCCATGGTAAGCATCGGCTTATGATAACGATCGCCATTGTCTGTGGTGATTAGAGTAATCGACACATCTTTGTCTTTGGCACGAATGGCATCAATCACGTGCCAGCCGGCTAAACCTGCACCAATGATGACAATACCTTTGGCGTCTGTTGCTGTAGTAATAGGAAATGTAGTTTCTGTGCTCATACTGACTCCATGATAGATGAGAGATTATATTGTTTTTATGATAGTGGCTGTTTATGATAGTTGCTGCCATTGTATCAGTAAACAGGTATTCACTCACGTAGGCGTTTATAAAGTCGCTTACAATAAAAAAAGCGCCTATTAATAGGCGCTCTAAATAAATCAACTCTAAATGACTGCCTTAATGATTGAGAATCTTTGATAAGAACATTTGCGCGCGGTCACTTTTCGCGCTTTCAAAAAACTCATCCTTGCTACAGTTTTCAACGATATGACCTTCATCCATAAAGACAATCCGATTGGCCACCTGACTGGCAAAGCCCATCTCATGGGTAACACACATCATCGTCATGCCCTCACGGGTTAGCTCAACCATGACATCAAGCACTTCTTGAATCATCTCAGGGTCAAGTGCTGAAGTTGGCTCATCAAAGAGCATCGCCACTGGATCCATTGCTAACGCACGTGCAATCGCGACACGCTGCTGCTGCCCACCGGACAGCTCAGCTGGATACTTTGCTGCTTGCACCGTTAGCCCGACGCGGTCTAGATATGCCATGGCTTTTTGCTTGGCTTCCGCTTCTTTACGTCCCAATACTTTGATTTGCGCGACAGTCAGATTATCAACAATCGTCAGATGCGGGAACAGCTCAAAGTGCTGAAAGACCATGCCGACACTACTACGTAATTTTGGCAAGTTGGTTTTTGGCGCGCCAACGGAGATACCGCTGACCATAATCTCGCCTTTTTGAAAAGGCTCTAGTCCATTAACCGTTTTTATTAAGGTCGACTTGCCGCTGCCTGATGGACCACAAACGACGACGACATCGCCTTTATGCACATGGGCACTACAGCCAGACAATACTTGAAAATCACCATACCATTTGCTCACATCACTCATTTGGATGACGATTTCATCGCTTGCATGACCAGTGTTAGTGACCAGTCCGCCAAATTCATTTATATACGTGTCAGTATTATTCATTACTGGCTCATTCATCACTGGCTCCTAACCACATTATTTTCATCATTATTAAATATAGCTCTTAACGTACAGGTTCCGATACGAATTTATTAAAGATCATTAGAATCTTAAACGCTTTTGTACTTGTTGTACGCCAATAGAGGCACTCAAACTGATAATAAAATAAACAGCACCTGCTCCTAATATATAGGGCGTCAATAAGCCCATCAGCTCACCGCGCACATAGGCGGCGCGGAAAAAATCCGTCAAGCCAATGGCAAAAACCAATGTCGTATCTTGGAATAAAATAATACATTGCTGCAAAATCAGCGGTAGCATCTTGCGAAACGCCTGCGGCAAAATAATCAAGCGCATCGTTTGCCCATAGGTCATGCCAAGCGCTTTGGCAGCATTGACCTGCCCACTACCGATAGATTGGATACCCGCACGCACCACCTCTGAAAAATATGCCGCTTCAAACAGCATAAAGGCGACCACACACGAGGTAAAGGCTGTATCGAGTTGCAGATATTTACCAGCGACCCAAAAATAAATCATCGGTACGGCAAAATAAAACCAGAGCAGTACGAGCAGCAATGGCACAGAACGAAAATAATTGACGTATAGCTTTGCAGGTATCTCAAGCGCTTTGATACCAGACAAACGCATCAAAGCCAATACCGTCCCTAAGCTGAGACCGCCTAAGATTGCTAAAAATAATACTTTTAAAGTCGTCAGCATGCCACCCATCAAGCCGGGATAGGCAGTTGCAAGTTCGGTCATATTCATTTTTGACTCCCTGCAATTAGCCCAGGCACACGCAATTTACGTTCAATTAGCCCCATAATGGCAATTAAAGACAGATTAAACACCAGATAAATAATGGTCGCATAGGTATAAATTTCAAGACTGTTTTGGGTATATTCACTGATGGTTTTGGTCTGACTGATCAGCTCCATTACCCCAACCAAAGACGCAACTGAGGCGTTTTTAAAGCAGTTGGTCAGCTCTGAGCTCAGCGGCGGTAAGATAATTCGAAACGCTTGTGGCAGCAGTACTTCTTTATAGGCTTGCGGGATACTAAAGCCAAGCGCGTAGGCAGCATTGATTTGCCCTTGAGGTAGTGACTCGATACCAGTACGTACTTGTTCAACAATACGAGCTGCGGTAAATAAACCAAGACCGATACTGGCTGACAGCATGGCTGAGGTATTGGGAGACAAGTCTTTATACCACCACTCTTGTATGGATGGCGTTAGCCAACCTGGAGCGATATAAAACCAGAAAAATAATTGTACCAATAAAGGGATATTGCGGAAAAACGTCACATAAGCAGTACCGATAGCACGTGCGCCTTTATTCGGCAAGGTACGCATGATGCCAAAAATAGTACCAACCACCATGGCGATTGCCCATGCAATACTGCCAATCAATAACAACCAGCCAAGACCAGTAATCATCCAATGGATATACAGCTCGCTACCGATACCGGTCTGCTCAAAGAGCACACCCCAGTTCCAGCTATAATTCATAATTGTCTCTCCGAGCAACGGTTAAAAAGCCCACGCTTTCAGACTGCTATCAAATTATTTGACAAACAATCTGAACGCGTAAGCATGCTATGTTGAGGGACAAGAAGCGTTATTGCGCAGTCGCGACTTTTGGCTGATCGCTATCATGGGGATTGGCAATCAATGCTTTTAAGTTATCTGACATCTCAAACTTTAGATTGACATTTTTTGGCGGAATTGGATTTAAGAACCATTTGTCATAAATGCTATTGATCTCGCCTGACTTAAAGACATTGGCTAGTGCTTCATCGACCACCGCTTTAAATTCTGGATCGTCTTTACGCATCATACAACCATAGATCTCAAACGATTGTGGCTCACCAACAATGACCCATTCATCGGGATTTTTGGCTTTGGCTTTTTCGCCTGCTAACAATACATCATCCATCATAAAGGCATCGGCACGACCGTTCTCTAGCATCAAGAAACCTTCGCCATGGTCTTTTGCTGAAATGACATTGATATCCATCTTTTTGTCATCGTTGTATTCACGAATATAACGCTCTGAAGTTGTACCTGCAGTCGTGACTAAGGTTTTACCCTTTAAATCATCGAAACCTTGGATACCTGAATCTTTTTTGGTCAATAAACGCGTACCGATTTCAAAGAAGCCGTTAGAGAAAGCGACTTGTTTCTGACGCTCTTCATTGTTGGTTGTTGAACCACACTCAAAATCCACTGTACCATTTTGTACTAATGGGATGCGTGTTTGTGAGGTAATAAGGTTATAGCGGATTTTTAGATCCGGCATATTCAGCTTTTGTTTGACAGCTTCTACCACTTTCATCTCTAAATCATGAGCATAGCCGATCGGCTGATTTGGATCATCAGCGATGTATGAGAACGGAATAGAAGAGTCACGGTGGCCGACGACGATGGTGCCTGATTCTTTGATTTTATCTAAGGTGCCGTTGGTATTTGCCGTCGCCTCGGTGGTTGCTCCATCTGCTGGCGTCGCCTCATTGCTGGTTTGGCTATTGTTGTTACAGCCTGCTAGAGCTAGTGCCATAAAGGCAACTAACGTTAATGGTTTGGATATAGAGGTAGAAAGAGAGTAAGTCATGAGATATGTCCTTTTATCACATTGCCACAAGATTGGAATGACATTTAAGTGCGATAGAAACCGTAGAAAAACGCTATAAATTTGCGTTTATGGGCCCTATTGCTATGCATCCGTGCTGTTGCTGTTGTTTATCACTATGCAACTTAATGTTACTGTACAACAAATTGACTGACGAGGGTAAACTTTTTTTACTCAGCTGACTATTTTTGGTTTTTAATTTGTTGGAGATGATAATCCCTAAATAAAACAAGCTCTAACGTCATTAATATAGGTACGTATTTGATAAGACTAATAGAAAAATTCATTTTTTATAAACGTCATTTCTTACGTCAACAATCTACTATAGTCAGTCCTAAATAAAATAAATACAAAAATTATAAGGTCTACTGGTATCAATTTTGCTTGCTGACTGTGCCTACGCAGAAAGAAGCTGCGAATAATTAAACCCAATAGCACTGTATTTTTTAAAAAGTGTATCTACTATAGATACGATTGATAAATCCGAACCTATCCCCATAAAGCTAGCAACTTCTTAATCTTATAAATGACCTATGACCCAAGATACCAAAACTCCGAATGCCCCTGAACAAAATACTGATCTGATGCAAGATAACGACATTCGCCAACGCTTTTTTATTGAAGACTCTCCGGTGCGCGGTGATTTGGTGCGCCTATCGCGTAGCTATGCGACGACCATTGCGCAAAAGCCTTATCCTGAAGCACTAAAACGCTTACTCGGTGAGATGTTGACGGCTGCAAGTTTGCTGATTGGTACTGTTAAAATCAATGGTCGCTTGTCGATTCAATTGCAATCATCAGATAGCGATAGTTTGCTGAATTGGGCGATGGCTGAATGTGATCAAAACGGTATTATCCGCGCCCTTGCTAGCTGGAAAGATGATACTGACGAGCACGTACAAGCGTGGAATAATATGCTGCATGCTAAAGAAGCGTTTGCTGAACTGGGCGCTACTGGTCAAGGCGTATTATTTATCAATATCCAACCGGATGGCGGCGAGCCATATCAAGGTATTGTTGAACGTAGCCATGACAATTTGGCAGATTGCTTGGCGCATTATCAAAAGCAATCGGCACAGATTCCAACGCTGATTAATTTGGCATCTGATGGTTTACAAGCGGGTGGCATCTTGGTGCAAATGCTGCCACGTACCGCTCAAGAAACCTACGAAGTTGAGCAAAATGAAGATGCTGGTATTGATGATGACTTGTGGACACGCTTGTCTGTATTGACGCGTACACTGAAAGCAGAAGAATTGACCACGCTTGATACCAATGAGATTTTGTATCGCTTATATCATGAAGAAAAAGTCGTTGCTCCTGAGCCTATCTCGCTATCGTTTGGTTGTACGTGTTCACGTGAAAAGTGTGAAATGGCAATCGAGCAAATCGGCGAAACAGAAGCCTTGGATATCGTTGCAGAGCAAAACGGTACCTTTGAGATGGATTGCGGATTCTGCGGTGAGATTTATAAATTTAATGAAGACGATGTGGCAGCGATTTTTGCTGAGTAGTCTTTTATCTCATTGATTTAAGTATAGTCAACTCCAAATAAAACAGATACGTTATATTCCAACGCAGTACTGGTATAAATTTTTCTGGCGTGCTGTGCCTACGCCGACAGAGGCTGCGTAAAATTCATCTCAGTCCTACTGTATCGTTTTAATACTGAATTCACTATAGTCAGTCATAAAAAAACCCTCAAGTATGATGCTTGAGGGTTTTTAGCATTAGTCTGATTATTTTGTATCTCTTATTCTAAACTTCATAGGTTTCTGGATAAGAATAAATACGCGGGTTCAGCGCATACTTTGCTTCATGTGCATCGCCTAATCTATCATCCAAGAGCCAAGCAATGATTTGCTGATGTACTCTATCGCTGTAGATTAAGTTCATATGGTTTATCCCATAAAAAATAGCTTTGTGCCCCTCTGGCACTACCAGCGTATGCTCTTCGGTATGCTCACCCAGTGCTGACTCTACCGAAACCAGCCCATCGCCCAATAAACTTGTGGTCTTAAATTCAAAATGGGTCTCGACCATCACTGCTGCTACCAGATAGGTATTCACATGCAATGGCAAGTGAGTAGGATGACGAAAATCTGCTGGTAGCACACTACGCCCCTCTAACGCTTGCCAGTCGGCATCTCGAATACTACCGTAACGCAGATCAATGATACCCGCACTGCGCATATCACCAAGCTTTGCCAATGACCCAGCAAAGGGCAATTTAGCGATTTTATCTTGGACGAAATGCCCAATCTGCTCCAAACTTGCGCCATGATGCGGCGAACCTAAAGTCACCAGATTGCTCACCCTTTTGACCCAGCTAAAACCTTGCTCTTTGCCATAAAACAGCGCGCTACGGCTTACCAAACCGCCCATACTATGACCGACCAAATCAATCTGGGTGATGTCTGGGTTATTCTCAACCAAATCTTGCAACACTTGAGCAAAGCTACGTCCATTACTTGAGATACGTCGACCTGTATTATAATTTAAGTACAAGACAGTCGCTGATGGCAAGCTATACATGAGCGCTTTTGCCAGATTATTCTCACCAGATACTTTCCAGCTTAAGTGGCTTAAACAAAGTCCATGGCATAGAATAATAACGCGCCCTGACAATACAGCGCTTTGCACCCGATTATTAGTATCATACAGCACCATCGATACTGCTAATGGATTTTGATGCGTAATCAGATGATCACCCATCACTCCGTTTAGGATATTGACCATGCGCCGCAAGTTCTTAGGTAATAGTCTGACCTTTTTGGGTTTTAAAACAGTATTATAAAGGTGCAGACCTGAGGCTAAATTATTACCAATCAGCTGCATCGCCTGACGTACCGTACCATAAATGCGTCCCGTGATACCCTGTTGCCAGCGCTCGACATTTCCTTTATTAAACCGCCCTAAAGGACGCAGTAATATCTCACGGTGGATGGCTTCTACAATGTCAGTCACCTCGACCACACCCATAGTCGCAAGCTGTGCCAATCCTTCAAAAAAACCAACCAGTGAGAGCGGTTGATACGGTTGAACATCACTATGATTCACGCTTTTTTCAGTCAGCTCATCCACATAGATATAGTCAAGCTTATCCAGTTCCTCATAGACATCGCCTTGAAATCCTATATCGATAGCAGATTGCTCATCAGAAGGACGCCGAGTCGTTGCAAATAAATCATGTATAGTTTCTAAAGGTTTTGGACTGAGCATAATGTTGACATATCAAACAGTTAAAGGGATTTTCCATACTATCCTGTAATGGTCATAAACAGAAGAGAATGATTTAACTATCAAGTATCTTTATTGTCAAAAAGCCATGTAATTATTCAATATCAAAAATTGCACACTAGTAACTACCGCCTAAAACACAAAAATCCCAAAGCCATGACTTAGGATTTTTATGTTTGTTAAGACGCATCATTACTAATGCAAATGTTTAACTAGACAAATGACTCTGCCAGTATGACATCACCATCTTCGCGAGTAATCATGACGGTGGCTGAGCGTGGTGTACTACCTCCAGCAATAGCGCCCCACGTATTACCCGGATGCTGAATATTAATAAATAAGGTTTTAAAGTCTGGGGCCATCGTAATACCTGTGACTTCACAGCCCTCCGGACCGACGAAGAAACGTTTGATATTGTCATTATTGGCAGGCATGCCGACTCGGGTTTGTTGCCCCGCTGACGTAGTAGTGAGGGTTCCATCGCTGACATTGCCCGGTAGCGCTGCTAGCAACATACAGCTGCTGGTATCAGTATAAGCACCGTCATCTGTTTGAATCCATAGGACGCCACGTGGATCAAAGTATAAGCCGTCGGGGGAAGAAAAGTCATTATTGTCATTTAATTGTGATAAGTTTTCTGCTGATAAATCACTCGGCGCAGCAAATAAATAAATATCCCATTCAAAACTGGTTGCCGCATGATCGCCCCCTGCTTCTGCCCAGCGAATAATATGACCATTGTCATTACCACGCGCTTTGCCGCCAGTATTATAGCTGCGCGGATTGGGCGCTGAAAGTGGCTGATCATCACGTACACCACGATATTTATTATTGGTCAATGTCACATATACATCGCCCGTTATAGGACTGACCGACACCCACTCTGGACGATCCATCTTGGTGGCACCGACCACATCTGCTGCTGCACGAGCAAAGACCAACACCTCATCTTGTCCATGAAAAGGCAAGACCGTATTGGAGACATCCAGTCCATTTTGACCGTGAATCAACGCTTTCCATTCACCGCGGCCATTTTCATTAAAGATGGCAACATAGAGCATGCCCTCATTCAAATACTTGTCACCTGCTTTTAATCCACCGCCGATATCAGCATTTGACCATGTGGCTTTGGAGACGAACTTATAGATATA
The DNA here is from genome assembly GCF_008369245.1 of Psychrobacter sp. ANT_H56B. Taxonomy (NCBI): domain Bacteria; kingdom Pseudomonadati; phylum Pseudomonadota; class Gammaproteobacteria; order Moraxellales; family Moraxellaceae; genus Psychrobacter; species Psychrobacter sp. ANT_H56B. The sequence goes on from NZ_VOBF01000012.1 coordinate 23,584, forward strand.
TTCGCCCCGAGCATCATCACCCATATAAAAAACCACCGGTTTGCCTTGTTCAACAGGTGCATAGGCGCAATTTTCATGAGCGAAACGCCCTAGTGCCGTGCGTTTTTGCGGTATGGAATTCTGATCAAAAGGATCAATTTCGGTGATATATCCAAAGGTATTAAAGCCATTTCTATAATCGTCTGCAGCGCTAGCACTAGCGGCGGTCATATCCCAGCGTGAAAACTCATCGCTTATCTTGGCATCTTTAGCATCAGGGGTATGCCATAAATACTCCCAACCAGGGAAGTTTTCCGTTGCCCCGTAGCGTTCGCGACCATAGTTATGCCCAGCGCTTAATTGGCTAGCATCTTGCCCACGGGCAAATACCCCTAAAAAGTTCTCTTCGGTGGTCAGATAAGTGCCCCAAGGTGATAAACCTGCACCGCAGTTATTATTGATGCCGCGAGTCTGAAAGCCTGTCGGATCAAACTTAGTCTTGACCAAATCAGAACCTGCAACGGGTCCTGTCAACTGCGCCGTACTACTACTCGTGAGACGGCGATTATATTTCGAATCAGCCACCATCTCATAGCCCATACCATCAGCGCGGCGTTTCATCTCGACCACCGCCACCCCATGACAATTAACCTCACGGCGCACGTCGCTAGCAAGTCGACGATTTTGAAAGATGGGCGCGGCGTTGTTATCTTGGATAACATGATAGCCAAACGGACTCAGCTCACTACTGTTTACGTATTCATGATTCATTACCAGCAGCCCATTCTCTGACGCTTTGGGGTCATAGGTACTGCCCTTTTTGCCAAAAAACCACATGCCATCATGATTATCACCCATGCGCCACTCGAATGACTCAGCCGACTGCTCTCGATTGTCTTTCCAGTCATCAATACCAGATATTAGCGGCGTACCAAGTGGTAATATCATCTCGGCTTTATAGCCTGCTGCCACGCTCATCGTTTCGGCAGTCGAATGCGCCGCTGCTGTAAACTTCAAAGTTTCGGGACGTTTGAGATCACCTTGTGCAGGGACAGCAGCATCATTGCCATTATTTTTGGCAGGATTTACAGTGTTATTGTCATCGTCATCGCTACAGCCGACTAAAGGTAGCGCGCCAAAAAACGCCGCCGCTGTTAATCCTGTGCCACCTTTTAGGATACTACGCCGATTTAAACGACGACTAATAATGGTTTGAAAATCGATATTGTTGGTCGGATTAGAATCTTCAACGACTTCATGGGCAAGTGGTTGTTTGCTATTCAATAATGTCATTATCAGTCACCTTGCTGTTAGGCTTGATTGGCATGAGAGAGTTGATTGCAGTCTTGTAATTGCAATCACCAAAATACGAATTATGCCTAAGTCTACTGAGTGTTTATGACAGTATGTTGAAAACCAAATGCCAATTTGATAGTAATGTGACGATAACCTCATGACAAATGGCTATTACCACTGATAAACCAAAAAAATCCCAAGTGTGAACTTGGGATTTTTTGATAGCGCCAATGCATGTAAAAACTTATATGATACTGCTGCGATAAGAAATTATCGAACTTGCACCTGCCATTCATGAGTGCCAAGCTTGAATGTTAGCGTATCATCTGCTTGCAATACACCAACGCCGCTCGGCGTACCAGTCATAATCACATCGCCTGCTTGTAAGCTAAAGGCATGGCTAATCTCTGCTAGTAGCTCATACACTGGAAATAGCATTAAGGCACTATCACCATCTTGCTTCAGCTCGTCATTGATATAGAGCTGATATTCGACATGGCAAAAATCACCAAACGCTTGCGGATCAATCCAATCGGCAAGCACACAAGCACCATCGAAACATTTAGCACGCTCCCATGGATGACCTTTTTCTTTGAGCTTACTTTGCAAGTCACGCAGGGTCAAATCAAGCCCCAAAGTCACGCCACCTATCGCTTGCTTTGCTTGTTCAATCGTTGCTGCCGATAAGTCGCCTACCAGCTGAATGCATAGCTCTGCTTCGTAATGAGTGTCGCCATATAGCGCTGGATTTGGACGGACAATATCATTGTGCACACTGACCACGGAAGATGCTGGCTTCATAAATAAGATAGGCGATTTTGGTATCTCATTGCCAAGCTCACGCGCGTGTTCTGCATAGTTACGGCCAACGCAAATGACCTTGCCGATAGATTCTCGTACGCTATCGTTAATGGTGGCAATGCTCTCGTCATCCTTGACGCTGGCAGCAATTGTATCGACTAAGGATATAGATGGTGATTGGCTCATACTAGGCGCTCACAGCAAATTGTTGATATTTTAAAAAACGAAACATACTGCACTATTTATCACAACGTTTATGATAAGTTTTATTCATGACAAATCATTAGCCGACGGTATGCGTAGTCAAATCTGGTGGCACATAGCTTGCGTGACGATTCATGCGCTTTTCAAACATTCTAAAGCTAAACAGAATCACCCACGATAACAATAGATAAACGATACCAGCAGCGAAGAACAACTCCATCAAGGTATAGGTCCGCGCACTAATAGTACGAGCAACGCCTGTGATATCCATTAAAGCAATTGTTGAAGCGAGTGCACTGCCCTTTAGCATAAAGATAACTTCATTACTGTATGCCGGAATTACAATACCAAAAGCACGCGGTAACGTAATACGGGTCAGTTTCTGCCATTTTGACATCCCGATTGCATCAGCAGCCTCAAGCTCACCCACCGGAATATTTTGAATCGCACCGCGGATAATCTCGGCTAAATAAGCACTAGTATTTAGCGTAAAGGCAATGATAGCACACCAGTAAGCTTGGCTAAGAACTGGCTCCCACAAGAACGAATTACGTACCGCTTCGAACTGCCCAAGACCGTAGTAAATCAAAAATATCTGTACAAGTAATGGTGTGCCACGGAAAAAGAAGATATACAGAAAAGGGAGTATCTGTACCAACCAATTTTTAGACAACCGTAACAGCGCCAAAACCAAACCAAAAAATAAGCCAATAATACCCGAGAACAAAACCAACTGTACGGTCAATACCGCGCCACCGAGTAAGTCTGGGATATGATCAAAAATAACCTGCCAATTCCAATCCATAGTGTCTTCCCCTTTATCCTATGGTCGATTGACGGTGAGTGGTTTGACGGCTGAGCTTTTTAGCATAACGCGCCGCCGGATTGGCACGCCATTCAAGCCACATCATAAAGCCAGTAATCAGCATGGTCAAACCTAAATAAATTATTGCCGCTGCCATATAAAAGGTAAATGGCTGCTGTGTTGATTGCGCGGCGCGCGAGGACTGATACATGATATCTTTGAGACCTACGACCGACACCAGTGCCGTATCTTTAAGCAAAACCAAAAATAGATTACCCAAACCTGGCAATGCAATCTGCCATACTTGAGGTAAGGTTATGCGATAAAAAGTCTGAAAAGGACGCATACCAATCGCTTGCGCCGCTTCTCGCTGTCCTATAGGAATCTCTTGAATCGACATACGGAAGATTTCAGTCGCATAAGCACCAAAAGCAATAGAAAGTGCCATCACGCCGCCCCAAAAAGCGCTAATCTCGACATAGTCGTTATAGCCAAACTTTTTGAGGATGCTCATTAGCAGTATAGAGCCGCCATAGTAGATAAACAGTACCAATAGTAGCTCAGGAATACCGCGCATCGTGGCGGTATAGACAGTCGCAATTTTGCGCAGCAGCCAGATATTAGATAGCTTTGCTGTGGCACCGAGCAAACCTAAGAACATGCCGATGATCAGACTGGTCATGGCAAGCTGTATGGTGACGGTAGCGCCGCTCAATAAAAGCGCGCCAAATCCTTGTAAGTCAAACACGATTATCCACTCAGTCTCTTTATATTAGCAAATTGCAAAATATGAGTTAAAAAAATCAGCATCAATAGCTGAATACAGTTAATAAACGTACTTTAGACCTAATAAATATGAGTCATTTGCGTCATAGACTGACGCTAGATTAATACGATTACTGCCGCGATAATTGACACAGTAGAAATGAGCGCTGATTTTATCATATTCATTCGCCGCTATGTTAATACTGACGTGTAAAAGCACCGCCTAAATAGATATCTATCTTTTTAAAAGGCCGATAATTTGGTTAAAGAACAGCAAATCTGTTGGTTAATAATGCTTACAATAATAGTGTGACTGTAAATAAGGACACAAGAAAAAGGACATCACCATAATGGCGATGTCCTCATGCTTATTAACACAATATGAATGCAGTCGTGAAAACCGTAATACTACTGAGCCTTTACTGTGTAACACTATCTATAGCTGGTGCTTCTGTTAGTGTCGCACTTGCTGGCACAGCAAAGTATTTTTGATTGATCTTATCATAAGTGCCATTGGCTTTAATATTGCTCAATGAGGTATTAATTTTTGCTTGTAGAGCTTCATCATTCGGACGGACGGCAATCGCAAAGTTATCATTGATGTCAATCTCCGCGCCCTTTAGCACATAATTGCTACCGGACGTCGAGCTGAGCCATTCAATCGCTGGCAGTTTATCCGATATCATGGCATCGACGCGACCGGCACCCAAGTCTAAAAACGCATTACTTAATGTATCATATAGCTTCATATCCGCTTTTGGATAAGTGTTTTCTAGCCACTGTGATGAGATGGTGGAGCGCTGAGCGGCGATAGAGTGGGCATTAATATCAGTCACCTTAGCAGGGTCAAAGGTGCTATCTTTTTTGGCTAAAAACACTAGCGCATTGCTAAAATACGGATCCGTAAAAGCGACTTGTTGAGCGCGCTCAGGGGTGACTGACATCGCAGCGACGATAGCATCATATTTACCAGCCTTGAGACCGGGGATGATACCGTCCCAATCTTGCGCCACAATCTCACAAGTTACTTGCATATCAGCACAGATAGCATTAGCAATTTCGATATCAAAACCGCCGAGCGTGCCATCTGCATTGGTATAGTTAAAGGGCGCATAAGCACCCTCAGTACCGATACGCAGCACATTACCCTCTGTCGCATCTGCTTTTTTCTCAGCTGTCTCCGCAGTATTATTAGCCTCTGAGTTAGTATTTTCAGCCCCTTTATCTTGACCGTTACTACAACCGACTAAAGCTAAAAATGCTGCCACTGCTAGCATAGGTTTTAAAAACCGCTGACTGGTCACTGAATTTGAGCCTATGACAAGATGGTTGCTCATAATCATCCTTGAGTTTATTACGTCGTGAAATTTTGATAAGTGCTGGCAAATATGCATTCCTCAAAACTTAGGATCAATACATATTTGTCATCACAGGTATTAGTTTGCTGTCGCTTGCTCTTCTTTAGCAATCGCCGTATCAGCATCGACACTAGCTTTATCCATGACTACTACTTCTTTGATATCACTAGTAGCGACTGCTTTTTGAGCAGCAGTGGTTGAGCTGGTACCAAAATAGCTACCCGTGATTTGATCATAAGTGCCATTGTCTTTTAGCTCAGCCAAGGCTTTATTGAATTTGGCAACCAATGGATCGCCTTTACGGAAAGCAATACCCATCGCATCATCATTGGTGCTGATTTCTTGACCTTTGACCTCATAGTCTTTACCAGCTTCTGTTTTTAGCCAGTCAATACCAGTCACTTTATCAGACATCATCGCCCGCACACGACCTGACGTTAGATCCAGATACGCATTGTCTTGAGTATCATAAAGTTTGATATCAGCATCAGCATGTTTATCTTGTAGATATTGCGAGGCAACAGTTGAACGCTGTGAGGCAATTGGCTGACCTTTTAGAGCGTCAACACTAACATCGTCGCCTTTTTTACCGATTAAGATAATGCCGCTATGAAAGTAAGGTTCGCTAAATTCGACCACTTCTTTGCGCTCAGGGGTGATTGACATACCAGCGATGGCAGCGTCAAACTTCTGCGCATTTAAGCCTGGAATCAAGCCATCCCAATCCTGTGAGATCACTTCGCATTTGGCTTTCATTTGCGCACATAGTGCGTCAACCAATTCAATCTCATAGCCGATTAATTTGCCATCAGCATCGGTATAACTAAACGGTTTGTAGCTTGATTCTGTCGCGATTTTGATATTTAAAGGCGTATCAGTTGCAGCAGCTGTTTCAGTGCTTTCTGTCGGTGTAGAGCTGTTGTTACAGCCAGCTAGCATCAGCATGGCAGCGCTTAGTGGCGCTAACCACAAGGCTTTTTTGGTCATTGACGAGGTCATTGAAATGATCATAGTGGTTATTCCTTAATATATTTACCAGCCGTATATATATCCGCTGCTTAAGACGGATATAAACAATCGACGCTAATGATTACAGATTATTGACCAAAGTTTTTCTGCTCAAGACGGGCAAGCTCACCGTTACTGCGAATTTCACTCAGCGCTTTATTAAAGTCTTCTTTAATGGCATCGCCTTTACGAACAGCAATCGCAATATTGTCATCATTGTCAATCTCATCACCCACGATACCGAAGCCTTCAGGGTTGTCTGCTAACCATGATTTTGCTGATACTTTTTCAGCCAATACAACATCACTACGACCAGACTTAAGGTCCAAATAAGCATTGTCATAATTGTCATAAAGCTTAACGGTATTGCCGTCTTTGCCTTCATAATTGTCTTGTAAATAAGCACCCGGCGTCGTTGAGCGTTGACCACCAAGCGTCAGATTTTTGATGACTTTAGGATCAAAGCTGCCTTTGGTATCGGTCAGCCAAACCATCGTATTGGCAAAGTAAGGCTCGCTGAAATCGACTTTTTCTTGACGTTCAGCGGTGATAGACATACCAGCGATAACGGCATCGTATTTTTGCGCCAATAAACCCGGAATAATACCGTCCCAATCTTGAGCGACAATTTCACATTTGGCTTGCATCTGCTCACATAGAGCATTGGCAACGTCGATATCGAAACCCGCCAAACTGCCATCGGCATTGGTATAGTTAAAAGGAGGGTATGCGCCTTCAGTCGCAATACGAATGGTCTTGCCAGCGGTTCCTGCTGCCGGTGCATCTGAATTGGTATCAGCAGCGTCATTGGCAGGTTGGCTACAAGCCCCTAACATGAGCGCGGCAGTAACGGTCATCGATGACCACAATAGGCGAGAATTCGACATCATACGTTCCTTAAATTCTGATGGATTTTTAAGATGATTTTTAATCTCTAATTTTTAATACAGCGTTCTGGTATATTTTCTCTGACGTCCCTGCCAGATAAGTTACTCAGATTCAGGCAACTGGATATTCAGGCTGTGAGATATTTAGGTATATGGAGAAGTGCTATGCATACCCGCTCACAAGTCTTTTGATAATACCTGAGTGGAATATCAAAAACAAACGTTTTGCATACCGACTGTGATTATTGAGTAATAAAGGCACGAATAGACTTACTGATGTGCAATCTTAGCGTTTTAAACAATTATTGCTAAGATTGCGATTTTACTAGACTTAAGCAATGGATTAATTTTGACGATGTGAAGCCATAAAGTCTCTAACGCGCTCAGACTTAGGGTTATCAAAGACCTGCTCAGGTGTACCAATCTCTTCAATAACGCCTTGGTGTAAAAACACCACTTTACTAGAAACTTCACGTGCAAAACGCATCTCATGGGTCACAATCAGCATCGTGCGTCCCTCTGCGGCTAGCTCTCGCATCACCGCAAGCACTTCATTGACCAGCTCAGGATCTAATGCAGATGTCGGCTCATCAAACAATAATACCTGTGGCTGCATAGCAAGGGCGCGTGCAATAGCAACACGCTGACGCTGACCACCAGACAGATTAGCAGGATAAGCGTCTTTTTTATCAAGCAAACCGACTTTATCGAGCAGCTTTTCAGCATCGCTAATGGCTTGGTCTTTTTTTATTTTTAAGACTTGTATTGGCCCTTCAATGATATTGTCAATAATCGTTTTATGTGGCCATAGATTGAAATTCTGAAAGACAAAACCCACGCGTGCGCGCAAGTGTTCTAGCTGTTTGATATCAGCCGCTTGCAATTCGCCTGACTTAGCTGGCTTTAGCATCAGCTCATCTTTACCGATAATAATGCGACCTTGATTGGGCTTTTCAAGCAGATTGATACAGCGCAGCAGGGTCGACTTACCTGAGCCAGACGAGCCTAAAATAGAGATAACATCGCCGTCATAGGCAGTTAGAGATACGCCTTTCAGTACGGCCAATGAGCCGAAACTTTTATGGATATCTTGTAAATCTAAAGCGATAGGTCGAGTCGGATTATTTGCAGTATCAAGCATGGTTTAGCAGACTTCCAATAAATATGAATGAAAACATGACGTAAAAAGGTACTTAGCATTAAAAAGGCGTTTGGCAATAAATTACCTTTATAAAATAAGGCCCATAATATACAGTCAATTATGGGCCTTATTTTATCATCTTAATAGCGTGAGCGCTGTTTTATCTGCCACATTAGTAGCTTGAGACGTGTTCTTCGCTTTCAGCACCGTCCATCACCTCTGCATCATCCGCAGATGCTACGGCCACATCATCCGTGCTACTGACAGCCATATCATTGTCAGCAGTTGCTACCGCAACATCGTCAGCACTGCCGGCAGTAGCCACACCCGTTGCTTCATCTTCTACCGAAGTCTGCGCATCGACTGCTGGCGCCGTCTCTACCGGTGGCTCATCTTTCTTACCACAGGCACTTAGCGTCAATGCCGCTGCAACCAATCCAACGCCCAACCAGTTTTTGTACGCGCCAGATTTTTGAATTTGTTGTTGGTCAATGGTCATATTTATTCTCCAATATTTTTATTTACTATCATTAATTTCTACTATGAATAGCTATTCTGTAGCCGAGCGAGTTTAAAAATAATGTGTTAAAGCTAAAATGAATCTCTTGTTGCTTAGCGCTCACTATACGGACGATTCATAGCGACTACCTTAGTAATTGCAGTCTATTTCTGTTAAAAATACGTAACCATAAATCCAATGCCCAATCATGACTATCATATAAAGACAAGTGACTTCTATTCACAAAATCGGCTTTACTATCGACCTAATCTCCTCTATGTTAAATAGCAGAGTGCCATTAGAGCGCTAAAGAACACTGATTGTTTTTTATTTATAACTATAAGGAAGAATATTTATGAGTCAAACCAATACCACAGATGTAACCGCTTATATGCAAAATGTTGGTAAAGAAGCGCGCGCTGCATCCAGAGCACTGGCTGCTGCCAATACGGGTGACAAAAATGCTGCACTGATGGCGATTCACGATGTATTAAAGAGCGCTAAGCAAGATATCTTAGCCGCCAATACAGTTGATATGGACAATGGACAAAAGAACGACCTAGATGCTGCGCTGCTTGATCGCTTGGAGTTAAATGATGCCCGTTTTGATGGCATGCTACAAGGTCTAAAAGACGTTGCGGCATTGCCTGACCCTATTGGTGAGGTTACCGACATGACGTATCGTCCGTCGGGTATTCATCTGGGAAAAATGCGCGTGCCACTTGGTGTGGTCGGTATGATTTATGAGTCGCGTCCCAATGTCACTTTGGAAGCAGCCTCGCTCGCACTAAAGTCAGGTAACGCCATTATTTTGCGTGGCGGCTCTGAAGCATTTGAGTCCAATCAAGCGATTGCCAAATGTATTTTAGAAGGACTAAAAAACGTTGGTATGTCTGAGTATAGTGTCCAAGTGCTAGAGACCACTGACCGTGCTGCCGTTGGTGAGCTTATTACTATGACAGAATATGTTGATGTTATCGTACCACGCGGCGGTAAAGGGCTGATTGAACGTATAAGCCGCGATGCGCGCGTGCCTGTCATTAAGCACTTAGATGGCAACTGTCATACCTTTATTGACAGTGATGCTGATCCCAAGATTGCCATTAATGTAAGTGTCAATGCCAAAACCCATCGCTATGGTACTTGTAATACCATGGAAACCTTGTTGGTCGATGAAGCCATCGCTGATGAGCTGTTACCAAAAATTGCCGAAGCCATCGTTGAAGCCGATAATGCGATGCAATTGCGCCTTGATGATAAAGCGCAGGCTATTCTGAACGATAACACTATCCTTAAAGGCCATTTATCAGCCGCCACCGCGGAAGATTGGGATACCGAATATCTCGCCCCTATCCTCGCGATTAAAATCTTATCCGGCATTGATGAGGCGATTGAGCATATCAACACCCATGGCAGTCATCATACCGATGTTATCATTACAGATAACTATACCAAGTCACAGCGATTTATCCGCGAAGTCGACTCAGCAAGCGTGATGATTAACGCCTCTAGCCGTTTTGCCGATGGTTTTGAATATGGTCTTGGTGCCGAAATTGGTATCTCAACTGACAAGATTCATGCACGTGGACCTGTCGGACTTGAAGGCTTAACTTCACAAAAGTGGATCGTTTATGGTCATGGCGAAACGCGTGCCTAATTTATTACGTCTTCACTACAATCTATAATGTCGTCTGCAGTATAATTGTTACAGAACGTCAGCTTAATTGCTGGCGTTTTTTTATTATTAATAACTATATTATGTATGACATACAGCCATTATTTTACGTGATAAAAATCTATCGATAGGACGAGGATGCCCATGCAAAGTGGCAAAATTAAGCATTGGAATTCTGATAAAGGCTATGGCTTTATCGATGTCGACAATCAGAGTGAAGATGTGTTTTTTCACATAACATCCGTGCGAATGGCGCAGCCTATCAGCAATGGGCAGCGGATTTATTTTAATAGTGAGCGCAATGACAAAAATCAATTGCGCGCCACCGAAGTCACATCGGATGAATTGAGTATTTTAGAGACGCCAGCATCCAATTCAGTGGCAAATTCAATGCATCGCAGCTCAGATAATGTTAGTCAGAAAAACAATCGAAACCATATTAGCAAAAATAATCGTAGCAGCCAAAATAAGAAAAGCAGCTTCTCTACCCTATTCAGTTTGATTGCCATTATCGCTGTTGCGGTTTATTTCTTTACTGATTTGAAATCCAGTTTTTTTGCCGATAGCGCGCCATCTACTACTCTATCGCAAAATCATATTGAATCTGCCAGTAATTCAAATGCAGCAGCTATCACTGGTGATGCGCAAATAGATCAAACCATTGCACTTATTCAGCAAGGTGGACCCTTCCCTTATCCTAACAAAGACGGAACCACTTTCTATAATCGCGAAGGCAAGTTACCGGCGCAGTCGCAAGGCTACTATCGCGAATATACTGTACCCACACCTACCGTTTCGCATCGCGGTGCACGGCGTATTGTCACTGGCGGTCACCCGCCAACCATTTATTATTTAACCCTTGATCATTACGGCAGCTTTCAAGAACTGGAGGTGAAATAACATGACTCAAGCTATTTACTATGTAAATCAAAGCAGCATTGATCAAAACCTTGTTAAAGGTAAAAGCAGCAGAACGTTTGCTACTATTCCTGAACAAGCAATCGCTATACCTATAGAAGAGCGATTAGATAAAGAAACACTCTTAAGTAGCTTAGCGAAAGCATGCGATTTCCCAAGTTGGTTTGGTCATAACTGGGATGCAGCGTGGGACTGCTTAACAGACAGTGATATCGAGCATTTGGTACTTGATTTAACAGCGGTTAAAAATATTAACACCGAAGATTTTAATGTCTTCAAAAGTATTATAGAAGATGCTTTTAAAGAATTTGGCAAACCACAACTGTGGATTGTCGTGGCGTCTGATGATTTGTCTTAGTCGCTAGTAAGAGAAGAATCTAAATTCGAGATAAAAACAGATTTATCCCGAATTCAGGTTAATTTATATTTATAGAAAGGATTAACATATGGAAATCACCCTAAACGGCTATTACACCCTGATATTAGCCACATTAGTACTTTTGCTTGGACGCTTCTTAGTCAAAAGAATTAAGTTTTTAGAAGATTTCAATATTCCAGAACCAGTCGCAGGCGGTTTGGTCGCAGCGATTGTCGTTTATATTCTTAATATTGTTTGGGGCTATAGCTTTAATTTCCATCAAGGACTGCAAACAGCAACTATGCTGATGTTTTTTGCCTCTATCGGGCTTAGCGCTGATTTTGGTCGGTTAAAAGCAGGTGGCTCACCCTTACTGATCTTCACCATTATCGTGTCTGTCTTTATCATTTTGCAAGACATCCTTGGTGTTGCAATGGCAAGCGCACTTGGGCTTGATCCTTTGCTTGGCTTGGTGACCGGTTCAATCGCTTTGACTGGTGGTCATGGTACTGCTGGTGCTTGGGGCATTACTTTGGAGGAGCAGTATGGTGTGGTTGGCGCGACGACGCTGGGTATCGCAGTTGCCACTTATGGTTTAGTAGCAGGTGGTATTATCGGTGGTCCTGTTGCCCGTCGCTTGATTAAAAAGCTTGGTCTCAAGCCTACAGCAGACAATCCAAACCCAAGTGATGTTGAAAAACTGGCAAGTGAGCAGTCGCTCTATAGCACCAAGCACAGCGAAGAGGAAGTTCATAGTAATAAGGAGATGTTTGAAAAACCGGATAATATCCGTCTGATTACGGCATCGTCTACCATTGAATCATTGGCACTGTTTGCCGCAGCACTGGCGTTTGCTGATCTTATGACCTTGTTGGCACAGGATACATGGTTTGAGTTGCCTACCTTCGTATGGGCATTAGCAGGTGGTGTGATTTTGCGCAATACCTTAACCATGGTATTTAACTTTGATATGTTTGACCGTGCGATTGACGTCATCGGTAACGCTTCTTTGAGTCTTTTCTTAGCGATGGCTTTATTGTCATTAAAGCTGTGGCAATTGACAGATTTGGCAGGTCCGGTATTGATCATCTTATTGTCACAAACTGTTCTAATGATTGGCTATGCTTACTTTGTGACCTTCAAACTCATGGGCAAAGACTATGATGCAGCTGTCTTGTCAGCAGGACACTGTGGTTTCGGTATGGGTGCAACTCCTACAGCGATTGCCAATATGCAGGCGGTCACCGATCGTTACTTACCATCACATAAGGCATTTTTGATTGTACCTATGGTTGGTGCATTCTTCGTTGATATCGTTAACGCCACTATCCTGCAGATATTTACCAAATTGCCGTTTATGTGATTTGATAAATTAAAAAACTGATTTATATACTCACAAAAAAACCGCCTAGCCAAAGCTAAGCGGTTTTTTTATATCTGACTTATAAAACCAATTAATCAGAAATTACTGGTTTTTAGCGTATACAGGAAGCTCTTTACAGATCGCTTCTACTTTGCCACGTACTTCAGCAGTCACTGCTTCATCGCCACGGCTGTCAAGAACATCACAAATCCAACCTGCCAAATCACCTGCTTGTGCTTCGTTGAAGCCGCGAGTGGTAATCGCTGGTGTACCAATACGGATACCAGAAGTCACAAACGGAGATTTTGGATCGTTTGGTACGGCGTTTTTATTGACCGTAATGTGTGCGTCACCCAACCATTTATCCGCTTCTTTACCAGTCATCTCTTGCTTAACTAAGCTGATAAGCATCAGATGGTTTTCAGTGCCACCAGAGATAATTTCATAGCCGCGATCTTGAATGACTTTCGCCATGGCTTGAGCGTTTTTAACCACTTGCTGCTGATAGGTTTTGAAGTTCTCTTCTAAGGCTTCTTTAAAGCAAACTGCTTTTGCCGCGATGACATGCATCAACGGGCCACCTTGGTTGCCTGGGAATACGGCAGAATTGAGCTTTTTAGCAAGCTTCTCATCACGAGCAAGAATCATACCTGAACGTGGGCCACGTAAGGTTTTGTGCGTAGTTGTGGTCACTACATCAGCAAACGGTACTGGGCTTGGGTAAACGCCACCAGCGATAAGACCAGCAACGTGAGCCATATCCACTAGCAAGTAAGCGCCTACTTCGTCAGCGATTTCACGGAAACGCGCCCAATCAACTACTTGTGAATACGCTGAAAAACCAGCGATGATCATTTTAGGCTTATGCTCTTTTGCCAAGCTCTCAACTTGGTCATAATCGATAAGACCAGTGCCTTCAACCAAACCATACTGTACTGCATTGTAGTTTAGACCTGAGAAGTTGATATGTGCGCCATGCGTTAAGTGACCACCAGCATCTAAACTCATGCCAAGCACAGTATCATTGGCTTCAAGCAATGCTAAAAAGACAGCAGAGTTTGCTTGGCTACCAGAGTGTGGCTGTACGTTCACATATTCTGCACCAAACAATTCTTTTGCACGGTCAATAGCTAGTTGCTCAACGACGTCAACATGCTCACAACCACCGTAATAGCGCTTACCAGGATAGCCTTCAGCGTATTTGTTGGTCAAATCAGTACCCTGCGCTTCCATCACTGCTTGTGAGCAGTAATTTTCTGAAGCGATAAGCTCAATATGGTTCTCTTGACGAACGCTTTCAGCAGCCATAGCTTCAGCAAGTACTGGATCAAAATCTTTGATAGAGATATCTTTAAACATAGTAAAGTCCTAAGTGGTCACGTTTATTAGTAATAACGGTCGTTGAAAGAAGCGAGTAGCAAAAGAAGTTTGAACTAGGCAAGCAAAAGGCATGAGCTTATCATTAGCTTGCAGTTTTAAGGATAAATTCGATACTCTTTTGCATCGATATTCTCGCTAAAGTTTAAGTGTAACATGAAACTTTATGTTGCGAGCGCAAAAAAATATCAGCTTATTTTGAGTAGACGACAAGGCAAAATTCTCTATATTTAAATCTATTTTTTTCAGTAACTTATCAATATATCCTCTAAATAGAAGCAGTAAATTCATTAAAATTTATTCACTAAAAACTTATCTGAATAATAAAGTGGAAAATAGTTGGCTAATTAATTGGTTGTTTTAATTTTTTGATGAAGTACTTAAATATCCAATTGTTTTTCACAGAACCGTGGCAAAAAGGTCTCACTAATAAGTAAAGAACGACCATGCCAATCATAAAGCGTCTGCCGTTGCCAGCCATCTGCCGTATGTTTGATAGAGCGCTGATTGGGCAAGGTGCGACTGCGATTAAACAATACATAACCTATAGGTGTGCTTTTTAGTTGCTGTAGACGTCTGGCACTGCCTTTTAGACTTGATAACGGAAACAGGCTTTGCGCCTGTACCCATGGTAGCTCGTCATTACCGTATAGATATACCTCACGGACCCATGCCAGCCGTGGATGACTAAGCGCTGCCCCTTTGATACCCAATTGCTTTTTTTGTGCTAAAGATAGGAGACGATAACCCTCAAAGTGACGCTCCACACGTAGCGGCTGCCCGGCTTTTACCTCTAGCAAGGCAGTAAGAGAGCCTTCGATATTTAGCCAAGGTAATAGCTCAGCTGGAGGTAATGAATTGGTTACGCAAGAAAGATGAGAGGTCATAGTTTACGGCTAATATGTACTTTATTAAGTAGAAGATGGTTAAAAGATAAGGTTATTCATTATTATCAAACATTGGCATATTATCAATATTAAACGGTAAAGCTTCAAACGCTTGCTCTCGATATTGCGACATCTGTAGCCGATCTTTGCGGCAAAAATCAGCAATCGCTGGCACAAAACGCGCATCATAAATACGGTGCAGTGAGTGGGTAGCTGTTGGAATAAAGCCACGAATCAGCTTATGCTCGCCTTGCGTTCCTGGGTCGAAATAATGCAAGCCTTGCTCGATGGCAAACTCAATACCTTGATAATAGCACAGCTCAAAATGCAAGCTATCATACTCACCAAGCGCTCCCCAATAACGACCGTACAAAGTTGCCGTTTTATTGTCAGGCTTATCATATAAAAACAGACTGCTCGCGATAATCTCACCGTTGGCATCAAGTGCTTGTGCGAGCATTAAATGCTCAGCCATATGTTGCGCTAATGCTTTAAAAAAATCCATGGTCAAATAAGGCTGCTGCCCACGTACCGCATAAGTCATTACATAGCAATGATAAAAAGTCTTCCAGTCGGACTCGGTAATGTCATCACCGCATTTTCGCTGGCACGTAATACCTTGCTCAGCAACTTTTCTGCGCTCAGCTCGAATGGTTTTGCGTTTTTTGGCTTTAAGCGTGGTCAAAAATGCTTCAAAATCTGTAAACAGCTGATTACTTTGAGTTAGATTTTTATTTTGCCATAAAAACTGACAACCTTGACGCTCAAGTATCGGTAGCTCAATCGGTTTTGCCGCCACACCATTTGCTTGGGTTTTAAGCGCCATGTCTATATCAATATCAGTCGGCAGCGATGCGTTAGCCATAGCAGCCATCTCAGGTGTGACAAATAGCCCATGCCAGCCGGAAGCATCTACTTGCTGCGCAATATCATCCACCCCTGCAATAGCGGTCTTTATAATGTCAGCATCGAGCGTCTCACCTGCTGCCAACCATAAACGCTGCCCAGTAATAGGCGTATAAGGGGCGCTCGTTACCAAACGCGGATAATAGTCGAGACCATACTGCGCATAAGCTTGCGCCCATGAATGGTCAAATACAAATTCCCCTTGGTGATGACCTTTAATAAATACGGGCATCACGGCAACCGGCTGCTTCACCTTTATAGAAGCTTCTACAGAAGACAAATTTTGCTGTACTACAAAATCATCATCGGCATCTACACGGTGCACTAATATATAAATAGGTAACCAGCCAGCCTCCTCGCCAATCGCGCCAGTGTCACTAAGCGCTTGCCAAAAGGCAAATGACATAAAAGGGGTGTCTGGCGTTTGCCACTCGCTTAGGCTTTGCCAACTGGTATCGTTCAGTAACGCATATTGTAAATTCATAATCAGTACACTGTTTTTTTTGATGACTTTTCTTGATCATATAGCCTATCAAATTGGCATTTTTTTGCTGTCACAATTTGCAAGAATTTTATATAACCGTTATAGGATTATTGATACCGTTTAAGAAATGATGCCGTACTAGTGTGATCGAAACAAAACTTTGATGCCATACGTAATAAAAACTGCCATTAAAAACAGGCAAATTACATGGAAAAGATGATATCAATCTTGATGACTGATAGAATAAGAGTATTATTAGCTTAATATAATTCATATAGATGAGATATGAGCGAAATAGTATACTTAGTTCAACATACGAGATTGACATCATATCGGATTTATAGTGGATGAACTATAATATATCGACTGTCATGTATCGTCAGGCAGTGTTACCCAATCGTTCAACCCCTCTTTTGGCGGTAAGTTTGTCATAAAGGTTAAAACAGCTTCCAAAAGATAGTTTTGCAAAATAAGGTCAACAGGCAGTCTCAAAACTATTTAAATGCGTCAAACTGTTTAAATATATTTTTGTATGATTGCAAAAGTGACACTTGATGTGCTTAATTTAGCGCCATCACTCATTATGGTATGAAGGCTATATAAAGCGATTAAATAAGATCCAAGCCTTACTCCCCTTATTAATGACAACATAAAGGAATACTCTACTACAATGTCAAAAATTATTTATACAAAAACCGACGAAGCCCCAGCGCTTGCAACCGTATCATTCTTGCCTATTGTCAAAGCATTTACTCACACAGCAGGCATTGAAGTTGACACCAGTGATATCTCAGTTGCAGCCCGTGTATTGGCTGAATTCCCTGAGTTTTTAAGTGAAGAGCAACGCGTTCCTGATAACTTAGCTGAGCTAGGTCGTCTGACACAAGATCCAAACACTAACATCATCAAATTGCCAAATATCAGTGCTTCTGTTCAACAGTTGAAAGCAGCCATTAAAGAACTACAAGGTAAAGGCTACGCTATTCCTGATTTTCCAGATGACCCAAAAACTGACGAAGAAAAATCGATTCGTCTGCGTTATGGCAAAAGTCTAGGCAGCTCGGTAAACCCTGTACTTCGTGAAGGTAACTCAGATCGCCGCGCACCAAAAGCGGTCAAAAACTACGCACGCAAACATCCGCATTCTATGGGTGAATGGAAACAATGGTCACAAACGCATGTATCACATATGCACAGCGGCGACTTCTATGATGGCGAGCAATCTATCACTTTAGATAAAGCACGTACTGTACGTATGGAGATTTTGTCTGACGATGGTACTATCAAAGTATTAAAGCCTAAGATTGCTTTACTTGATAAAGAAGTCATTGATTTGATGGTGATGAGCAAACAAGCGCTATTAGAATTCTACGAGCGTGAAATGGAAGATTGCCGCGAAGCTGGTATCTTATTCTCATTGCACGTAAAAGCGACCATGATGAAAGTATCGCACCCTATCGTCTTCGGTCATGCGGTCAGAATCTATTATAAGGATGCTTTCCAAAAGCATGGCGCATTATTTGATGAGCTAGGTATCAATGTCAATAATGGCATGGCAAGCTTATATGAAAAAATTGCTGAATTGCCAGCCAGTTTGCGTGAAGAGATTGAGCGTGATTTACATGCTTGCCAAGTACATCGTCCACGTTTGGCAATGGTTGATTCATCAAAAGGCATCACCAACTTCCATTCGCCAAGTGACATCATCGTTGACGCATCAATGCCAGCCATGATTCGTAATGGCGGCAAAATGTGGGGTGCTGATGGCAAACTATATGATTGCAAAGCTGTCATGCCAGAATCTACCTTTGCGCGCATTTACCAAGAAATGATCAATTTCTGTAAATGGCATGGCAACTTTGATCCAACAACGATGGGCACAGTACCTAACGTCGGTCTAATGGCACAAAAAGCGGAAGAATACGGCTCGCACGATAAGACTTTTGAGTCTAGCGATAGCGGTATTGCCCGTATTGTTGACATCGATACTGAAGAAGTATTACTCGAAAAACGCGTTGAAAAAGGTGACATCTGGCGCATGTGCCAGGTTAAAGATGAGCCTATCCAAGATTGGGTCAAGCTTGCAGTACGCCGTGCACGCGAATCGAATACACCAGTCATCTTTTGGTTAGACCCGTATCGTCCACACGAAAATGAGCTGATCAAAAAGGTAAAAATGTATCTAAAAGATCATGATACCACTGGTCTACATATCGAAACCATGTCACAAGTTCGTGCCATGCGTTATACCTTAGAGCGCGTTGCTCGTGGTCTTGATACGATTTCTGCTACTGGTAATATCTTACGTGATTATCTCACTGACTTATTCCCGATTTTAGAATTGGGCACCAGTGCTAAGATGTTGTCAGTGGTTCCATTAATGAAGGGCGGCGGTTTGTTTGAAACAGGCGCTGGCGGTTCAGCACCAAAGCATGTACAACAATTGGTTGAAGAAAACCACTTACGTTGGGATTCTTTGGGTGAGTTCTTGGCATTGACTGTGTCGCTAGAGCATTTAGCACAGAATGACAACAACCCTAAAGCTCAAGTATTGGCTGATACCTTAGATAGAGCAACTGAAAAGCTGTTATTGAATGACAAGTCTCCATCACGCAAAACTGGTGAGCTTGACAATCGTGGCAGTCACTTCTATCTTGCGATGTATTGGGCACAAGAGCTTGCCGCTCAAGAGCAAGATGGCGAGCTAAAAGCACAATTTACCGCACTTGCGCAGAATCTTGAGAGCAATGAAGCAGCTATTATCAAAGAGCTAAATGATGCTCAAGGTAAGCCTATGGATCTTAAAGGCTATTACCTAGCGGATGAAGCATTGGCTGAGCAAGCAATGCGTCCTAGCACTTTGTTCAATAACGCCATTGCTTCATTATAATTAACTCATCTTATAAAAGTTAATTTATAGAAGTGACATTAGCGTAAACAAAACACCCCAAATATCTTAGATTTTGGGGTGTTTTTTTGTCTTTTATTAATGAGTGATTTTTATGTCAGAGACTATTTACAAGACATTGTGTAAAAGACATCATTTTCTTACGCATTCATATGTTTGATGATTGCTTTACCAAACTCAGAGGTACTCAGTAAGGTGGCATCCGGCATCAAGCGTTCAAAATCGTAGGTCACGGTCTTATTTTTGATAGCACCTTGGATACCTTCGATGACCAAGTCAGCAGCCTCTGTCCAGCCCATATCACGTAGCATCATCTCAGCTGACAAAATAAGCGAACCCGGATTGACTTTGTTTTGTCCGGCGTACTTTGGCGCTGTACCATGTGTTGCCTCATATACGGCAATAGCAACTCCTTTATTAGCACCCGGAGCAATACCGATACCACCGACTTGCGCGGCTAGCGCGTCAGAGATGTAGTCGCCGTTTAGGTTTAATGTCGCAATCACTGAGTAGTCAGCTGGACGCATCAGGATTTGCTGCAAAAACGCATCTGCAATCACATCTTTAATCACAATCTTATGACCCGTCTTAGGATTTGTTATCGTCATCCAAGGGCCACCATCTAGTAATTGAGCACCAAAGCACTCAGTAGCAGCCTCATATCCCCACTCTTTAAAAGCGCCTTCAGTGAACTTCATAATATTGCCTTTATGCACAAGCGTCACATTAGGCAAGTCATTGTCGATGGCGTGCTGAATGGCTTTACAAATCAAACGCTGTGAGCCCTCTTTTGATACTGGCTTGATACCAATGCCACAATCTTCTGAAAAGCGAATCTGTGTCACGCCCATCTCTTCTTTTAAAAACTTAATGACTTTTTTGGCATCCTCACTGCCTGCTTTCCACTCGATACCGGCATAGATATCTTCTGAGTTCTCGCGGAAAATAATCATATCAGTCAATTCAGGATGCTGGACAGGACTTGGAACGCCTTCGAACCAACGTACAGGACGCTGACAAACGTACAAATCAAGCTCTTGTCGCATTGCCACGTTCAGCGAGCGCATACCACCGCCAACTGGCGTGGTCAGCGGACCTTTTATACTGATGACATAATCACGCAACACATCAAGCGTCTCTTCTGGCATAAATTCGCCGTCATAAATTTTAGAGGCTTTTTCACCGCAATAGGTCTCCATCCAAACGATGGACTTTTTGCCTTTATAAGCTTTTTCAACTGCCGCATCAATCACTTCAATCATGACAGGTGTGATATCAACGCCGATGCCATCGCCTTCGATAAAGGGAATGATCGGATGATTTGGAATATTGAAGGATAAATCAGCATTTACGGTTATTTTTTCGCCGTTTATTGGTACGATAACCTTGTTATATGACATGAGGTGATACTCCTTGATAGGTATTATGTGTTTTAAGCGTCCTTGGCATTCTGTTATGCTAGCTGTTTTATCATGGTGATGACAGCATTATAAATGTTTGTACAATACGATAAACTTAAGGTAAAACACGCCTCTACCTTTAGGCTTTACTCGTATATTAATTCTTATAGTATATGTCCTGCTATCCGCCATTTTATTTTTGGGAAACACTATTTTATGTCCAGCTCTAGCCTGATTTTGTTTAATAAGCCTTACGGAGTACAAAGTCAATTCCGTGATGACAGCAATAATGACCATACTACTCTATCAGAATATTTTACGGATAAATCACTCCGTATCGCTGGTCGGCTTGATGCTACCTCAGAGGGGCTGCTGATTTTGACCAGTGATGGACGCATTAATAAAGCCATCACGCAGCCACCATCTGCAAAGGGTTTTGCGCAAAACAAACAAAAACAAGGTAAGACTTACTTGGTGCAAGTAGAAGGCATGGTCACTGCTGTCCAATTAAAGGCGCTGGCGTCAGGCGTGGTCTTGAAAGACGGTAAGACATTGCCTGCCTCTGCAGTATTGGTGGATGAAGTCGACTTGCCGATTACATTATGGCAGCGTAATCCGCCTATTCGTGAGCGTAAAAATATCCCAACGTCATGGTTGATGCTAACTATTTATGAAGGCAAAAATCGCCAAGTGAGGCGTATGACTGCGCATGTAGGGCTGCCTTGCTTACGCTTGATACGTTGGTCAGTGGCAGGATTTGAGCTTGGAGAGTTGGGCGTTGGTGAGTTTGTACGCATTCATTTAAATAGTGAGCAATGCCGAAAACTTGGCGTCATAGGTTAGCTATCATAATACCTAAGTAAAGCTGTACTTAAGATAGCTTTTTTATTTAAGCTCACTATATTACGACATCTTAAACATAGCGTCTCGAAAAAGTAAGATTTATCTGTTAACATTTAGCTATGTGCCTTATATGCTTTTTTGCTAAGCTTCTTGTTCAATTTATGGTAAGGATATGTCATGACTGCTTTTCATCGTTTGGCCTTGTTTGCTACTGGCGTGTCTGCTGCGCTATTAATAAGTGCTTGCCAGCCAGCATCAGATGATGTTGAGGTGAATGCAGTGCAAGACGATGCACCGGTCGTAGCAGAGCAAGTTGACAGCCATGAAGATATGGATGCTCACGATATGATGACTGCTGATACTACGCCAGATGAGATGCCAATGACGGACATATTTAAAGACTATACGAAGTCTATGACTGATATGCATAATGAGATGATGGTAGGTATGGCTTATAATGATCCTGATACAGCCTTTGCAAAAAGTATGCTTGGGCATCATCATGGTGCAGTAGATATGGCAAAGATTGAGCTTAAATACGGTAATGATGAGACGATGCGTAAGCTGGCAAAAGACATCATTGACTCACAGCAGCTTGAGATTGATATTATAAATAAATGGCTTGCTAGCCACCCTGATGCGCCCAAGCCAAAGCCCAATACCCAAGCAATGCAACAAGCTTATACGGCAGGCATGCAAGCCATGCATGACGACATGATGACTGGCATCGCAAATCCTGTGCCAGACATGGCATTTGCACGTGGTATGCTGCCTCATCATCGCGGCGCGGTAGATATGGCAATGGTACAGCTGCAATACGGTACTGATAAAGAAATGCGTAAATTGGCACAAGACATCATTGATGCCCAGCAGCCTGAAATTATATGGTTACAAGAGTGGATTGCAAAAACGTTAGTTAATGCAGAAAAAGATGCAAGCAATGCTACCGATCAAGATACTTCTGCAAACCAGAAAGAAGCCGTAGAGGTTGCCAAAACCACAAAACCTAATGCTTAAATTTTAAGTGTACAACACAAAGCCCATACTAAGCATCATTGTTTAGTATGGGCTTTTTAATAGCTGCTAATTTTATAGTAGCCACTGTCTTTGTAGAGTACTCAACTACGTGTGATAGCCAAATCACTATGACTCGGCACCCTTCATCACATCTAACCAAGCACTTTCTGTTTTTAATTCATTTATCTTATTTTCATCATCTGTATTAGCCTTTGCTAAACGCAAGCTAATACTATGTGGACAGACTTTATCTAAACCATCACTCTCATCTGTATCGACTTTCGGTACAACCTTAACCGTCATCAGCTCATCACGGCGAAACAAATGGCATTCAATGTCGTGTGATGCATCATTGAATAGGGCTAGTTGTTTGTTATCTGCTTTGATACCATCAATTGCGATAATAACATCATGTGCTGAGAGTCCAGCTTTTGCCGCGGCGCTCGCGCGCGCTACCTTACTGACCTTGAGTCCCATTGGCGTTTCAGTACATCTCATGCCCCACGGTACATGTTTGTCAGCGGTCTCTTTGGTATTGCTATGTAACTGAATACCGTTAGCGGCTAACAACGATTTTAGAGGCAACTCTTCAACGCCATTAACATAGCAGCGCTCAAAATCTTCCCAATCCGCTAATGGCATAAACTGCCCAATAATAGTCCCCATATCGGCACTACTGATCCCGACGCGCTTTTTGTCATTTTGCTTCGCTTGTTCATAAAAAGCTTTGACCACATCAAATAAACGATAACGTCCCGCGCTCTTTTCTAGTAGCGTTAAATCCAGACATAACGCCACTAAAGATCCTTTATTGTAGTAACTGATACCCGCATTGCCAGTATTTTCATCGTTGCGATACAGCTTAATCCACGCATCAAAGCTCGATTCTGCCACACTTTGCTGTGCGCGACCCGGCGTTTGGTGATAGCGATTAATTTGTTCTGCCAATAACTTTAGATAGCTTGCCTTATCAATCACTCCTGATGCTTGCAGCATAAAGTCATCAATATACGAGGTAAAGCCTTCAAATACCCATAGCAAAGGTGTAAAAGCTTCGCGGCGTAAATCCACATCTAGCATCACATCGGGACGAACTGTCTTGACCCACCACGCATGAAAATACTCATGACTACACAAGCCTAAAAATCGCTGATAATCACTACTTGGCATTGTTGGTTCATTGATATGAGGTAAATCACGGCGTGGGGTAATCAAACTGGTCGAATTGATGTGCTCCAAGCCGCCATAATCTTGCCCACTAGCATAAGTCATAAAAGTATAATCATTAAATGGCGCGTCACCCAACCAATTGAGATACGTCTGGCAGATCCGAGTTAGGTCTTGCTGCAATCGTCCCATATTGGCATTATGCTTACCCGCGAGGAAAAATTGATGGCTCAGCGTCTGATGCTGATTATCTTGAATAATAAAATCAAATTTCTCTTGTATGGCAATCTCAAACGGATAATCAATAAGTTCATGATAGCTGTCCGCTTGCAAACTATATAAATTTTGCTCATCGCTTTGTAAGTATGTAGCTTTAAGTCCACACGCCAGTAATACTTGCTCTTTATTTTTATCAATAAAAAAGGCTTCGGGTACCATCAAGCTAACCTGGATTGGTGATTGCTCTTGCCCAGCAACTGCCAATGCCAAAGACGTAAAATTGCCGTACAAGCGCTGCTGATCGACATAAGCCGTGCGCACCGATAAATCATAACAATATACTTCGTAATATACGCTTATCGTTTGCCCTGCTTTTGCATGTGGCAATTGCCATGTGTGCTTATCAGTTTTTTGCGCGCGATAACACTTAGAATTTTTATTATTCGCAATCTGGTTATCCGATAACTCTTTATCCAATATCTCGTAATGTACAGCGGTGATATTTCGAGCAAATTCACGCATCAAATAACTGCCCGGTATCCATGCCGGTAGCCATAAGCTTGGCGCGTCTGTATCTGCTGTAAACCTAAGCGTGACATCAACCAGATGCTCTAAAAAACGCTCAAAGTCGAATTGGTAGTTAATATTAGATGGCTGATTATCGACAGCATGAGAGAGTGAAGTCATATTTTTTTATCCTTATAATTACTGCTATGGTAGAAGTCATTGCTCAAAAACGCAACTGGCGAACCTAAAACCAGCAACGCAGTATTTGGTTAATATGCTAAAAACATGGATTATTCTGCTCAATTACACGATTAATTGGCATTTTTTGTTGTTTTAACCTTGAAAGTGATGGGAGTTATCGCAATTAAAGAGGCTAACTGCTAAAGTTACCCTAATAAACTGATGATAATTAACTGATGACGTGGCTATTTGGCTGGCTGATTGGCTTTTTTAGGTTTATTGCAACCGTATTTAATTTTTAATATCAACATATTTAGGATAATTTATGACTACTATCGCAAAAGACACTGCCGTCAAGTTCAACTACACGCTAAAAGACGACGAAGGTAATATCCTTGACCAATCTCCAGAAGGTCAACCACTTGCTTATTTGCATGGTCACAGTAATATCATCCC
The DNA here is from genome assembly GCF_008369245.1 of Psychrobacter sp. ANT_H56B. NCBI lineage: Bacteria > Pseudomonadati > Pseudomonadota > Gammaproteobacteria > Moraxellales > Moraxellaceae > Psychrobacter > Psychrobacter sp. ANT_H56B. Next base: position 48,992 of record NZ_VOBF01000012.1, read on the forward strand.
AGGTCTAGAGCAACAACTAGAAGGTAAATCTGCTGGCGAAAGAGTTAATGCTGTTGTTGAGCCTGCTGACGGTTACGGCGAATATCAAGAACAAGCGGTACAACATGTACCACGTGACAACTTCCAAGGCGTTGAAGATATCCAGCCTGGTATGCAGTTTCAGTCAGAAGCTGGTGGTCAAGTGATGCTAGTTACTGTGACTGCCGTCAGTGACAAAGAAGTGACTGTTGATGCAAACCATCCACTAGCTGGCAAGCGTTTGACGTTTGATGTTGAAATCCAAGAAGTACGTGCTGCTACTGAAGATGAACTAAACCACGGTCATGTACATGGCGCAGGTGGCGTTGAACACTAATCTCTTATAGATTATTGTGCTAGATGCATAAGCAATGAGTGATGAAGCCCATCCTTTGTTGCAAAGGGTCAGTAGATTTTTCTATTGACCCTTTTTTATGAGCAAATTTAAAGGTTTTTATCTGTACTTACTTGACATTAAGACCTTTAAAATATCACAAAGCCCAAACGTAATAAAGCCGCATAATGACTAGCATTATGCGGCTTTTATTACCAACCATCCATGTTACTGTCATTCAATACTTAATCCCGAAGTATTTTATAACGGTCGGGCATCCAGCCCTATCATCCCTAATCAGCAAACTACCTATCCCTTATGCGACTTTCCAGATACCAATCCCTAGTACCTCTGAACCTTTCAGTTCAATCTTGCCGTAGATGTATAATCGCAGATTGACCCATACTAAGTAAGAGGTCTAAACGTCAATCCTTGTAAGCATATGCTTACGTACAATTTTCGTAGAGTTTGGGCAGCTGAATAGATAATAGTCTACAATAATTTTTATAGCTTTTCTTCAGGACTGCTCAGCTTTGTTGGCTCAGCACTGAGCATAATATAAGCCGCTTCATTAATGAAAGCTTCATCTTCTGGTAGCTCTGGGCGCTCAGCAGCCTTCATCTGACTGCGCTCTTCAAACTTTGCATCCATTGCCGCTTGATAAGTATTCCAGTTGGCATAAGGACGCTCACCAGTTGCAATCTGACGCTTGTTCTCAGCCTCTAGGGAGCGTTTTTCTATTAGCTGCATTTTGGCACGGCGTTTATTGATATCGAGCGCAACTGGTTTTTTCTCATCTTCCATATTACGGATATCATTGAGCGTTGATAAATAAACGAACTGCGGATTTTTTTGTTGGCGGATTTTCGACTGTTGGTTAAGAGTCGCCAAGGTATTCGACGTGAATTTACCTTCGGGCTTATACGGTGCAGTCTTAATTGTATCCCAAGGCAGCGCCTTTTTCTGTGCGCGCTCGCCAAAGGTTGCATCGTCATAGATGTTGACCAATTCAATATCAGGGACCACGCCTTTATTCTGCGTACTACCACCGGTGATACGATAGAATTTACGCTGCGTTAACGTCGCAGAACCAAGCGCCAAGCTGTCTAATTGGATTTGCGCTGAGCCTTTACCTGTTGTAGTACTACCGACTATCAAGCCACGTCCATAATCCTGAATAGCGGCGGCAAAAATCTCACTTGCTGACGCAGAGGCAAGATTGGTCAAAACGACTACCTTACCATCATATAGCTGCTCACCACCGTCATCATCACGGTAAACTTGAATATTGCCACGATTATCACGAATCTGTACTAGCGGACCACTCTTAATAAAGAAGCCAAGCATCTTGGCAACTTCATCTAGTGAGCCACCTGGATTATTGCGCAAATCAACGACCAAGCCATCGATATTCTTTTTATTTAACTCTTTCAATGCTTTTTCGGTATCGATACTGACACTACGATAATCTTCACCATTACGGCGGGCTCGGTAGTTCAAATAAAAGCTTGGTATTTCAAGAACACCGATACGTTTTGGAGTTTTATCGATATTTGGACGCTGAACTTCAACGACACGCTGAGTGACGCCTGATTCTTCTTGTGCAATAATATCTCGAACCACAGTCACATTACGAGCACTGGCATCAGGGGTATTAGGCTGACGAACTTTAATCGTCACCGATGTACCGCGCTTACCACGAATCAGACTGACGATTTCTCGCGTTGACCAGCCGACCACATCAGTCATAGTCTCGCCATCTTTGGCAATACCAATAATTAAATCGTTGGGCTTAATTTGACCGGATTTAGCTGCCGGACCGCCATCGACTAAGGTCACAATACGGGTATAGTCTGGGTTTTTACGGTCAGGGCGGATAGATACCCCAATCCCTTCTAATTGTAGGCTAGATTGTATTTGCAGCTCATTGGCTTGAATTGGCGCGTAATAATTACTATGAGGATCGTAGGTCAGCATCGCCGTGTTTAAGATGGTTTCCATAATCTCATCATCTTTGAGACGGGTAAACTGCTCTTGCTGACGAGATAAGCGATTCAGTAAAATCTCACTTGGCGTGCGCTCATCATTACGGACCAAATCTTGACCGCGCGTGATATCTGGGTTGTCTAAAAAGACTTTTTCTTTTGCTTTTTCGTCTTCCTTACCCAAAGTAATACTCATCAACTGAAACTTTAACTGACTTGCCCAATAGTCGCGCTGCTCTTTTTTGGTTTTAAAATGATTGAGTTTTTCACGGTCAAGGACAATGTTATCCTTGCTGGTCAAATTAATATCCGTTTTTAGCATCTTTTTTGCCATGGCAAAATACTCATTTGAGCGTTTACGATAGCGCTCAAATACTTCTACCCCAGTAGACAAATCACCACGCTTTAAACGCGCACCAAATTCATCGGCATACTTTTTCTTAAACTCATCGACATCAGATTGCAAAAACAACGTATGGTTTGGATCGAGACTATCGATATACATAGACAAAATCTCGCTACCAGTTGCTGTATCCAGTGGCTGATTAAGATAATGACTGCGATCCAGCAATGCCGCTACTTGGCGCGTGGTAACCTGTTGCTCAGGCGTCTGTTTAAAACCTTCGGTATTGGTATCAGCTACTGCGGTGCCGTAGCTCTGGGTAAGAATTAAACCTGCGATGCCCACTGACGCTGCACTGAGTAACCACTGTGCTGGTTGTTTTTTCATCATATCTACCTAATTATTTTAAGTGAAAAGTATGCTCTGTTTTTAGCAAAATCAAAAAATATCTATAAATGGCTGTCCATAAAATCTAGCTATTTTTATTCTCTTATATTTAACACTAAACCATGCGTTACGCTAGCACTAAAAGCTTATATCTGCGTAAGGATTATGTTGGTTTTATCGTTAAAAAACCATTCAATACTAGCATGGGCATGAATATAGCTCTGTCTCAAACTGTATAAACAATCTTACACGCTGCGCGCGCTCATACCAAGTTTCCTACTACATAAACCAGATGACTCTATTTAACGAATATCGGTCAATGTATTAAAATGTCTTCAAATGAATTCCCGTGATACATTATGCTGGACTCGTAATTACTGTCATAATAAGCCCCTGATAGCGATGAATAATAGATGTCATTTCTCATGATTTTTTAGTTTACCGTAGCATATAACAATATATAACCTCATAAGGATCACGCAATGTATGGCGTTTTAATGATTGATATCGATAGTACCGCGCTGACGGCTGAAGATGTCAGCTTAATTAGACAAGCACAAGTTGGTGGGGTCATATTATTCGCCAGAAACGTCACCGATGCCGCCCAAGTGCGCGCGCTGTGTGACGATATACGTTGTCACAATGCTGACATTCTGATTGGGGTCGATCAAGAAGGCGGACGCGTTGCCAGATTGCGTAACGGTTTTACGCCACTGCCAGCGATGGGAAGACTTGGTGAATTATTTAACCAAGACCCCAATCGCGCTCTAGACTGTGCATATGATTGTGGTTATTTGATGGCATCAGAAGTATTAGCAGTGGGCATTGATTTGAGCTTTGCACCGGTGCTCGATAGAGATGGTATCAGCCAAGTTATCGGTGATCGCAGCTTCCACCATGAGCCACAAGCTATCACTGCTTTGGCAAGCCAGTTTATGCGTGGTATGAAAGCCGCTGGCATGGCAACCACGGGTAAGCATTTTCCTGGTCACGGTGCAATAGCCCCCGACTCGCATATTGCTGAAGCCATCGATGATCGTAGTTTAGATGAGATTATGAACAGTGATATGCAGCCATTTGCGCAAACGTTGCCTTGGCTTGATGCTTTGATGCCAGCACATGTGATTTTTTCGCAAGTAGATAATAAACCAGCGGGTTTTTCTAAGATTTGGCTCAAAGACATTATTCGTGAGCAGCTAAATTTTGACGGGGTATTGTTTTCTGATGACTTGTCTATGGCAGGGGCAAAAGCTGCGGGTGATGTCAGTGCACGTGTCAAAGCAGCGATCGAAGCCGGTTGCGATATTGCTTTGGTTTGTAATGATCGCGTCGCGGCTCATGAAGCAGCAAAAGCGGCGCAAGAGCTGCCCTATCCCAATCAAAAACGCATCAAAACCATGTGTGGACAGATACCCGCTTGGCAAGGCAACCTTGAATCGACTTGTCAGCAGTTTGACTGTTGGCAACAAGCAAAAGAGAATATTTTACAGACGTTTTTTCCTACTCAATTAGACTCTAAGGCATCCGCTAATCTTGAGCTAAAAGACCCAACAAGTTACATCTAATAAGTGGCAATCAAGTTAATTTGATATAGAAGAATAGACAACATAAAAACCGCACCTTGATTAAGATGCGGTTTTTCTGATTTATAGTTTAATTCAATGTATCTTAACGCTTCGCTTAATTGGTTGCAGCTGGATCCAATGCCGTCCCACGGCTAGCATCATCAGCATCTGGCATTAAATCATCGTTGTCGCTGTCTAATGGATTTAGGTCTGGATCAAGCGCATCACTATTAATCGCTAAGCCATCATTGGCTGTAGTCGTTTCGTCATAGACCACAAACTCGATACGGCGGTTACGGAAACGACCTTGGTCTGTCGTATTGTCCGCTATAGGATCGGTCTCACCCATACCTTTGGTCATAAGCTTGCTAGGATCAACACCTTGCGCGACCAAATACGCCTTCATAGCCTGCGCACGCTCTTCTGATAGCTTTAGATTATAAGCAGCATCCGCTGTATTATCGGTGTGACCAATAATCATCAGTGTCATATTGGGCACTTGCTCCATGAGCTTCACAGCGCGATCTAATAGCGCTTTATTGGCGTCAGGAATCACCGCTTTATCTACTTCAAAATTGACCACTTGTAGACTTAAGGCGCGAGCGACATCACGAGGATCGGGGTTCTGACCCAAGTTATCCATTGCCGCCTCAGACGCTGTTAAGCTATCAGCAATCTCAGTTTGCTCATTCAGTGGACCTTCAGCAATAACTGTCATCGCTGGCGCAGCAGCTTGTAAATCAGATACCAATTTGGTTAAAGCGGTAGTATCAGCAGCATTGACCGTAATCGTATCGCCTTTGACCAACATACTGGCATTTGGGACATTTTTAAAAATAGGTAAAATAGTGGCAAGCTGCGCAGTCGCTGGCATATCAATTGAGAAGTTATCATCGACATCTGCACGGCAATTATTGGCGGCATCACCAAACACGCCAGTCAGCGCAGTCATGACATTGCTCTGTAGCGTGTCATTACCCACATCCATACGGCATGCATATAGCTCACTATTTTCACCAGTAGCAATACGCAAGGATGCTGGTGTAATATCACCTGCAACTGCCTGCCCATCACTATCCGCGGCTTGTTGCTCTGTCACAACAGGCTTGCCGACCGGCTCAGGCTTATCTTGACAGCCTCTTAATAGCGCCCAAGCTAAAGCCCCTAAAATAATCAAACCGATAATAGGTAACAGCGCCTTCATAAAGCTGCCATCTTTTTCTGCTTCGCGCTGTAGCGGCGCGGTGCTCACAGTATCTGATATATGCGTACCAGTAGAAACAGGAGCAGCAGCAATCACGCCAACAGGCAATACAGCCTTTGCCCATACGGGGATATGACGCTGATAACTGTCAATATTTTCGTTTAAAAATTGCGGTACTGGCGTCGTGCCCGCCAAACTTTTGATTTCATGATAAGCAAGCGGTGCTGCCATGGCAATTAAGCCACGAGCAGCCGTGACATCGACGTTATGCTTACCGGCAAGCTCGCGAGCGATTTGATCTCGATGCGCGTCTTCTGTCCATACACGATCATAAAAACCTTGATCATCACGAGCAATCGTTTCATTGGCAAAACGGTCATGGGTCTGATTGTCTGCTAGACGCGCCGCAAAAATAGCATAAAACTGTTCAAGTAAGTTTTTCTTGGCAGGATTGTGATCGTCTCCAAGTACCGCTGGACTGACTGTCCGTGTCAAATGATTAATAATATCCATAGCATCCTTCCTCGATTCATCATTATTTTATGTGACTTGTTTTATATCGTTTACGCGCTCAAAAAAAAGCGCGTTATGTCAGTGCTAATCTATAACAGTAGTAATCTAAAATTTAATCGTCTGAAATAACACCTAGCCACGCTATAAAATGGGCAATGACCAGATTCAGCTTTCGTTATTATAAAAGTATTAAGAAGGCGTTCACAATCAACGCGCTGTTGTGCAAATGCTACAATAAGTAATATTTCAGTTGTTACTCGTAACTATGATGCCTATAAAGTGAAAATTGCGAATCTATATTCAGCTCAACGTTAAATTGCAATATTAAAACAGTGCCAATCAAATATTGCCTAAAAAACTGCTTATTATTGGAAACAAAAAAGTGCCTTATAAAATATAAGACACTTTTTAACGTTTTATAGTCTTTAAAAATGTTAGTGACTTATCTTCTGACTTGAGCAGGTTCAACCACAATGACATTGTTTGCCATGTCATCAACTTCAGATAAAGAGATAGAGCCATTTGAACCTGAAGGCGCGCTATTAAAATTATTAGTATTATTATTTCTGACAGGTGCTGGCATCACACTATCGTTGGTCTCATCGTCTGGTGCTTGATATTCCACATTATTAGCGCTGTTGTTAGCATTGTTATTGACAGGCGCATTCTCAAATTGATTATTAAAATTATTGGTCGCCATACCTTGTTGCTCCACGATACCATTATTCATATCATTAGGGTTGATAGGTAATGGTAGTGGCGCAGTACTCTCAATAATCATCGATGGTAGCAATGTACGCATATCTGTCATTAAGCGCTGTAGCTGCATAGCATCTGGCGCCTCTACCGTGATGCGATCATTTTGTAATTGTAAGCGCGCAAACGGCGCTGCTCTCAATAATGTCAGCACATTAGGTAATACCTCTATTGGCATATTGGCAACGCTGCTTGCAACGCCTTCTTTGACAGTTAACTGACACATCCCTGCCTGCTCACCAAAGCTGGTATTGAGCGCCTGTTGTAATAGGCTTTGTAGCGCGACATCGCCCACTGACCCATTACAAGTATAAAGACTGCCATTGTTATCCACCCCAACTATGAGCTCAATTGGCGTTACCACTTGTACTGGCGGTTCAATCACAGGCGACACGACAACTGGCGTTGTCACCGCAGCTTCTACTGGCGGCGTGTCATTTGGCTTGATTAATAATGCCCACACAAGTCCAATAGCGGTCACTGCCCCTAGTAATACAAATGTCCATAGCAACATATCATTGCGTTGATTACGGGTACGTGTTTTTTCTCGGCGTAGGCTGCTATTTTCTGCCAAATGATGCTCTGCTGGACTGACATGAATCGAATCAGTGCTGAGACGCTCATCTAAAGTTGGTATCGGCGATTCTGCTGTGAAACTCGGTGAAGCGATAATATCGACAGCGGCGGGTTTGTAGTTATTTAAAGCAACAGCTGGTATCACAGTCCCTGCCAATACTCTCTGGCTCTGAAACAGCTCATCATCAGTATGCTGCGGCGCGCCAATGATAGGTGCGGACCATATCGGCAAATAAGGGCGCAATGAGGCTTGCTCACCTTGCAAAAAGGCTGGCAAAAATTGTCCATTTGCCAGTATTTTTAACTCTTGATAGGCCAGTGGCGCGGCATTCATCAGCAGCTGCATCGTCGTAAACTCGTCAATATGATGGGTCGATGCCAGCTCTTGAATCATCAACCGACGTAAGCTTGCGGTTTGCCAAAGTTGCTCAAATAACGGTGGTTGTGCGACATGTTCATTGATAACGGTGGCATCAATACGCAATAACTGTGAGTAGATATGTGGCAATGCCAAACGCGATGCCAAAATCGCATAAAATTGTTCCAGTAAGCTGACATGGGAGACGCTACCATTGTTACCCAATATAGCTGGGGTCACCGTTTGCTCTAGTTGATCGATGATACTCATAAGTTACTGCCTCTGTCAGCGTTAATGTTACATATATAGTCGATATATTTTGATTGGTCATAGCATCAGTCGTTACTGTCAGTATACGAAGCATTACTCACTGTCACTCGTACGATGTTATATTATTCAATATAACCAATCATTAAAGCACAATTTTGTCGCATATTGGTTTTTGCATGATAATCGCTGC
>NZ_VOBF01000013.1:0-55219 GCF_008369245.1 Psychrobacter sp. ANT_H56B
TTGATAAAAAGAACTTCCCTCTATTTTTAAAAGAGTGTGAGTTTAGATTCAATTATGGCGCACCGTCTAATCAGCTTAAAACGTTGAGAAAATGGTGTGATATTTAATCCTTATCTACTACAGCCCCAAAATATTTCATTTGCTTGGCGTGCTGGTGATATAATCATTTGCGCATTAAATTTGCACATGATAGTGGTGCATTAAAACATACACTCAGTGTCATTATAAAATTTTAATTAAAACAGTTACTTAACACTCAACAAAAAAAGTTAGACGTTAGCGCTAGCATAAGGATTATTAGATGAATATGGCAACAAAGGAAGGCAAGCTTTGGATGAATGGCATGATGATTGAACAACCCGATGCCAAGGTTCATGTGCTTACGCACAGCATGCATTATGGTATCGCAGTCTTTGAAGGCGTCCGTGCCTATCAAACTGCTGATAACCGTACCGCGATTTTCCGCTTAAAAGAACATACTGAGCGTCTGCTAGGTTCGGCAAAGATTTTCCAAATGGATGTGCCTTTTGATGCAGCAACACTTGAGCAAGCACACAAAGATGTGGTCAAGCAGAACAATCTAGCAGAAGCTTATATCCGCCCACTAATTTGGTTCGGTGCCGAAAAACTGGGTCTATCATCACGTGATAATAGCGTCAATGCCATGGTAGCCGCTTGGCATTGGGGCGCGTACCTTGGTGAAGAAGGTATCAAAAACGGTATTCGTGTAAAAACGTCATCATATACCCATCATTTGCCAAACGTGACCATGTGTAAAGCAAAAGCTTCAAGCAACTATCCTGTATCTATCATGGCGAACCAAGAAGTGACCCGTAATGGCTATGACGAAGCCATCTTGATGGATCCACAAGGCTATGTCTGCCAAGGCGCTGGCGAGAACTTATTCTTAGTTAAAGATGGTGTGCTACATACTCCTGATTTAGCAGGCGGGGCACTTGACGGTATCACGCGTCGAACTATTGTCCAATTTGCTGAAGATTTGGGCATTAAAGTTGTTGAGCGTCGTATCACTCGTGATGAGTTCTACTTAGCGGATGAAATATTTATGACTGGTACCGCTGCTGAAGTAACGCCTATTCGTGAATACGATGATCGTACTATCGGTAATGGTGGTCGCGGTCCGTTGACTGAAAAGCTGCAAACCTTGTACTTTGATGTGGTACATGGTCGTAATGAGCAGTATATGGATTGGTTAAGCTTTATTGATTAATATATAGATATTAAAACGTATTTGAAAAAAAGCTAAAGCATTAAATGTTTTGGCTTTTTTTAAATAAATAGCATTAAGCGATATAGAGGCAAATACATATTAATTTGCACGTAGAAGGTTAGTATCGTATAGGTAATTCGGTTTATTCGATAGTGGCTGGTACATTACTTGCTAGCTGTTTAGGTGATTTTTGATAGATAAATGGAGAAGCTGTTGAGAGTTTTACATTTTGTCACAGGTGGTTTTTCAGGCGCAACCAAGGTCGCTATTGATTTGGTCGAGGCTCACAATCAAATTCAATCGACTGAAAACCTATTAGTACTGCGTCGAAAAAAAACGACCGTACCCGAAAAGCTCGCTGAACTTGAAGAAAAGAATGTTGATTATAGGGTTATTACTGGCGCTACCCATATTGCAACCGTACAAGAGCTAAAAAAATTATGTGAGAAATGGCAACCTGATATATTGGTTGCTCATGGCTTCCCCGAGCATTTATTAGGTCGAAGAGCAGGGCTGTTAGCTAAAGTACCTCACTTAGTACAAGTGGAACACAACTCTAAAGAGCGCTATACACCTTGGAAGCTATACCAAACGCGTAAACTAAGTAAATCAACTGCTAGAATTGTGGCTGTCTCTGAAGGTGTGGCGCAAGTTCTATCTCAGCAGGGGCTCAAAGCTCCCATTCAAGCCATCCCAAATGGTATTGATACTGCTCGATTTGGTGGTGCAGAGCTATTTCAGGTTACTGAAAGACCAAAAGACATTATTATGGTGGGAAGGTATGCTAAAAGTAAAGATCATGTTACCTTAATTAAAGCATTATATCAGTTAAAGAAAAGAGGCATAAATTCCACTCTTACCTTAGTTGGCAGTGGGGGCAAGCGTTACCAAAAAGAAATACATAATTTGGTTAAAGGTTATGATTTACAAAATCAAGTGACCTTTATCGAGTACAGTAATGAAGTTGAAAAGCTACTGCTGCAACATAAAATATTTGTTATGTCGAGCCGTTTTGAAGGGCTAAATCTAGCGGTGTTAGAAGCGATGGCAAGTGGATGTATCGTTGTGGGAAGTACTGCAATGGGAGTAAAGGAGTTGATTGATGACAAAAAAGATGGCTTCTTGTTCCCAGTCGGAGCAGCAGCAGAGCTGGCAGATATCATCGCGACTGTTCTATCTAACCCATCAAACTACCAAGCACTAGCAACGGCAGCTAGAGAGAAAGTTTTAGTTCATTATGATAAGAAACAGGTCACTCAAGCGTATTATCAATTATTTCAGGATCTGTTAACAAGCCATTAATTATTATAATGTTTCTAATGTGAGTGTTGTATGAATAAAGAAGATCTAACAATTGGTATTTTAATACCTGTTTATAATGTAGCGGATTATGTAGAAGAGTGTATAGAATCCTTACTCACTCAAATCGATACTAGAGCATCTATTTTAATAATGAACGATGCTTCGACAGACAAGAGTGCAGCTATTATCAAGCGTTTTGAAAACCATACTCAAGTGCAAATCTTCGATGCGCCTCATAATAGAGGTTTGTCAGCCACACGTAATGCGCTTTTTGATATGGCCCAAACAGAGTATATCTGGTTTATTGACTCTGATGATGTTATGTACGAAGGTGGTTATAAATCTGTCATGTCTCAAATAGAAAAATTGAACTCGGATGTGCTATGTGCTGATTATGTATCATTACGAGGGAAAAAAGAGGTAAAGAAAAAAGCTTTTATAGGCAAGGCTAATAAAAATTATATCAATAATAACAATAGCTTCTTAGATAATATTATTGAAAATAATAGTAATCATGTTTGGAATAAAGTTTTTAGAAGACAGGTAATACAAGACATAAGGTTTAAAGAAGGATTGAATTTTGAAGATATTTTGTATATGACTGATATCTCATTGAAAAGTTTCCAATATAGCTATTTAAAACAGCCTGTAATAAAGTATCGTGAGCGTGAAGGGTCTATTCTAAAAAATCTCGACAAAAAATACGTAGATGATTATTTGTATGCTTTCATTTATCGCGTTGAGAAATATCAGAGAATAGGGAAAAATGATGGTTATCATTATTTACTTTATAAGGTATATAAGCATTATATAGGGCTGTTAAATAAAATAGCTAAAAACCATCAGGAAGATTTGTTAAAAAACACTTATGATCAATACAACAAATACTTCTTAGAGCTCTATCTGGTTGCTAATAAAGAGCTGCCAATACATCAAAAAATAATCCTGAATATTAAACGTTCCAAATTAGACAAAATTTTGAAAGGTATATAGACTATGGAAGATATCTTTAACGTTATCAGTAATAAGCCTTTTAAAATATTTTACAATGGTCTTGTACCTAGAAGTATAAGGAAGCGCTGGAGTTATCAATATGATGATAAAATTAAGCAAGAAGAATTAGCCTCTTACTGGAGGATAGTTATTGATCAATACGCTGACAAAAAAATCCAAAAGTATGATATTCCACCAATCAAAAAAGAGCTAGTAGGCAAAAAAATTATTTGGCAATATTGGGGACAGGGATTAGAAAACTTACCGGAAATGGTGGAAATATGTTTTTCTTCAGTAGATAATCATGCCCATGATTATCAGGTTATCAGAATTACTGATGAAAACATAAATGAATATATAAAGCTTCCAGAGTTTGTTGATGACAAACGTAAAAATGGTATTTTTAGACCAGTATTCTTTTCTGATTTGCTTCGTGTTGCATTGTTATCAGTTTATGGGGGAGTTTGGCTAGATGCTTCAGTTTTACTAACAGATAGCATACTTAAGGAATATACTAAATATAATTTCTTTATGTACAGCCGTGATCCTAATTCTCCTAATAAAAGTTGGGGTGAAGATGATACGCATTTTTACTTTAATTGGCGTGATGAATTCAAAGTAAAGCATCTTAGTAGTATTATGTTTTCTAAGCCGAACTCATTGATTGCAAAAACCTTGACGGATTTACTGCTTTTTTATTGGGAAAATGAAAATAAAATCGAATATTACTTTTTCTTTCAGGTAATGATTAATGAGTTAAAGGAATCACAAACTATAGATTTCGACTTTCCTATTATTGATGATACTCATCCACATTTATTACAACTTAAGATGAAAAATTTTTTTAGTGAAGATGAATACAAAAGAATAATTTCACAAACTGGGATGCACAAACTGACTATTCATGAAGCCTTTCGCGAATATCGTTTTGCAAAGCAAACCTATTATGGTTATCTAAAGGATAAATACTTAAAAATATGAATTACACATGAAATTTTTGCATAGTTCCAAACCAGTTTTTCTTGCCGTTGTTATCTTTTCCAAGATAATTTAATTTAATCAAATCTGGTCTTAGGTAGTTACACATAAGATACACCCCCTGATCATCATCAACCATATTCTGTTGATATATTGCTCTTTGAGCATCTTTTACCACTGTCAAGAACTCATTCCATATTTGCTTATGGCCTACAATTACACCGCCAATAATAGTTGCTTTATTGTTTAAAATACAATTAATTATTTGGTGCTTTTTGTAAGGAAAATTTGGGTTATTAAAAACCGATAAAAGCTTAGATCTTTTCAAAGTAAATAGATGTATGTATTGGGCATCAAAATTATAATACCAATTATTTATATTGGCTAGAGTATCTGTATCTCTACAATAACCAAAATCTACCCATGCTACGAGATCATTTACAAGGTCAAATTCTTTTATAGCTGTATGGACGAAATAAGTTTTCAAATTATTGATGAGTACATATTTCTCAGACCAATATTCAGGGTTCTTTCGCTGAGCTTCCGGTATTTTTTCCATAAAATCTGCATTTTTCAACATATCCTTTATAGATGTCAATAAACCTTTAAATTTTGTATCCAAATCGACGATTACAACTTCTGTTTTCTTTCCTTTTCTTAGTTTTATGACGAAAGGAGCTATTTCCTCAGTTGTAAATACGACCATTTCATTATCAAGTTTAGCTAAGTTCTCAAAATATGATAGGTATGTTTGATTGTTTCTAAGCAAGTGAGAAGAGTGTCCTTTTTCAGTAGACCAATCGCCTCTGCCAATATCAAAAAAAGCAGTAACTATAGTGATTGAATTAACAGAATTATTAATACTCATACCCAATACTCCTTTAACCAAGGGCTCGGCTTCACATGACGATACCATTTACCGCCGCCGCCTCTAATGGCATCTGGTGGATTAATCTCGCCATGGAAAATAACAATTTTTGCGCCCTCAGGCAGTATTGGCGCACGTACCAAGTTAAATGGAATAGGGGCAATACACTGATACTTAAAACTGACACACCAGTCTTTATCCCAGTACTCTAAATGATGATGCTCACGTAAATAATTGGACAGATATGCTTGCTCATGACGAACTTGAGTGCGAATAGTTTCAAAATTACGTTCAAAATTTGCGAGCAAATCAGGATAAGTATCCATACCGATATTGAAGCGGTATACCGAGCTATTGCCAATCATACGCCACGGTTTTTTCCAGTCACGAATGATAACCACACTATCTTCATGCTCAGCTTCATAAGTGAAAAAGCCGTCGATATTATCAACGATAACGATATCGATATCTAAAAATAATGCAACGCCTTTTAAATCGTAAAGCTCGGGCTTAAAAGTCGTGAGCTTTTTCCAGCCACGCTCAGGTCCTGCAGGTAGATTGAGCTCAGGGATGGGGTGGCAGATAACAGCAGGATCGATACCAGTACTGTCATCGGTTAAGCAAACCATCTGAAAATCTAAAGTTAGGTTACGATGCACCATGTTATAAAGACGGTTAACATATTCAGCACCATATTTATCACCCCATTTCATACAAATGATATAACGCTGATCAGAGTTTTTACTGTCTGTTGGCGTTTGATTGGTTGGGAAATTTTGATTCATGTCAGTTGCCATAGTGCACTCATATTTATATAAATAAGGGGCTAACTTTTAAAGAATTGATAAAGATTAATAGAATTGAGAGTCTATCAGTAGCGTACGGATTTCACTGTATCGATTTTATTTATTATCTACACTAGGATGATGTGTGCGAATGAATGCTGCTAGATTGGCTTCATCAGTGTTATAAGGGTTGTCTATCATAGGGATATGCTTAAAGCGTCGATAACCCCACATATAATGACTGTAATTGTCTTCAATCATACGTTGCATTGCTAGATTGAGTGCATAAGCTGCCGTTTCAGTATTGCGATCATATAAGGCAGGGTCATCGAGTTTATAGCAATAAATATCAAAGCCATGCCCATCGTCGCGGCGAATACATGCCAATCCGACCAGTGCGCATTTGGTTTTACTAGCAAGTTTGGAGGCGAGGGTACTGGTCAACGTTTCAATGCCAAAAAAAGGCACGATGACACCGCCTGAGGGGTCAGGAACGTGGTCAGGTAAGACAATACTAAAACCACCTTGTTTGAGTGTTTTAAATACTGCTTTTACACCGCTACCATCCGTCGGTACTAATGTCGCATTGAGGCGGGCACGACCTTGCAATATAAAATTGTTGGTAACGTCACCTTTTACGGGCTTATACATGATGGTTGGCGAGCCAAATTGATTGAGCCAAGCATTCATCATCTCCCACGTACCCAAATGCGGTACGATCGCGAGCATGCCGTTAGGATTAGCAAGTCCATCAAGTAAAATGTCTTTATTATGAACGTCACGAATTTGAGCGATACTCCAATCAGGTGGCATCGCCCAGCTTTTGATTGACTCAATGCTGGTTAAACATTGATGGTAGATAATATCTTTGGTTAATGCTTGTTTTTGCAGGTGAGATAACGTAGGGGCAATCAGTGCCATATTGATTTTAACCGTGCGCATGATACTAGCGCTTGGCATCCTTAAGATTATCCACGCAACAAAACGTGCCAGCATCTGCAAGACAGACAGTGGCACGATTTTGAAAATATGATACGGATTCATGACCATTCACACAGTAATGAATCACGTAACAGGCACTGTAAAAAATAGCTTCGCATGATCAGATTATTTATTCAGCAGACTTACTGGTGTCAGCTTGTACTTTTTCACGGACACGGATACCAAGCTCACGTAGCTGCTTGGTATTTACCTCAGCCGGTGCTTGTGTCAATGGACATTCAGCAGTTTTGGTTTTTGGGAAGGCAATCACGTCACGGATAGAGCTTGCGCCTACCATAAGCATGATTAAGCGATCCAAACCAAATGCCAAGCCACCATGTGGCGGCGCACCAAATTTTAACGCATCAAGCAAGAAGCCAAATTTGTCTTCTGCTTCCTGATCATCAATACCCAATGCTTCAAATACGGCTGTTTGCATCTCAAGTGTATTGATACGTAAACTACCACCACCCACTTCAGTGCCGTTTAATACCATGTCATAAGCGATAGAAAGGGCAGATTCAGGATTGGTTTTTAATTCTTCAACCGAACCTTTTGGCTTAGTAAATGGATGATGCATTGAGGTCCAGCGACCATCTTCAGTTTCTTCAAACATCGGAAAGTCAGTTACCCAAAGTGGCGCCCACTCACAAGTGGTCATTTCTAAATCTAAACCAATCTTTTGACGTAGGGCGCCGATGGCATCATTGACTACACTGGCTTTATCCGCACCAAAGAAGATAATATCGTTGCTTTCTGCACCAGTACGCTCAATCAGGCTGACCAAAACATCATCAGTCATATTTTTAATGATAGGAGACTGTAGACCAGATTCTTTATCCACGCCGTTATTGATGTTGCTGGCATCGTTGACTTTAATGTAAGCCAAGCCACGTGCGCCATAGATACTAACGAATTTGGTATACGCATCGATTTGCTTACGGCTTAATGAAGCACCGCCTGGTATACGTAGGGCAGCAACACGACCTTTAGGATCGTTAGCAGGACCGGCAAACACTTTAAAATCAACGTCTCTCATTAAGTCTGCAACGTCAATCAATTTAAGTGGAATACGTAGGTCAGGCTTGTCTGAAGCATAATCACGCATGGCTTCAGCATAAGTCATACGTGGGAACTGTTCAAATTCAACGTCCATCATTGTCTTAAAGACATGCTTAATCAGACCTTCGTTAATATTCATGATTTCTTCTTCATTTAAGAAAGAAGTCTCAATATCGACTTGGGTAAATTCAGGCTGACGATCCGCACGTAAATCTTCATCACGGAAGCACTTAGCGATTTGATAATAGCGGTCAAAACCTGCGACCATCAATAACTGTTTAAACAGCTGTGGCGACTGCGGTAAGGCAAAGAAGTTACCCGGACGCGTACGTGAAGGCACAAGATAATCACGAGCACCTTCTGGCGTTGCACGAGTCAAGATAGGGGTTTCTACATCTAAAAAGCCATGGTCATCTAAATAACGACGAATCGCTGAGGTGGCTTTCGCACGGAATACCATACGATCTTGCATTTGTGGACGGCGCATATCAAGATAGCGATATTTGAGACGTAGATCTTCTGATACCGTACTTTTCTCATCATTCAATGGGAATGGCGGGGTTTCAGATTTTGCCAGCACTTCAATTTCTTTGGCCAACAGCTCGATATGACCACTGGTCATATTTGCGTTTTCAGTGCCCGCGTAGCGTTGACGGACACGACCTGTAATTTTTATTACATATTCAGGACGTACCGCATCAGCAATAGCGAACGCTTCTGGGGTATCAGGATCGACAACGACCTGCAAGATACCAGCGCGGTCACGCATGTCTAAGAAAATCACGCCACCGTGATCGCGACGACGATGTACCCAGCCTACGACACTAATGGTTTGCTCAATTAAGCTTTCGGTTACGGCTCCGCAATATTCGTCTCGGTATTCGCTATGCGTCATAATATAATTATCCAGTTGTCAGCCCAATTCGAAATACAATAATGCAGCCATCGTTACGCTTCTTTTAGATAATAACTAGTTTAGTTAAAAGAAGCGCAAACAACGCGATTAAGACAAATAGTCATCACGTTGGCTACAGAAAATTTGGTGTAAACGTATATTATGCCTAATCTGCCTTTGTTATACAACCGAATCAGCCCAATCAAAGCTCAGTAAAGATGGCTATAAGCCGTATTTGTGCCGTAACAATTGCATTAGGTTAAATATTGTTCCTCTGCTTGAAAAGATAAGCGCGCGTGCGCATATCAGCCTAACTTATAAAATTACACTAAGACCGTCTTAATCATTTAAGGAATCGTACTCATGCTTTTTAATCCCTCTAAAAACCCTGTTGAGCTAAGAGTTATCCATCTGAATAAAAACCAAGAGCAACGCCGTGAAGACCTGATGGAGGCGACTCAAGGTAAAGCTGCCCTCAAACAATTCAAAAAAACACTGGCTAAAAAAGCAAAACAAGCCCTAAAAACGAAAACCAAAAATAAGAAAAAAAATAGCGATAGTAAGCAACAAGTTTTTGTACTCGACTTTGATGGTGATATCAAAGCCACTGCTGTTAAACACCTGCGTGAAGAGATTAGCACGCTAATAAGCACGGCGAATAAAGGCGATGAAGTGGTGGTGCGTTTAGAGTCTGGTGGGGGCGTAGTACACGGTTATGGTTTAGCCGCCGCACAATTGGCTCGTCTAAAAGATGCTGGTTTGAAACTCACCGTCTGTGTTGATAAGGTTGCAGCTAGTGGTGGCTATATGATGGCCTGCGTAGCGGATAATATTGTGGCGGCACCATTTGCCATTATTGGCTCTATCGGTGTGGTATCACAACTGCCCAATTTCCATAAATGGCTCAAAAACCATGATGTCGATTATGAGATGTTTACGGCTGGTGATTACAAACGTACCGTGACTGTATTTGGTGAAAATGACGACGAAGATCGTGCCAAATATCAAGAAGAGCTAGAGCAAACCCATGAGTTGTTCAAGCACTTTGTCAATCGTTACCGCGGTATGCTTGATGTAGATAAAGTCGCAACAGGCGAACATTGGTATGGTGAAGATGCCCTGCATTTGAACTTGGTAGATAAATTACAGACATCAGACAGCTATCTGTTAGAGCGTATGGAAAACAACGAAGTGTACGCGCTGCATTCACGTCAAAAGCCAACGCTAGCAGAAAAATTAGGGCTATCACAAGCTGCAGAAGCGACCATCAGTATGGCGGTGGATAAGCTGCCAGATGCACTAGCACGATTTGACCTTAATAGTCGTCTAAATATCCTTAAATAAGATTCAGAGGTAAGTGCCAAATGCATGGCTAACCTGTAGAGTTCTAACCTAAATCCATATATTGTTTGTATTTTGTAAAAGGCGTGTCCTAACGGGTCGCGCCTTTTTGCTGTTTAAAAATAATCGCTGTGTTATAAATGGTAAATACGATACAGAGTTTACGTACGTACACTATGAAGTTTTTTACAAAAATGTGATTGAGATAATTAATAAGGATAGGGAAATCATTATGTCTAGCAATGCCTTGATGTTTACAGCAACCGAACATGGTCAAGCCATGCATGCCCAAGTACAAGCATTTATCGAAACCCATATTGAGCCCATTGAAGCGCAGTTTTGGGCAGATTGTCATCAGCAAAATCCTGATGGTAATTGGAAAAATTGGCAGTGGCCAGAAAAGTATGAGAGCTTACGTAAGCAAGCACGTGAAGCTGGCCTGTGGAATTTATTTTTGCCGGATGACATCCTAGGTGCTGGCCTTTCGGTTACCGATTATGCACCGATTGCCGAGCTAACAGGACGCAGTTTACTTGCACCTTATGTATTTAACTGTAATGCTCCTGATAGTGGCAATATGGAGCTGTTGTGGCGCTATGGCACACAAGAGCAGCAAGACAAATGGCTAACGCCAATCTTAGAAGGTAAAACCCGTTCGGTGTTTTGTATGACTGAGCCTGAGGTGGCTTCTAGTGATGCGACCAACATGCAGGCGACTGCGGTTGTCGATGGCGATGAGATTATTATCAATGGTAGTAAATGGTGGTCGTCCGGTCTTGGCGACCCAGCAGTTGATATTTTGATTGTGATGGCATACACCCCTGATGAAACTAAAGACCGTCATCATCAGCATTCGATGGTATTGGTTCCAGCAAAAACTGCAGGCGTTAATATCGAGCGCATGCTCAAAGTATTTGGCGATTATGATGCGCCGCACGGGCATGGTGAGGTCAGCTTTAATGATGTACGTGTACCCGTTAGCCACTTTATCGGTGGCCCAGGTATGGGCTTTGAGATTGCGCAAGGTCGCCTAGGGCCAGGTCGCATTCATCATTGCATGCGTTGTATTGGTGCCGCTGAAAAGTCGCTAGAACTGGCCGTAAAACGCGGTATGGAGCGTACGGCTTTTGGTAAGCCATTACTACAACTAGGTGGTAACTTTGAGCGTATTGCTGAAGCACGTATTAAGATTGATCAAGCCCGTTTGCTGACTCTATACGCAGCGCAGAAAATGGATGCGCAAGGCACCAAAGCAGCACTCACAGAAATCTCTGCCATTAAAGTCGTCGCACCGACAGTCTTGCAAGAAGTGGTTGATATGGCGATTCAAATCCATGGTGGTATGGGCGTTTGCCAAGATACGATGCTGCCGAGTTTCTTTGCTCAAGCACGAGCGCTGCGCTTAGCCGATGGTCCTGATGAAGTGCATAAAACCATGATTGCGAAACTTGAGCTAAAGCGTCAAGGTTTTAGCCGTCCGTCGAAGCCTGCTAAATCTTAAGGTAACTTAGATTTGTATCTATAACTAATACAAAACAAGCTCAATGGCGACCATAACTATAAATCCACTATCAATCATTTGATAGTGGATTCTTCACCCCTAAATAATCAATAAAAATAACTGACCACACGATAAGGACTGTCTTATGGCAACTGCTAATCAGAGCAATACTACGGATAAAGAAGTAGCTAATAAAATCTTAGATAAAGGTGGCGAGGTTCGTGAGGGCGAAGAGCTTGATGCTAAAGCGATCAGCTCATGGCTACGCGCCCAAGGAATCGATGTAGCAGGCGAGCCAACGGTTACCCAATTCTCAGGCGGAGCATCAAACTGGACTTATCGCCTACAATATGAAGGCGAAGGTAACGCTGAAAGTAAAAGCCAAGATTTAATCTTACGCCGTCCGCCAAAAGGCACTAAAGCCAGATCAGCACATGATATGGTGCGCGAATACACTGTCCAAAAATCCTTAAAGGATGCTTATCCTTATGTACCTAAAATGGTCGCGCTATGTACCGATGAGTCCGTCATCGGTGCCGATTTCTATGTCATGGAGCGTATGGAAGGTATCATTCCTCGTGCCAATTTGCCAAAAGGGATTGATTTAAACGGAGAGCAAACGCGTGCATTATGTACCAATGTTATCGATGCTTTAGTTGAGCTGCACCAAGTAGATTATAAAGCGCATCCTGATTTAGTAGATCTTGGGCGCGGTGAAGGTTATTGCGAGCGCCAAGTAACAGGTTGGGATAAGCGTTATGTCAAAGCTAAAACACCTAACGTCCCAAGTTTTGCCTTAGTACGTCAGTGGCTTGGTAAGCATACGCCTGCTGATAGTAAGACTTGCTTGATTCACAATGATTGGCGTTTTGACAACGTCATTTTAGATGCCGCAGATCCAACTAAGGTTATCGGCGTACTTGATTGGGAAATGGCGACCTTGGGTGATCCTTTGATGGATTTGGGTAGCGCCTTGGCTTATTGGATTGAAGAAGATGACAACATCATCATGCAGCAGTCACGCCGTCAGCCCACGCATTTAGAAGGCATGATGACCCGTGATGAAGTGGTGGATTACTATCTTAAACAATCAGGTTTAGAGATAGATAATTGGACTTTTTATGAAGTGTTTGGTTTATTCCGTCTAGCAGGTATTGTCCAGCAAATTTATTACCGCTACTATCATAAACAAACAACCAATCCGGCGTTTAAGAATTTTTGGCTTATCGTTCATGTATTGCATGCAAAATCTCTGAAGTTGATAGCACAGTATGAAGGTGAGGCGTTATTTAACACTCATGTGCAGCCGCATTTGCAAGATATGGGCGTCGATGCTGCCACTATTGAGCAATTACCAGCGCCTGTACAAAAAGTTATTAAAGGTATCTTACCAAAAGGCTATTTTGCTAAGTCGCCGTAATCAACAGTTGAGTAATTTTTTAGCAAGTAAAATTTTTGAAATCAGCATATTGAAACTATGATAAAAGGCAGTATTTTATGACAACCATTCTTCTGGCACGTCATGGCCAGGCATCCTTTGGACAAGAAAATTACGATCAGCTGTCAGAGCTAGGTGATATCCAAGCGCAAATGCTCGGCCAGCATTATGCAACGACCCAGCGCCGAATCGATGCTATTTTTACGGGGAGTTTGGTCAGGCAACAAGATTCTGCACATCATTTTTGGCAGCGTTATCAGTCATTTGCTGATACCGATAGCTCTAACAAGCCTGCAATCGATATGAGTGCGCCGGATAGCTATGTACTGCCACAATTTGATGAATTTAATCATAAAGATGTTTTTGTTAAATCAGATCCAGCATTCAGCACTCGAGCATCAATTGCAGCTGAGATTGCTAAAGCGGATGTACCGATGACACGTTTGGCTGAGTTATTCGATAACGCGATGCGGCGCTGGCATGGCGGTGATTATGATCAAGATTATATAGAAAGCTGGTCGCAGTTTAATGAGCGAGCTAAGCAAGCGCTTGAGCAAATACGTATACAGATGACAACGCTAAATTTAAATCGTGATAGTACGGTATTGGTATTTACTTCAGGCGGCATTATTGCGGCTATTACCGCGCAGTTATTACAACAAGGCAGTCAGACTGCGTATCAAATCAATAAAAGCTTGGTTAATACGGGCGTGACATCTATTACTTTAAAAGAGCAGAATTCACGTTTACTGTCATTAAATGAGTATAGTCATTTATTCGCTGATGGTAAGCGTTTTGTGACATGGCGATAATTCATGATTGGTTGCTAAAACCTTGTTATAGAAAGTTAGGAGTGGCAGGCTACTAGCGCAGATAACACCAAAGCCAGATAGACAGTTGGAAGGGTTTACGTTATCTTGAGGTTATCATTGATACATAAGAGAATGTCCATGCAAAATAAATTACTGAGCCTAGTGGCAAAAAAAGCCACCAAAAGTAAAAATCAATTATTTGGCGCGATCCAACCAGCACGTTATTTAAAAGGTTTAAATAAACAGCAGATTGGTCGTGGCAAAACGGTTTTAATCACGGGTGCCAGCTCAGGGTTGGGCGAGGGCATGGCGAGATTGTTTGCTAAGCTTGGATACAACCTTGCTATTTGTGCGCGTCGTACGGATCGTTTAGAGAGTCTACAAATAGAGCTGATGGCACAATATCCTGATATTCGTATCGAGTATCGAGTGCTAGACGTTAGTGATTATGATGCGATTTTTGAAGTGTTTGATGCCTTCACGGCTGACTTTGGTCATATTGATCGTGTCGTGGTCAATGCAGGTATTGGCGAGAGTCGCCGTATTGGTAAAGGACGCTTTGATACCAACCGCCGTACGGTTGAAGTTAACTTTATCTCAGCGCTCGCGCAGTGTGAAGCGGCGATGAGTATCTTTCGCGCACAAAATAGCGGCCATTTGGTCGTGATATCTAGTATGTCAGCGATGCGTGGATTACCTAAGCACTTGACTGCCTATGGTGCGAGTAAGGCAGGCTTGGCACATTTGGCAGAAGGTATCCGTGCTGATATGCTATTGACCAAACTGCCGATCAAAGTCTCTACTATTTATCCAGGCTATATCCGTACTGAAATCAATGAAAATGCCAAGCCATTACCGTTTGAAGTAGATGCAGATACGGGCACCAAATCCATCGTTGCAGCGATTGAAGCTGAGGTTGATGAAGCTTGTGTACCCAGTCTACCATGGTCTATCGTCGGTCAAGCAATGAAGCACTTGCCATTGCAGGTGGTCAATAAAGTCAGTTAGTACAAGCGACATTAATAATATCAAGACCAATAAAAGAATCCCTCTATATGCTGATATAGAGGGATTCTTTTATTGGTCTTAATGTGTACAAATTTTAGAAGTTATAACATTTGAGGGTTGTCTGCCATGTGTTTTTCACGCAGTTTTTGACGCAATATTTTACCCACATTACTCTTTGGCAACTCACTCACAAATTCGATATGACGCGGGCATTTGTAGCCAGTCAAATTGTCCAAGGCAAATTCTTTAATATCACTCTTGGTAACATTGTTATCAGCAGGAACGATATAAATTTTGACCGCTTCGCCTTGATGCTCATCAGAAATGCCAATCACTGCGCAATCAATAATACCTTTGCAATCTAGCATAACCGACTCAATCTCATTTGGAAAGACGTTAAATCCTGATACCAAAATCATGTCTTTTTTGCGATCAAGTAAAGTGATATAGCCTTTTTCGTCCATACTAATGATATCACCAGTACGGAAATAACCCTCTTTAGTAAAGTCATTGGTGTTGTCTTTATTAAAATAGCCTGAGGTGATATTTGGTCCCTTAATGCACATTTCACCAGACTGATTAAAACCTACGGTCTCGCCATTATCATCGACCACAATAACATCGACACTAGGTACAGGAATGCCAATAGTGCCATTGAACTTGCGATCAGTAATGACGTTAGCAGTACCTGCTGCAACCCCTTCAGTCATACCCCAACCCTCAACCATCGGGCAACCAGTGACTTCTAACCAGCGTGCTGCCGTTTGCTCAGTCGCTGCCATACCGCCTGCTTGTGAGATACGTAATGCGCTAAAATCTAGGTTCTTAAAGGTTGGTTGATCAAGTAGTCCTTTAAACAAAGTATTGACGGCAGGAAAAATATGGAAGGGCTGTTTTGATAAGGTTTTGACAAATCCAGGCATGTCTCGTGGATTAGGTATTAATATAAAAGTATAACCCGAACGCATACCTAGCAAGCTCAGCATAAAGGCAAATATATGATATAGCGGCAATGCCATGACCATATTGATGTACACCTCATTAATTTCAGAGGTAACGGGGCGATACCATGCTTCTGATTGCATGGCAGCAGCGACAACGTTACGCTGGGTTAAAATAGCACCCTTAGACAGCCCTGTTGTACCACCGGTATATTGTAAAATAGCTTTTTGTTGCAGTGAGGTTTTTGGTGTTTGAAAAGGCAGATTTTTGCCTTTTTTAAGCACATCAGGGAATTTGGTAACATTATACTTAGGGTCATTCAGGTTGTACTTAGGCACTAAGCGTTTGACCTGACGAATAACGGTATTGACCAAAATACCCTTTAGTCCCATCATGTCGCCCATTTTCGATAGGACAATACGTTTGATGTTCGTCTCTTCAATGACTTGCTCAAGTGCTTGAGCAAAGTTATCGACGACAAAAATAACCTGAGCGCCTGAATCATTGAGTTGATGACGTAGCTCACGACCAGTGTACAGTGGGTTGATAGGGGTGCAAACATAGCCGGCGCGCAATATACCAATCATGGTTGGCAAGTATTGCGGCACGTTTGGCATCATGACTGCCACTACGCTACCTTTGGGGATATCTTGTGCTTGCAACCAAGCAGCGACAGCAAGAGACGCTTTGTCCACGTCTCCATAGGTATGAGAGACGCCCATACAGATGGTCATAGGATGCATACGGAAGCGGTCAAAACACTCTTCATACAACTCGATGAGACTTTCATACTGATCAGGATTAATAGTCTTGGGTACGTTTGCTGGATATTGAGCAAGCCAAGGTTTATCTGTTGTCATACTAAGCGTCCTTAAATTTGCGATCAGTTAAGGCTCTATACAAAAGTAGTCACATCCATGTCAACAATACGAGTCATCGCCAGTTAGGCGGTGGATTGTCGAGTGCTATCCCATTTATTCACAAACTGCTAAAATACGGCGGCCTTTATACAAGGTGATTGAACTAAAAATTCATTTAACCGCACAGAAAACTCATCTGAATAGATTAAATGGCTGGTTTGTAATTATTTTTGAAAAATGTACTGCTGTTTAAGGTCAATTAATTGACCTCAGTTAAATATATTACTGACTCAATATTATAAACAATAGCGTAACATATTTTGGCAATACATTAACATAAGTGTAATTGAGTAAGTTATTGCTATAAAAGAACTTGAGAGTTTGTCGTTATACTTGATATATTGAAAAATATATGTTGCAACCAAGAATAGTGAAGCGATTGCAGAGACAAGATAGCATACTAAAAATGCTAATAAATTTTAAAATTGATCGATGATATGGTTAATAAAAAAGCGCCTTGCATCTAATGCAAGGCGCTCTTGACAATTAAAAGGCTGCTTTAATTATAGTTGAGGATTGTCTATCATATGCTTCTCGCGAAGTTTTTGACGTAATACTTTACCGACGTTACTTTTTGGTAGCTCAGTAACAAACTCGATATGACGTGGACATTTGTAACCAGTCATATTGTCTAAAGCAAACTCTTTAATAGAGTTTTTGGTGACATTATTATCAGCAGGGACAACATAGATTTTGACCGCTTCACCTTGATTCTCATCAGGGATACCGATGACAGCACAATCGATAATGCCGTCACAATCAAGCATGACCGACTCAATCTCATTTGGAAATACATTAAATCCTGACACCAAAATCATGTCTTTTTTACGGTCTAATAGTCTAAAGTAGCCTTTCTCGTCCATGCTGACGATATCACCAGTGCGGAAGTAGCCATCTTTGGTAAAGTCATCACTACTGTCTCTATTTAGATAACCTGAGGTAACGTTAGGTCCTTTGACACACATCTCGCCTGCTTGATTGGCACCGACAGGGTTGCCCTCGTCATCGATAATAATGACATCAACACTAGGGACAGGGACGCCAATCGTACCATTAAACTTGCGATCAGTGATGACGTTGGCAGTACCAACCGCAACCCCTTCCGTCATTCCCCAACCCTCAATCATAGCGCAGCCTGTCGTCTCAAGCCAGCGTCTTGCTGTTTGCTCAGTCGCTGCCATACCGCCTGCTTGTGAGATACGTAGTGAGCTAAAATCTAGGTTTTTAAAGTTCGGATTGTCGAGTAAGCCTTTAAACAAGGTATTGACCGCAGGGAAAATATGGAAGGGCTGTTTTGATAACGTCTTAACAAAGCCTGGTATATCACGCGGGTTAGGAACCAATATAAAGGTGTAACCTGCACGCATACCCAGTGAGCTCAGCATAAAGGCAAAAATATGATACAGCGGCAGTGCCATTACCATATTGATATATACCTCATTAATCTCTGAGGTAATAGGGCGAGTCCAAGCTTCTGACTGCATCGCGCCTGCGACAATATTACGCTGAGATAAAATAGCGCCTTTAGAAAGCCCTGTTGTACCACCTGTATATTGCAAAAAGGCAGTTTGACTCAAAGACAGTTTTGGCTTTTGGAACGGCAGGTTTTTGCCTTTCTTGAGCACATCAGGGAACTTAGTGACGTCGTATTTTGGGTCATTCAGATTATACTTGGGTACCAAGCGTTTGACCTGACGGATAATGGTGTTGACCAATATACCTTTTAGACCCATCATATCGCCCATTTTTGATAGGACAATGTGTTTGATATGGGTTTCTTCAATTACCTGCTCAAGTGCTTGAGCAAAGTTATCGACGACAAAAATAACCTGAGCGCCAGAGTCATTCAATTGATGGCGTAGCTCGCGACCAGTATACAGAGGATTTACGGGTGTACAGATATAACCGGCGCGCAAAATACCAATCATCGTTGGCAAGTATTGCGGCACGTTTGGCATCATAAGCGCGACTACGCTACCTTGAGGCAGACCTTTTGCCTGTAACCATGCAGCAACCGCGATAGAAGCTTTATCGACATCGTCGTAGGTATGAGTAACGCCCATACAGATGGTCATAGGATGCATGCGAAAGCGATCGAAGCACTCTTCATATAGCTCCATGATACTGCTATATTTGTCTGGATCAATCGTCTTTGGCACACCAATAGGGTAATTTGCAAGCCAAGGTTTATTTGGCGTCATAGTCAGCGTCCTTGAAATATGAGAGAGGTTAAATGTTGCTAGCTAAGCAGTCAGATCCTTGTCAATAAAAAAACAGCGCTGACATAAAAGCGATCGCTGAATTTGATAATATCCTTATCCATTGACAGACTGCTGGTGTTATTGGGTTATTTGGCATCAGTAAATGGTAAAAAATAAGTGTTTGATCAAAAAACTATTTGAGTAATCTTAAAAAATTAGCTGAATTAATTTTTTCTACCAACCATCTACCACAAAAAAATAATATATCAAATATATAATGATACATTTAAGCAATACGTTAGCATGAATCTAGGCTAAGGCACTATGATGATAAGAGTACTGCTCAGTACAGGAAATATCCTTATAAATGAATATATAGAAAGGTCTATACCCCGCTCAATGTAAAAATGATACAGCGAGACTGGAATGAATGTTTTGCAGTCCTTGTAGGCATAGCATGCTTCACAGGGGCTACGAAAAATCTATAGCAGTAGAGCTGTATCGGTTTTAAATCAAATCGATTCTATATATCATACAAAAAGAGAAGATGACTAATTATTGTCGTAGGAAAAACAGATTTTTCTAAAAAGACTTAAGAAGTTACTTATTATATTCTGAAATTGCTTGCTCAATAGCAACACGCAATTTTTTTGGCACACGAATAGGGCGCATTGGCGCGGTATTTGAGATGGTTTTATTTGACGCATCATTCTCTATAGCATCCGGTGTGATTTGATTTTGTACACAGGCAACAACGATTTTAGTGCTGCTTAGCAAAACCGCTTTTACATTGTCAGCAGTGTTCTCTTGAGAGGGCTGACGATAAATGCTTTGATAAAATACAATGCTGGCAGGTTTTATCTCAACGTTATCAATGCGTACATTAATGACCTCATCTAATAAAATTGCGCGCTTATATTGCAAGTCCGCTTGAGTGACGACGAAATGCTGAATCTGACCGTCATTGGTCTCCAAGAAATAACCATTTAATCCCAATTGAGTAAACCAATCGCGGCGGCAGTTTTCAAAGAACACTAAGTGATTGGCATGATAGACTATACCGCCAGCATCAGTATGATTGATGTAGACATTATAGTTGGTCGCAAATAACGGCGTAATTATGTGAGGTTTTGATACGGCAGTTGGGTTCTTATCAGTTGTTTTTGTCATAATAATGCTCAATAGATTTTTAATAATAGGGTGTTATAAGTTGTTTAAATGCCGCTGCTTGATAAGCATGAGTTAATAAAAAGTAGGAAAGTCAATAAGAATGGATTGATAGCATGTTTTGATAAAATGACACGGCAAACAGCCAAGTAATTAGACCAAACAAACACTCTAACTCAAGATATAAAAGGGTGCAACAGCTAGCGCTGTCTATGTCTGCTATCATAGCCGTATTTGTTTTATTTTAGATTTATTTATAAGTGCATTTTAAAACTGCATTTACTTATCAAAGCAGTTATTTATATAGGATAGGATAATTTATGACCCGTTTTGTTTGTTTTAATATCAATGGTATCCGAGCTCGTCAACATCAGCTGGAGGCGGTGCGAGATATTATCGATCCTGATGTCATGGGTCTGCAAGAAACCAAGGTGCATGATGAGCAGTTTCCCCTTGAAAATATAGAAGGCTTGGGCTATCACGTCGAGTATTTTGGACAGAAAGCGCATTACGGTGTGGCATTATTATCGAAAGTTGCGCCTATCTTTGTGCAAAAAGGCTTTCCTGATGAAGACGCTGAGGCACAAAAACGCTTTATTCACGCCCGTTATGAGTTTGATGGGCGTGAGATTGATGTGCTTAATGGCTATTTTCCACAAGGAGAGAGCCAAGATCATCCGACCAAATTCCCGATGAAACGTGCTTATTATGCTGATTTAATGGCATATATTGATACGCTAAAAGCAGAAGGGCGCTCGCTGGTGATTATGGGTGATATGAATATTGCCCCAGAAGATATCGATATTGGAATCGGTGAAGTAAATGCTAAGCGTTGGTTAAAAAATAGAAAAACATCCTTCCTGCCAGAGGAGCGTGAGTGGTATAGCAATCTTATGTCACGTGAGCTGACCGATACCTATCGCTTGCATTATCCAGAAAGTACAGAATTATACAGCTGGTTTGATTATCGTAGTCGTGGTTTTGACGATGATCCTAAGCGCGGATTGCGCATCGATCATATTTTATGTACGCATGATCTTGTTGAATGCTGTGTTGATGCTGGCATCAGTTACGAGCTGCGTGCTATGGAAAAACCTTCTGACCATGCGCCCATTTGGACAGCATTTGATTTAAATAAAGTATAATATTTTCAGCATTATGTGCAAAGCGGTATCACCAATAAAACATCCAAATATGAACAAATAAGGAATGAGCTATGGCGGTTGGTAATGTTGCAGTACCTGAGACGATTTATCCTATTGAAGGCATTAAATTAAGTGCCACCGCTGCAGGTGTCCGTTATAAAGATCGTGATGATCTTGTGGTCATCGAGATTGCGGCTGAGGCAGCCACTGCGGTTGTGACTACCAAAAACACATTTTGTGCCGCACCTGTACGCGTATTGCGTGAGCACCTTGCCACAGCTTCACCGCGTTACTTGGTGACCAATACTGGTAATGCTAATGCTGGAACCGGTGCTGATGGCAAACGCCGCGCCACAGATATCTGTGCGGCATTGGCTGCTAAAGCTGGCGTGGCCAGTGATGCAGTACTGCCATTTTCGACGGGTGTTATTGGTGAGCCATTAAATAGTGAGGCAATTATCGCTGGACTAGACAACGCATTAGCCAATCTAGCGCCTGATAATTGGCTTGCTGCTGCAAATGGTATCCGTACCACAGATACGATTCCAAAGCTTGCCAGCCAAAAAGTAGATATTGCCGACAGTAGCTATCATATTACTGGCATGTCAAAAGGCTCAGGCATGATACGCCCAAATATGGCGACCATGCTTGGCTATGTGGCAACCGACGCCAATATCGCTGCTGACTTATTACAAGAGATGTTAAGTGCTATCAATGAGCAATCTTTTAACCGTATTACGGTCGACGGTGATACCTCGACCAATGACTGCTGTGTATTGATAGCGACAGGCGCTGCGAGCTCAGATGTTATTGACAGCCCTGAACATCCTCACTATCAGCCGGTATTTGACGCCTTAGCTGAAGTCTTTATACGTTTGGCACAACTGATCGTACGTGATGGTGAAGGCGCCACCAAATTTATGACGGTAAAAGTCACAGGTGGCAAAACCACGCAAGAGTGTTGTGATGTGGCATATGCTGTTGCGCATTCACCCTTAGTCAAAACGGCATTTTTTGCCAGTGATGCCAATTGGGGGCGTATATTAGCAGCTGTCGGTTATGCTGGTATTGAAGACCTTGATACTGAGCAAGTCGATGTCTATTTAGACGAAGTGATGATTTGTCAAAATGGTGGTGTGGCATCAAGCTACACGGAAGAGGCTGGCAAGACAGTCATGAGCCGTCCTGAGATTACCATTCATATCGATCTTGCGCGCGGTGATGCCCATGACACCGTTTACACCTGCGATTTATCTTACGACTATGTCAAAATAAATGCGGACTATCGTAGCTAAACAATCTTAATACTTAATTATAAAAAACGCTCAGAATCATCATGATTCTGAGCGTTTTTTATTTACTGTTTTACACTGATATCACTGAAAGTAAGACGTATTTGTCGGTAATATCAAAAATATTTATTTACTGTTAATTAACAACCGTTGCAAAAGCTGACGTTAAGTTACAAAGCAGTTGTAGAGGCGCAGTTACTTTGCGCCCTATACTGGTCTAGTTAATAATAAATGATTAAGTGATATCGAAAAACTGTTTATTCTAAAATGAATAAATTGAGTCCAAACAAATAAAACTATGAATATATTGAGGATTTTATGATGAAAAAGTTAGCATTAGCAGCAGTGATGGCAACGTTTGTTTTATCAGGTTGTTCAACCATGGCAACTGACGATACGCGTACCATGGTCGTTGAAGGTGAAGCGGCAGTAGTTAAAGTCATTAACATTCCAAGTTTTAAAATAGAGATAGCCCCGCTAAAAGCAGTTTGTGAGCTACAAGCTTCTAATGGTGCCATGATTGAGTCAGAGTGCTTGCAGTATCGCCAAACGTATCAGAAAAACTACACCCCTTTAAATGGTAATATTCAAGGTTTTACGTATGAGCCAAATTATCGTTATGTTTTGGACGTTCGTCAAGAAGCTATGATGGATGAAGTAACGAATGCGGTTAAGCCAGTTTGGATACTGAACCAAGTAGTGTCAAAAAAAGCGGAATAATTGCTTATTAAGTAGCTTTTGGAATAAATAGCACTATTGTTAATTCAATAGCAGTTAGCTTGAAAAAAGACCTCTAATCATTAGAGGTCTTTTTTATAATAGGATTTATATGTTCTATTCAGCTATAAGCTGCCCAATCATTAGCATTGGCTGTATTTCACACTGACGCCATGCGTGGCAGTCGGTATACGATTGTCTGCATATACCGCCAATCCACCGCGAGAAGTTTCTTTGTATTTATCTAACATGTCAGCGCCAGTAACTTTCATAGTCTCAATGACTTTGTCTAAAGAGACAAAATGTTGACCATTACCACGACAGGCAAGTCGTGCAGCATTGACTGCTTTGACTGCGCCCATCGCATTGCGCTCGATGCAAGGTACTTGGACTAAGCCACCAACAGGATCACAGGTCAGACCTAAGTTATGCTCGATACCAATTTCAGCAGCATTGAGACATTTAGCAGGATCTCCGCCTAGGATTTCTGCCAATGCAGACGCCGCCATTGCGCAAGCTGAACCGACTTCGCCTTGACAGCCCACTTCGGCGCCTGATATTGAAGCATTCTGTTTGATTAAGCTGCCAATTGCTGTGGCATTTAACAAAAACTTGCGCGCGCCATCAAGGCTATAGTTTGATAAAAAATCGCGATAATAATGCATCACTGCAGGAATGATACCTGCGGCGCCGTTGGTAGGAGCAGTGACCACATTGCCGCCATTGGCGTTTTCTTCATTGACTGCCAATGCATATAAATCAATCCAATCCATCGCAACCAGTTTGTCATTTTGCGCAATCGGCTGGTCTTTTTCAGCACACAGTTGCACGTATAGTGCTTGAGCGCGGCGTCTTACATCTAGGCCACCCGGTAAAATACCGCTGTTTTGGCAGCCACGGGTCACACAATCTTGCATCGACTCCCAAATAGAATCTAAATACGCAAATACTTCTGCCTGCTCACGGTAATGGCATTCGTTTGCTAATACCAGCTCGCTCACGCTCAAGTGATGTTTACGGCATTGTTCTAATAGCTCTGCGGCGCTATCAAAAGGATAAGGAATAACATCGATAGTCGGCGTTGCATTATCTTCATCAGGATTGGTCGCATCTTCTTCATTGATAACAAATCCACCTCCTACGGAATAATAAGTCTGCTGGTAATGGCTGCCATTCGCCAAAGACACACGAATAGTCATAGCATTCGGATGATAAGGTAGAACCGTCTCATCATACCAGTGAATATCACGCTCTGTATCAAAAGCAATAACGTGCTCGCCTGCGATATTGAGTTGATTATCTGAAAAGATCGGTGCCAGATATTCACTGGTCAAACGCGTATCGATGGTGCTAGGTGCATGACCAAGTAAGCCCAGTAATATGGCAGTATCTGTAGCATGTCCTTTACCAGTTGCCGCAAGCGAGCCATATAACTCAATCTCTAAAGACTGGATGTCGCTCAGATTGGTTTGCTTTAGGAGTGACTGTACAAACAAGTTAGCCGCTATCATAGGACCAACTGTATGAGAGCTTGATGGGCCAACGCCGATTTTGAATAAATCAAAGACACTAATCATAATAAGTTACCAAAAAATAAAAGGGATTCAGAAAAACCGCATAGCAAAGACTACTGCGCCCATATAATATTATAATGGGCAACAATAGATAATAAGTATCGATCATCGATAAATTTAGTGCATTGTCTATGAAAATGTTTAAACGTGTTCGTTCGAGTGACGGGTGAATAATAGCTGTTGTTTATTATTAAATTCCGTTATGATGCTCGGCATCAACGCTTATGTAACATCCTGTAAGTTAGCTGTCGCTATAGAATACACGGTATGAGCAGCCAAAGCGTTGAATTTAGTAAAGCATATCTTAGTCAATACAGCTAGCAAAATGTGGTAATACTCTAAAATAATACCTATTATTATGATATTTCCAAACAGCTGATTGGAGATAGAAAAATAGTGTAGAAAAACATAGAAGTAAAAAGGATGTTCTTGCGATATATTAAGATTAAGCAAGAGAGACAGTGTGTTAAAAATATCAAAAATAGCTCTGTATCCATACAAGAATCCGTAGTTAGTAATAGCTAGATTTCATTATTTTTCCATTAACTTTTTATTGTATAGATAGCGATCTCATATAATAGCCACTATTTATAACAGCACTTATAGTAAATAGCGTTATTTGTTATCTCTTTATTTATTCGAGCTATTATTAGCCTGTATCGTTAGTTAGTTATTACCAGTCTGTTATTATTAGCTTAAGCCTATAGGACAATCGCGCATGATAACCCCTCCAGAAAACTCGTCTCAATCGACGCCGCATAGTCAGAAAGAACCATCAACGCCAAATGCACTAGAAGCAGCAGGTATTGATGTTGCAACTGGCTCGGCGACAATGAACTTACCGCACAACCCAGACTTTGATAATGGTCGCTGGTTTCCAACATGGCGTCCATATGGCGGTGATTTGGATCGGGATCCGGTTGGCATTAATGAGTATTTACCGCCCTCAAAAAGCATGCTGCTTGGTATACAGCATACCTTTGCGATGTTTGGGGCGACAGTGCTTGCGCCATTATTAATGGGCTTTGACCCTAACTTAGCTATTTTGATGTCTGGTATTTGTACGGTGATGTTTTTTGTGATTACCGGTGGACGTATGCCAAGTTATTTGGGGTCTAGTTTTGCTTTTATTGGTCCCGTGATTGCCGTGACGGCATATGCTGGCGTAGGGTTTAATTCCAATCTGAATGTTGCATTGGGCGGCATTATGGCCTGCGGTATTATTTATGCATTGATAGGTCTGCTGGTCATGAAGACGGGTACAGGCTGGATTGAGCGCTTAATGCCACCGATTGTTACCGGTGCGATTGTAATGATTATTGGTCTTAATTTAGCGCCCGTAACCATTCAAGGGGTGTCTGCCAACCAATTTGATGCATGGATGGCCACGTTAACGGTATTGCTTATCAGTGGGGTAGCGGTATTTACCCGCGGCATGCTACGTCGTTTGCTGTTATTAGTTGGCTTAATATTATCTTATATTGCTTATTTTGTGATGACCAATGTATTGGGCTATGGCGTGCCGATTGATTTTAGTAGTGTGTCGGCGGCTTCATGGTTTGGTCTGCCAAGTATTCATGCGCCGCGTTTTGAGATGAGCGCCATTATATTAATTGCCCCTGTCGCCTTTATTCTAGTTGCTGAAAATTTGGGACATTTTAAAGCGGTAGAAGGCATGACTAAAGCGCGAGTAACGCCTTATATGGGGCGCGCCTTCTTTGCTGATGGCTTAGCGACGACTTTTTCGGCAGGTTTTGGTGGTACAGGTGTGACGACTTATGCAGAAAATATCGGCGTGATGGCGGTCACCAAAGTATATAGTACGACTATTTTTGTCGTAGCAGGTGTGGTTGCTATCATGCTGGGCTTGTCACCGAAATTTGGTGCGATTATTCAAACCATTCCACCAGCATTATTGGGCGGTGCATCTATTGTAGTCTTTGGTTTGATTGCGATTGCTGGTGCGAAAATTTGGATAGACAACCATATCGACTTTAGTAAAAACAGCAATCTTATCATCGCAGCAGTCACTATTATCATGGGAACCGGTAACTTTAGCTTGCATCTAGGCGGCTTTGATTTGGGTGGCATCGGTACGGCTACCTTAACAGCAATTGTGCTTAACGCTCTATTTAATCGCCAAAAAGACTAACTTTTTTACTATCTTAAGCTTCAAATAACTCACTATATTGATAAGCAAAAGCCACAATAATCATTGTGGCTTTTATCTATTATGGCGCTTGTTTATAATCGTTACTGTTCTGTACGAGCTTTACTTATAATCACGCTTATAAAACCGTGCAAAAAACCGATAACGGCGTAGGGCGCGTGGTTTAAGCTTTAACGAACCCAAATAAATGGCAAACATCGTGAGTAACGCACCGCTCCATTGTAGGGTATTGATGGGCTTATCAAGCCAAGTATAATCAATTACCAATGCCGCAACCGGCTCGGTCAATAATAGCAATCCAGTTAATGCTAAAGACAGCTTGGGAATAGAGTAGGCAATAAGCCCCCATGCTAGGCACTGCATGACCGTACCATAAATCAATATCCAGCCAATATCAGACCAGCTATTAGGCAATATATTACCCATATCAAAGACAAACATTGGCACAATCATTGCCAGTCCGCCCCCAATACTAATCAGCTGCATAAGCATGAATATCGGCGTCGGCTCAGTATCATGGGTCTTACGTATAAAGGTCATTGATGCTGCGAGCATAGCCCCTGACACGATACCAGTAATAAATCCCCAAGTAGCAGCCTTATTCTGGGCAAATTCTGGGCTACCGATCATTGCCACACCCAACATTGCCAAGACCAAGCTGACAAGCTGTAATATAGATTGGCGCTCGTTAAAGTATAGAAAGCCAATGGCTGCCAAAAAGAAAATCTGTAAACTGTTTAGTAAGGTTGAAATGCCGGGACCCACCGCATAGATACTCTCGTGCCACAGTGCCAAATCCAAACCTAAAAATGCACCCGATAATAAGCCATAAAAAACAGCACGTTTTGAGCGCGGTAGCCGTTGCCCTGTCATTTTTGCTAATACCGCAAACACCACGCCTGAAATAGCCAAGCGCCAAAAAGCCATTGCCCAGCCACCGATGTCAACATGAGCGACGATTAAACTGCCCAAACCAAAGATCACACAGCCAATGAGCAAGCCAGTAGCAGCGGAGCGTGAAGAGGCAATAGCCATATATTATCCTTATATCATGACAACTTTTATTTCAATTATTGCGTATTAAAGACATCATCTTTACCACAAGCCGTATTGTCGATGTTTTGAGCTAAAATTGAAATGGTTTGATATTATTTATTTTTATTTTATAGTAGTATTTTATGACTTTAGAGAATATGAACTTTCTAAGGTTTCATCTAAAGTATAAAGACAACCTACTGCCAATTAATATACTTACAGGAATATCATTGGCGTTTTTACTGCGATTTGTTACCCTCATTTCTACTTTTATATTGTAATATCATCAGCTTAAAAAACTAATACCCTTAAAATATCTCATTTAAATTGCCTTAACCGCCATCATTACTTTAGCTTAGGTTTGCTTATGCTCCAACGTACCTTATCAAAACGATCACTGTTATTAACGACATCTGAAAATCAGTCATCCCTAATAAAGCGCTGTGCTCTGACAATTGGTATGTTAACAACCGCGTTATTTGTCATACCAAGCGCGCAAGCTGCCAGCTGTAAAATCCCTAAGAGTTATTATAAGAACGTCTCTTGTACGGCGAGTAGTGGTTATTTTTTAGCGGTGAAAGACTTTGGCGCACCGGTAGCCCTTATCGATAAGCAAGGTAAAAGCCTTGTTGATTTAACGCGCTATCAAAAAGTGGATGCAGATAAAATATCAGCAGGTCTATTGCCTGTCATGCGTAATAGTCATGTCGGTTATCTGAATATGCAAGGTCGTGAAGTAATTCCTGTGATGTACGATGTGCTAAATGACGGTCAAGGTTGGGCGCGTCCGGTATCTGAAGGGCGTATCGTGGTCAAGCAGGGCGGTCACTATGGCGTCATCGATACGGCAAATAGGACTATTGTTCCATTTTCAGCAGCGATTAGTGATATTGATGATTACCGAGGCGGTATGGCTCGTGTACGTAAAAACAAAGCGATAAGCTGGCTTGATAAAGAGGGCAATATTAAGAACGCCAATACTCAAAGTACTAATACTCAAAATGCTGGTGTCAAAAAAGATAATAGTAAAAGTAATGATGGTAAGAGTGCCAAAAACAGCCGTGTAAATGACCGAACCGCTGCCAGTAAATCAGAAGTTACACCTAGTGCTCGCGCAAATAGCACACAGAAAAATTCAGCTTCCATACCAATTAATCGCTTTACCACGCTGCAGCCGCGTCAACAAGACGGTAGATGGGGATTTGTTGATGATAATAATGTCACTATGATTACGTATTCTTTCGACGAAGTACGTCCATTCTCGGAAGGGCTAGCGGGCGTGCGCATTGATGCAGAGTGGGGCTTTATCAATCTTGGCGGCGAGCTTGTGATTCCTTTTAACTTTAAGGATTTTGACGGCTCTAATAACTTTAATGATTCCAATAATAAGAGCCTCAGTCTTGATAGCCGCTATAAGGACAAACCTTCTTTTGTGTTTGTAGCGGATAAGGCTTGGATTGGCAGGCTAGAGAACGGCACTAAGATGTGTATTGACAAAGAAGGCGAGGCTGTCGCCTGTGATTAAATCCTAACAGCATATTTTATTTTGACCAAAAAAAGAGCTTATAGCGATTCATGATTGCTATAAGCTCTTTTTTGTAGCCGGAAAATTTCACAAACTTGCGTATTAACGTTATTTCTCTAATAAGTGATTGCTAATTAAATCAACCATATACGGCTGATAGTACTCAGGAATATCGTGCGCCATGCCTTCAATCAAATGAAATTTGGCATTAGGGATGGTTTTGGCTACCACGCGACCTTGTGAGGCAGGAATTAAGCCATCAGCGCTGCCATGTAATACGATAGTAGGTGCTTTGACTTGTTTACTAAATCGACTGATAGAACCTGATGCCAAGATAGCATTGAGCTGCTGCACCGTACCGAGCGGATGAAAGTTACGCTGATACCGTATCTTGGCAATATCACGTACCATGCGCACATTTACATGCCCTGGCGTACCAACAGTCTTCATAAACCAAACGCTATGGCGCACGATATCACGCTCAGAGTGGCTCTCAGGGCGATTAATCAGCGTATATAGCTGTCTAGGCTTTGGTGGTTTTAAAAAGGCACGGTTGGTGGTGGTAAACATCAATGCCATCCGCTGTACTAGGCTTGGATAACGTGCCGCTACGATTTGGGCAATCATGCCACCCATAGAAGCACCCAGCAAATGTGTTTTGCCAAGCTGCAAAGCCTTGATTAAACGCGCCGTATCTTCTGCCATGTCGGTTAAATTGTAGGCAACCTGTGCACCTTTATTAGACAGTCCTGTTTGCAGGCGCATCATCATTTTAAGCTGACTAATACGCGGTAGACCATCGATTTGTACTTTAGAGGACAAACCGATATCACGATTGTCAAAACGAATCACAAAAAAACCGGCATCAATAAGGCGCTTAATAAAATGATTTGGCCAAAATATCATTTGCGAGCCAAGTCCCATAATCATAAGCAGTGGCGGATGATTAGGATTACCACCAGCTTCAACACACAGCTCAATACCGTCGCCGATATCTATCATGGCTTGATAAAGATGCTCACTGAGGTCTGATGCGCCCCACAAATGCTCACCAAATTTTTGCCATTCAGGCGTCGGGTAACTTGAGCTGCTATCCAATGAATCAGGCAATTTAGCAGCATTATCAATGTTGTTTTTTTCTGTCATGAACGGTCCTATCTAAAAGGTCATTGGCTTAAAGTTCTAGCATCTCAAAATCAAGCTTGCCAACGCCGCATTCTGGGCATGTCCAATCATCAGGGATATCATCCCATTTGGTGCCCGGTGCTATACCTTCTTCAGGGCAGCCCAGTGCTTCATCATATATCCAGCCGCAGACAATACATTCATAACGTTTCATAAAGAGTCCTATCGATTATTACCAGTGTTACTATACGTTTTTAAGGTGATATTGATGGCACATCAAGAATGATTACCGTCAATATTTAGACTGTAAAAACGCAGCTAGTTTAGCATATAACCGTTGTTTTCATAGTTAAGTTTACACTTGTATATTGAGATTAATAAACGTTTATCAAGTCACTATGCCTGATTTTATTGACTTAATAAGTGGTGTTTTCCCCATTGCCGCGCAATATTAAAGGCAATTATTCTATAATAACCGCCGTTAATTTTCCGATGCATAGATTATTTGCTATTGTTACATCATTATCTAAGTTATAGACGTTAAGGGTTATTATGAGCGCAAACACCGCTGTTACAGCAGTTGATACCGCAATCGAGTCATCGAATACGCTCAATACCGATCATCCATTTTGGAACATCATTCGCACAGTACCAGACTTCCCTAAAGTCGGCATTGATTTTTATGATATTACACCGTTACTACGCAGTCACATTAATGAAGTCATTGATGCACTGCTGTCTGTCCTACCTGAAGGCATAATGGATGAGGTGGATTGTTTGGGTGCTGTTGAAGCCCGTGGATTCGTGTTTGCAGGTTTGCTGGCAGGACGTCTGGGTAAAGGTATGATTTTGCTACGTAAACCCGGCAAGTTACCACCGCCTGTTGCCAATAAAGCCTACGCGTTAGAGTACGGTAAAGATACTCTTGAGATGCAAAACAATCTGCCACCAGAGCGCGTGCTATTGATTGATGATATCTTGGCAACGGGCGGCACATTGACCACCGCTTATGAGCTATGTCAATCAGCCGATCATACGGTCGTTGGTGCATTAGTCTTATTAGATTTGGTGGATTTACATGGCGATTTTCCAGTGCCTGTTTATACGGTATTGAAGGCGTAAATGACAGGCAGTTTTACTTATAGTCGGTAAAAATAAAAAGTAATATCGATACATTATGTGCTGCTGGTATTAATTTTTCTTGCTTACTGTGCCTACGCAGACAGAGGCTGCAAAAAATTTATACCAGCAGTACCGTAGTGTTTTTAGGGTACCTTAATTATAAGTAAAATGCGATAAAAGCCAGTTTTCTATGGCTTTGAGATGATATGACTAAAACAATCTAAAAAAGCGCGCTGAACCTATTCAGCGCGCTTTTTTAATCAGGGTTTTTTAGACTGCTTGTATGTTACGTGTGCTATTTGGCTTGCTCGTAATTTTTACAAGCTTGCTCGACTAGTATACGACTGACAGTTTTTGGGGCAGTAATTTTAAAATCTTTGGTAGTCAGGAGGGGTTTTTCTGATTGCCAAGACTTTATTACTTTGTCGTCAGCGGTATAATAAACGTATGCCCGTCTGTAATAGCTGGCGTCCTTACAAGAGATAAGCCATTGCTGGTCGCTATGATGAATACCGCTTTCTTTACTATCACTCGTTGTACTTTTTAATGCAGGGTAGGTTCTACGAATGGAGACGGTAACATTTTCGACCCGCTTTTCATCAAGGATATTGATGTCAGAGCGTTCGATAGAATCCAAATCTAAGCTAAAAATGGAACCGGTCTGACTTTCTGTTACTTTTGACCAGTTTACTGCATGAGCACCAATCGCAAGCGTACTGCTTGCTAATATCACTGCTAGCCGTTTCATAATTAAGCCTTGCTTGTAGTCATTTTAGGTCGCTCATAATAGCCAACTTACTATGAGCAGGCAAATTTCTTTTATTACCTGCTGCGTATACCTATGTAATATTTCCACTGTTTTATAGTGCTTTAGTAAGTAACTCTCAAGCCAGATAGGCTTGGTTATACGCCCATATTAATCATATATACAGCTTAGCTGCGCATACTCGCTAACATATGAGCAAGCTCATCACGCGCACCGATAAAGCCGTCAATGCCTTTTGGTAAAAGATCTTGAGTAATGGTATCTTGTTGATAGGCGCTACTGAATTCTTCAGCGCTTAAGCTCACTCGTGTCATATCTGTCATGTCCATTGACATACTTTCTGATAATTGACGTGTAACCTCGATATCCATTGCTGCTAGCTCATCAATGAGGTCAGGTGCAATGGTCAGTAAATCACAGCCTGCCAGCGCCAATATCTGCTCAGTTGAGCGGAAACTTGCGCCCATTACCTGCGTTTTATAGCCATGCTGCTTGTAGTATTGATAAATGAGCTTAACCGATTGTACGCCCATGTCATCAGAGACAGGTATGTTTTGACGGTTTTGCTGGCGTTTTTGCCAATCCAAAATACGTCCAACAAAAGGGGATATCAAGGTCACACCAGCATCTGCACAAGCGATAGCTTGATGTTGCCCAAAGAGCAAGGTGAGATTGCAGTGTATACCTTGAGTTTCAAGGTAGCGTGCCGCCTCAATACCTTGCCAAGTCGCTGCCATCTTAATCAACACACGCTCTGAGTCGATACCTGCTTTTTGATAGGCTTCCATGAATGCCAATGCCTTATCAATGGTCGCTTGTGTGTCATAGGACAAGCGAGCATCGACCTCAGTTGAGACACGTCTTTCAATTAAAGATAAAATATTACAGCCGATTTGAATGGTTAGCTCATCAATTACCGCATCGATATCATCTCGATGGCGGCTCATGGTTTCTGATAATACCGCTTCATTATCAGGATGGATCAGTGCTTTGGTAATTAGACTTGGATTGGTGGTCGCATCGATAGGTTTTAGACGCTCAATGGCGGCAAGATCGCCTGTATCAGCGACAATGGTGGTCATAGTGCGAAGCTGTTGTAATGCGCTCATCAGATATCCTTGGTATTATTCATTAATGGTGTTATTTTCTTATGGATGGTTGTGGTCTATTATGGATAAAATCCTGTGTCCGTTTAAACTGTAACATAGATTTAGGCACATGTTACCTGATAGTTTTAGCAGGCTAAGCCCATATATCGCTTAACTATGCTAAGATTTATAGCGATTTGCCACTTTACGTTCATTTACGAATGGGCACTGTCCGTAGTTTTTGTTATAGTAGAGCCGGTCAGTGGTTGAGCTTTACGAATACTACGAACTTTACTAAGAACATAGCGCTGCTTTAAAAAACCAATAATGATAAATTGGTGATATAAGAGCAAAAATATTTATGTTCTTTAAAAAGTCTTCATGTCTTTTAACGAAGTATTTATGGTCATCATTGACAAGTATTTATACCTAACAGTAATAAAATCTAAAAAGGATGGGCGGTAATGAGTGAGCAGTCACCAGAACAAAACAATGATAATCTAAACCAAACCACCGCAAGCA
Source organism: Psychrobacter sp. ANT_H56B (assembly GCF_008369245.1). Classification (NCBI taxonomy): domain Bacteria; kingdom Pseudomonadati; phylum Pseudomonadota; class Gammaproteobacteria; order Moraxellales; family Moraxellaceae; genus Psychrobacter; species Psychrobacter sp. ANT_H56B. The sequence continues at coordinate 34,507 of NZ_VOBF01000013.1, forward strand.
TCAGTACTACCGCAACGGATAAAGAGTTTTTGAATACATTGCGCGGCAGTATCGATGCGGTAGACTGCGAAATTCAGACGCTGATTAACAATCGTGCCAAATTGGCTCAGCAAGTGGCGAGCGTCAAAAAGAACCACATTGCCAATGATTCTGCTGCTGAAAATGCCAACCCTATCTTTTATCGTCCAGAGCGTGAGGCGCAAGTGCTAAAAGCTGTCATGGAGCGTAATGAAGGACCTATTGCCGATGAAAAAATGGCACGCTTGTTTCGAGAGATTATGTCGGTATGCCTTGATTTAGAAGCGCCGCAGCGCATTGCGTTTTTGGGTCCACTGGGCACTTTTACTCATGCGGCTGCATTAAAGCACTTTGGTAAAGCGGCGGATACTGTACCGCTGAATACCATTACTGATGTGTTTCGTGAAGTTGAAGCGGGCACCGCAATGTATGGCGTCGTGCCCGTTGAAAACTCATCTGAAGGCGTAGTCAACCATACGCTAGATGGCTTTTTATCTTCTACATTAAAAATAATCGGTGAAGTCGAGCTGCCGATTCATCAAAACTTTTTGGTCGCTGAACATACCAAACTTGATGGGTTAAGCCGTATTTACTCGCACCAGCAATCATTGGCGCAGTGTCGTCATTGGCTTGATGTGAATTATCCCAATGTCGAGCGTGTTGCGGTATCGAGTAATGGTGAAGCGGCACGTCGCTTGAAGAACGAGTGGCACTCGGCAGCGATTGCGGGTGACGTGGCAGCAGCAGAATATGATTTGCATAAGCTTTATTCCAATATCGAAGACAATCCAAGCAATACGACCCGTTTCTTGATTATTGGTCATGAAGCAATTGCACCATCAGGTCAAGATAAAACCTCGATTATGGTATCAGCGCATGACAAAGCGGGCGCTCTGATCGAAATCCTAAAACCTTTGTCGTATCATGGCGTGTCTATGACCAGCATTGAAACGCGCCCTGAGCGTCCTAATAAATGGGCTTACGTCTTCTTTATTGATATGAATGGACACATTGAAGACCCAAATGTGAGCGCTGCTATCGCTGATATTCGTCCATTGGTCAAAGACTTACGTGTATTAGGCTCTTATCCCAAAGCAGTACTATAAATTTACTGGTTTCTATGAGTCATTGTTTTATTAGTATTAGCCGCAAGCGTTTATAAATTGCCTTGTCATAAATAGCGGTCACCAGTGACATTAATGGGCTTAGCCAATGATAGGTGCGTTATCACATCTAAGGATTAATCATGCAGTCTGCGCAATCGACAGAGTCAAATTTATTACCGCTCGTACCTGCTTACGAGAGTGTTTTGGCGTTGACACCGTATCAAACCGGCAAGCCTATTGAAGAGCTAACGCGAGAGTATGGTGTTTCAGATGTGGTAAAAATTGCCAGTAATGAGAATCCGATAGGCTGCTCACCGCACGTTACGCTAGCGATTACTGAACAGCTAGGTCAGCTGTCACGTTATCCTGATGGCAATGGTTATTATCTAAAGCAAGCATTGGCTGATTTTAATGATGTCAATGTTGATCAGATTACTTTGGGTAATGGCTCTGATGATTTGCTCGATATCTTGGCACGTAGTTTTGTAGGTGCAGATGATGCAATCGTTTATAGTCAGTATGCCTTTGTGGTCTATTCGATGCTCGCTAAAATGCAGGGTGCTATGGATGTTGAAGTGCCTGCTCAGCGCTTTGGTCATGACCTAAAAGCCATGAGCCAAGCGGTTCAGGATAACTCTAATACCAAAATCGTCTTTATCGCCAATCCGAACAATCCAACCGGTACACAGCTTGAACATGCTGAGCTGAGAGAGTTTGTCGCTAGTGTGCCAAGCTCAGTACTGGTAGTGTTAGATGAAGCTTATATTGAATATAGCCCTGAGAGCAATAATCGGGCGCTGTTAGATGAATTTGATAATGTGGTTATTGTTCGCACCTTTTCTAAAGCCTATGGGCTGGCAGGTCTGCGTGTTGGCTATGCATTAAGCTCGGTAGCTGTGGCAGATTTACTCAATCGCATTCGTCAGCCATTTAATGTGAGCCGCATTGGACTGGCGGCAGCGGCAGCGGCACTTGCGGATCAAGACTTTATTGAAAAAACTCGTCTAATGAATAACGAGCAGATGCGCTGGTTGGAAAAACAGTTTGATGCACTGGGACTGGGCTTTATAAAGTCACATGCCAACTTTATTATGGTCGAAATAGAAGTTGAGATGGAAGACACAAACGCTGCTTTTATTTATCAGGCATTGCTTGAGCAAGGCGTTATTGTGCGACAACTAGAGGTTTATGGTTTGCATAATTGGCTGCGTATTAGTGTAGGGGTCGCAGAAGATAATATGCGTCTGATTGATACTCTGCGCTCTATTTTGACCGATGATTAAATCAATAACTAATAAGTAATTTAATAAGCAACCTAATAATTAAAACAATATGCAAAAAATAAATCACGCCGTAAATATTCAAGCAGCAACTAAACTGACTCCATCCTCTACGCAGCCGCTATTCCAGCAAGTGTGTGTGATAGGTTTGGGTTTAATTGGTGCAAGTCTTGCGCAAGCGATTAAAGACAATGGTTTAGCTGAGCGTATCGTTGCAGTCGATAGACACGAGCCAAGTCTAGAGGAAGCTATTCAACATGGCTTACTAGACGCTGGTAGCTCAGTACTTAATGACGTGATATCTGATAGTGACTTGATAGTGATTGCGGTGCCAGTACAAGCGGTACAAGCGGTATTTATAGATATCAAAAATGCAATGGATAGTGGTCTACTTGCTATTGATTGTATTATTACCGATGTATGCAGTACCAAAGTTAATATTATTGATGCTGCCAAGACTGTGTTCGAGACATTGCCTGTTGGGCTTGTGCCTGCACATCCAATTGCTGGTGCCGAAAATTCAGGGTATCATGCTCGCCGCGCTACATTGTTTGTCAATCATAGCGTTATTGTCTGTGAGCTACCAACGACTAGCCATATAGCAATTGCCAAGCTAAGCCAGTTATGGGAAGCAGTGGGTGCAAGCGTCATGCCGATGGATGCCGCTCATCATGATTCTATATTGGCACATACCAGTCATTTACCGCATTTGCTCGCCTTTAATTTGGTCGAACAGCTGGCAAGCCATGATGATAATTTAGATATTTTCCGCTATGCCGCAGGTGGTTTTCGTGATTTTACCCGCATTGCTGCCAGCGACCCTAAAATGTGGCATGATATATTTTTTGCTAACCAAAACGCGATTGTAAGCGCCCTTGATGAGTACAGCGTTTATTTAAATGATATTCGTCAGCTTATCATTGATAAAGATTCAACCGCCCTGATGGGACTTTTGGGCCGCGCGCAAGCCGCACGGCGACATTTTGGCCATATGTTAGCCAGCACCCCTTATACGGATACTTCTGCCATGTCAGCTTCTTATAATATCACCCCAAGCAACACCGTCTCTGGCACTATTGCCATTCCTGGGGATAAGTCTATCTCTCACCGTAGTATTATGCTCGGTAGCCTTGCTACTGGCGTAACTAAAGTGACTGGATTTTTGGAAGGGGAAGATGCGCTTGCCACTTTGCAAGCGTTTCGCGATATGGGCGTGACCATTGAAGGTCCTGATAATGGAAATTTAACCATTCATGGCGTTGGTATGAATGGCTTAAAGCCAAGCAAAACACCTTTATATATGGGCAATTCTGGCACCAGTATGCGTCTGCTTTCAGGCATCTTAGCAGCGCAAGCATTTGATAGCGTATTGACGGGTGACACTAGCCTAAATAAGCGTCCAATGGAGCGTGTGGCAGCACCATTACGTGAGATGGGTGCAGTGATTCAAAGCACTGGTCAAAAAGGTACAGCGCCATTGAGTATTACTGGTCGAGATAGTGTTGGCAAACCTCTACAAGGGGCTGAATACGATATGCCAGTTGCTTCTGCACAGATTAAATCTTGCTTATTGCTGGCTGGACTTTGGGCAGAAGGCACCACGACCGTTACTCAACCTGAAGTTAGCCGCGATCATACCGAGCGTATGCTTTCAGCTTTTGGTTATCCAGTCACTGTCGATGGCAATCGTATCAGTGTTGAAGGCGGCGGCACGCTCACAGGCGGTAATATCGCAGTACCTGCTGATATCTCATCGGCCGCATTCTTTATGGTGGCTGCAGCTATTAGCCAAGGTAGCGAGTTGACTTTGAAGCAAGTCGGTATCAATCCTACGCGTACTGGCATTATTGATATTCTCAAGCTGATGCAAGCGGATATCAGCTTAAATAATGAGACTCATGTTGGCGGTGAGCCAGTAGCGGATATTACTATTCGAAGCTCAAACTTGGTCGGTATTGAAATACCAGAGTATCTAGTACCACTTGCCATTGACGAATTTCCTGTATTATTTATCGCAGCCAGCTGTGCCCAAGGTCGTACCTTTTTGACCGGTGCAAAAGAGCTGCGTGTCAAAGAATCAGATCGCATTGCAGTAATGGCAGAAGGCTTGCAGACATTAGGCGTTGACTGTACCGTTACTGAAGATGGTCTTATCATTGAAGGTAAAGGGGTGGTCGGTCAGAGTAATGATGTGAATAATAGCCAAGCGGTTTTTGGTGGTGGACATATTGTCTCGCATCATGACCACCGTATTGCTATGAGTTTTGCGGTTGCCAGCTTACGCGCCTTTAAGCAGATTACCATTGAAGGCGTTGAAACCGTTAATACCAGCTTCCCAGGATTTGCAGAACTTGCCAACCAAATTGGCATGTCTATTGACGTTGTGAGTGCTTAACGCAGTAACTTTAATTTGAGCCAATGATAATAGCTTAGCAATAAAATGAGCTATTAATTTTATTATTGATTTTATTATTTTAATTATGGTTTTCGGCAGCAATGAGTTGATACGTTTTCTAGTATCAACTCATTGCTTTTTACCTTTTATTCTATCTGTAGTGACCCTGTACTCTTAACACCAAATTACCATCAATGATAATAATTGGGTGAGGGTGCGCTTTGCTCTAAAAAGTTGTCCTATCTTATGACTACCCAAAATGTCATCAAAAAACCTGCTGCTCCCATTAAAACGACCAGACGTGGTATTGTCACCGCGCTGATAGCTTTTTCTATCTGGGGCGCTTTTCCTTTATACTTTAAGCAATTATCGGACTATAATGCCACTGAAATCATTGGTCACCGTATTGTTTGGACCTTTGCTTGTCTTTTAGTTGTGTTAGTAGTGACCAAGCGTTGGCAGTGGATTGACACGCTAAAGAAAAACCCGAGGTGGATAGCCTATACCTTTGTGTCAGGTATTATCATCGCGATCAACTGGCTCACTTATGTATGGGCGGTCAATAACAACCAGATTTTAGAGGCCAGTTTGGGGTACTTTATTGGACCACTGGTTGGCGTAGGGTTGTCGATGCTACTGTTCAAAGAGCGCCTGCGTACTTTGCAATGGGTGGCAATTGGTTTTGCGCTATTATCAGTCGTTATTCAAGTTGTCATGCTGGGTAGCCTGCCGTGGGTATCGTTAATATTGGCGTTTAGCTTTAGTACTTACGGCACCATTCAGCGCCAAACCCCTCTGACAGCAGTCGATGCAATGTTTGTCGAGACAGCAATGCTATTGCCTATTTTTATCGCATGGTTCTGGCAGTCTGATGTGGCGAGTAGTAATATCAGCTTTTGGTTTACGCCTTCTATTTGGCTGCTTATGTTGGCAGGACCTATTACTTTGATACCGCTATTGATGTTTAACAAATCCACCAAGCTCGTCGCTTATAGTATCCTCAGTTTTATGAATTATCTGACGCCGACCTTTATTTTCTTCTTGGCAGTATTCTATTACAATGAGCCTTTTGATTTACATCGTTTGGCAGTCTTTGGTTTAATTTGGCTGGGTCTGCTATTATTCAGTATCGATTTATGGCGTCATCGCCCAAGCAAGCAGCTAAAAGCAGCACGCCTACGTGAAGAAGCATTAACGCCTAAATAAATCATCAAACTAAAATTGATGGTAAAAATACTATTAACAAGGATTTGTATGTTTCACACCCAGTCTGATGTCGTATTTGTAAAAGGCTTAAAAGTAGAGGCAGTGATTGGCGTTTATGAATGGGAGCGCGCTATTACGCAGCCACTATTAATAGACATCGCAATGGAAACTGATATCAGCCGCGCTGCGGTGTCAGATGATGTAAACGATGCGCTAAATTACAAAGAAGTCTGTGATGATGTCAGTGCGTGGTGCCAAGCTATTAAAGCAAAGCTGCTTGAACATCTCGCTGGGCAAATCGCTGATAAATTGCTCGAAAAATATAGCTGCGATAAAATTACCTTAAGTATTGCTAAGCCTACCGCTATTCAACAAGCAGATGCAGTTGGTGTCCAAATCACCCGCTATGCCAAAGCCGCATCTAGCGTATCTACCAATCAAGCTAATACTAGCTTGTCTGATGATGCATAAAGCCTTGGCTGATTTATTTGAATCACTGATAAGCTGCGAGCCCGAAACGCTGCAAGCACAGCCTGTAAAGGCGGTGCTACTGGCCTTAGGTAGCAACCATGATCCGCAGATACACTTACCGCGTGTCCGAGAGCGATTGACAAGTATTGGTGCTATAACACTGTCAACAGCCTTTCAAAATCCTGACTTCACTGCCACTATAGAATTACCAAAACCTGATTATACCAATCAGTGTATTTATTTGTCTTTGGCAAAGCCTGTAACCTTGCAGCAGCTACAACAATCTTTTAAACAGTTTGAGTGCGATTGTCAAAGACAGCGTTTAAAAGAACCATCCACAAGTATAAAACAAGTCACGATGGATATTGATATATTGCTTGTTAAATTGGATAAAGATAATAGCCTAAGCAAAAATAATGATTCTGAATGGATAATAATGGCAAATCGCTATCCATTTAAAGCGCATGAGAGAGCAGGGATAAAAGAATTGGTAGCAGGGATAGATAGCTGACAGTTATAAAACGAAAAATCTAAGCTAAGCTTAATACTAAACTCAGCCCAAGAATAAAAAGTTATTGTGATTCAGCACCTATCTCATTCATGTTACTTTTGCCAATCACGTCCAGATCTTCTAAGCACAATTTGTCATATTCTTTTTTGCAAAAGTTAGGGTCGATTTTGCACATGGCAGTTTGTAGTTGATCTAAACGATTTTCTGATTGTTGAATATGTTCAAGCATTTTAGCAAAGGCTTCAGCAACAGGGTCTTGTGACATGGGATCAATGCCATAAGCTTGAAAAGTGGTTTCGCGCGCTGTGTGATTCGTTGGTTTTTTATCTGCGGGGTTTTCGGTAGAAGCAGCTTGAACCGCTTTTTCTTGTTGATTGGCATCATTGACTTTGGTCGTAATAGGGTTGCCTTTTTCGTCATGATGCTCTGATATCATACGCGCAGCATTACCGACCATGGTTGCGCCTGCTGGCACTGCTTTAACCACGACAGCATTTGAGCCAATTTTAGCGCCTTTACCAACAGTGAATGGTCCTAATACTTTAGCACCGGCACCGACGATGACGCCATCTTCCAAAGTAGGGTGGCGTTTGCCATTATTCCAAGAAACGCCGCCAAGCGTGACGCCATGATAAAGGGTCACATCATTACCAATCTCTGCTGTCTCGCCAATGACGATACCCATGCCATGGTCAATAAAAAACCGACGACCGATCTTAGCAGCAGGATGAATCTCGATACCAGTAATGATACGCGAGCCATAAGAAATCACTCGAGCAGCAAGCTTTTGCTCATTTTGCCAAAGACAATGCGCGCCGCGATGTAGAATAAGCGCGTGGATGCCAGGGTAAGTTAAGATTACCTCTAGACTATTACGCGCAGCAGGGTCGCGATTGAATACCGCATCGATATCTTCTTTTAGGTCTCTTTTGATGCGGACGAGCGATTTGAATAAAGCAGTTGGCAATGACATAAATCGTCCTATCGTATTTTTGGTTACAATCTCTTTAGTTATAGCAGTTTTATAGCACAAAATATAGCAATGTACTTTAAATAAAAAATCGTCTGTAGATAAAACGCCAATAATTAGCGCTTCATCTACAGACGATTACTACTATCCTTTAGCTATCACTGACAATATATTTGAGCAATTCAACAATCTGCTCAGGCGTTTGCGCCCATGCCATTGCCGCGGCATCCACTTCTTTTAGCGGATGAATAATATCCTCAGCATGCAATGTGATATACGGTTTGCCCAACGCGGCGCAATAACCGGCATCGAATGCGGCGTTCCACTGCTTATATTTATCACCGAAACGAATAATAGCAATGTCACACTTTTGGATCATATTTTTGGTGCGAATCGCATTAACTTTGGATGATTTATGGTCGCGCCAGAATCCATTGTCATCTTTACCGAGTACATCACCTGCCGCATCGCTGGCTTCATGCTCAGTGACTGCTGAGATAAAGGTAATGTCTAAACCCTGTTCTTTCGCGCCTTGCATAATTTTCTGTCGCCAGTCAGTGTGTATTTCTCCGGATAAGTAAACAGTCCAATTCATCGTAAATCCCTTTTTATTGTTAAATGATATGACTACCTGTACTACTAATAATGCCCATAGTGGCAAGAAAATTAACTTATTAAATGTTAGTTTTTTAAAAGTTTTGCTAGCAGAGCACTGAGTAACTGATACTCTTTTTGGTCGAGTTGAATACGGGAACCGAGTCTAGATAAGCGTGATGGCAGCGATTTTAAGTTTTCACTATCTGCCAGTTTGCGTTGAACCATTAATGCGGTGGTACGCTCAGTAAGCAGTTGCAATTGCTGTTGAGTAATCGCTGGCTCATCCCATTGCTGGCGCACATAGGTATTAAGCATCCCTTGTTCAAGCGTCTCTAGGTTGTCAGTTACCTGTGCTATATCATTAACTTCGCTGTCAGCTTGGATATGAGTTTGTGCATAAGCATAAATAAAGCTTGCGATCACTTGAACGGCTGAAGCGACATTGAGCACTGGATAAGCAGGATTGGCATCAATTTGAACATGATAGTCAGCATAAGCCAATTCTTCATTGGTCAAGCCGCGATCTTCACGCCCAAACAGGATGGCAATATTGGGCGCTGTATTACTGTCGTGCCCGTCAATCGTGCTTTGCTTATCAATAAAATCCAGCATGATTTTGGCAGCTTGTGTCGGCGTGACCACAGGACGCGGCAAATGACGGCTACGACTACTGGCCGCAAATACCAACTGGCAATCAGCGATAGCAGACTCAAGCGTTGGTGCGATGATTGCTGATGATAGCAAATCACTGCCACCAGCAGCATGAGAAACGCTAGTGTCATCAATCGGTAATTTTGGATCAACCACCGTCAATCTCGATAAACCCATGGTGTGCATGGCGCGTGCTGCTGAACCAATATTGGCAGGCAATGTCGTATTGACCATCACTACTTGAACACAAGACAAATAATTGCTGACGTTTGGTACTGCTGTTGCTAAAGATGAGGGTGCATTGTTACTCATTACTGTCCTAGTCGCTGGTTGATGTCTTGCTCAGCACGTTGCAATGCAATGGCGATGTCCTCGATAAGAGGGGCTTGTTCGCTGATAAGACGCTCACGGCAAAGCTCTTGCAATTGACTGCCAAGACGCGTCATTTGGGTTGCGCCCAAATTGACACTGGCTCCTTTTAGTGCATGAGCAAGCTCAAAGCCATTGGCATTATCTTCTTCTTGCTGAGCTTGTCTGAGTTTTGTGATACGGTGACGACAATCAGTAAGATAGACTTGTATCAAATCGACAAAGTCTTCTTCTAATAAGTCGCGCATATCTTCAAACTGCTCAGCATTGATAATCTCGTCATCAGTTATGGCGGTCATATCTTTGTTCGTAATAGTAGCCATAGTCATGTTCCAATAGGATTAAAGTTAGCGCAGAAAGAATTATTATAATAAATATTTTCCTACTAATGAATATGCTAACGATAATACATTCGTTAGCTGTAGTGAAAATGTAAGTTATCTTCGCTAATCATGCTTTTTAGCTGCTGTAAATTATCATCATTCGGATAAATGCGCCAATGCTCAGACAGTCCTACATTAGCAATGCCATATTCTTCATAAATACTGAGTCCAAGGGGTAGGCAATTATCTCTAATAGAGACGTCGGTATTGCTCAAAGCGTTGTTGGCGTAGCTTTTGTTACTTAGGCTTGGGTCAGTGTCGTTTGAATAAGCGTCTTGTGCCATATTATTCTCTAATGCCAATAAATCATTACCATTTTCATCATATAGACTGCCACCCATTGAGGCATTATAACCACCAAAACTATTGTTATTAGTATTGTCGCTTTGCTCTTCTTGCTCATCGTTATAAGATGTTTTTGGTGCTGGAATCATGCTGACTTGTGCCGATTTCAGTAAAGGCTGCATGCGTGTCAGCAGCTCGATATCACTACCATGAATTTTAATACTGATTTTTTTGAGCCATCTTAGGCGAGCATCGACCATACTCATGGCATTATCAAGACGAGCAAATAAACGCCCATCACGCTCACGGATGCTGCCTTTAATTATGACGACTTCATCTATTTTTAACTGTTCTTTGACACGGTTAAAGCGCTCAGCATAACAGCTGACCTCTAACCTTGATGTCCCATCGTCCAAGGTAATAACGTTACGAGTACCAAAGTTGGCGATATCAATGATAAGACCGGCAAAATAGCAGCAGCCGTTATAGCCCGTATCAGTCAATTTATCGAGACGAGCACCTGAGGTATAGCGTTTGAGCTCGTCTCGATATTCATCGATAGGATGTCCGGTCAAATAAAGCCCTAGAGTATTTTTCTCTGCTTTTAGGCGGTGTTTATCACCCCAAATTAGCTCTGGCGTCATAACGAGTGGCGGGGCAGCGACGACACCATCCATTTCACCAAACAAATCCATCATACCGATTTCACGATTTTGACGATCTTGCTCGGCGGCTTGCACGGCGCTTGGCAACTGACTCATTAACGCACCGCGAATCTCGTAGGCTTCATCGGCTGGCAAGTTTGGACGTAAAGTCGCCGCAAAGTCATCAAAACAGCCAGCACTGACCAAGGCTTCAAGCGTGCGTTTATTGACCTTTTTAATATCAACGCGACGGCAAAAATCATATAGATCTTTAAACGGACCTTCACGTCTTCGTGCATCGACAATAGACTCGACCGCGCCTTCACCGACCCCTTTAATCGCACCCAAGCCATAAACAATATTGGTTGGGGTATTAGCAACAAAATGCCACTCACTACGATTAACCGATGGGTTGACTACCGTTAAATCAAAGTTTTCACGGCAATCATTGATAAAGAACACCACGTTATCCGTGTTGTTCATATCTGACGTCAGTACGGCTGCCATAAACTCAGCAGGGTAGTATTGTTTGAGATAAGCGGTTTGATAAGCAAGCACGCCATAAGCGGCAGAATGCGAACGGTTAAAACCGTAACCAGCGAACTTTTCCATCAAGTCAAATACGCCACCTGATGTCGCTTCGTCGATACCTTGTGAGGTTGCGCCAGTGACAAAAATATCGCGCTGTTTTGCCATCTCTTCAGGTTTCTTTTTACCCATGGCGCGGCGGAGCATATCAGCACCACCTAAACTATAGCCGGCCATGACTTGCGAGATTTGCATGACCTGTTCTTGATAAACGATAACGCCGTTGGTGTTTTCTAAAATCGGCTCAAGATTGGGATGGTCATAAATGACTTCTTCGCGACCATGCTTACGGTCGATATACATCTCTACCATGCCTGCATCGAGTGGACCTGGGCGATAAAGCGCACACATGGCGATCACATCTTCGATGTTGGTCGGTTGTAATTTCGCCAGATACTTTTTCATACCCATACTTTCTAACTGAAAGACGGCAGTGGTCTTGGCATCTTGCAAGAGCTTATAGGCTTTAGCATCATCTAATGGTAGGTCTTCTAATACCAACGCATCTTTGCCTTCTTTTGCACGACGCAGATTGATATTTCTGACCGCCGCATCAATCACCGTCAAGTTACGTAGACCCAAAAAGTCAAACTTTACCAGCCCAACGGCTTCAACGTCATCTTTATCAAATTGGCTGACGCGGTGACCTTCATCATCACAATAAATGGCGCTAAAATCAGTGATTCTGTGCGGTGCAATCAATACGCCGCCGGCATGTTTACCCACGTTCCGGCAAATACCTTCAAGCTTGATAGCCATCTCCCATACTTCGATGGCATCTTCATAATCCATATTGTCAGGGTTGGAGATTAAGTCTTTCAGCTGCGGCTCTTGCTCAAGCGCTTGACTGAGTGTGATCCCCGGTGTCTTGGGAATAAGTTTAGACATTTTACTGGCAAGAAAATAGGATTTACTTTGCGCGCGCGCCACATCTCGTACCACTGCTTTTGCCGCCATGGTACCAAAAGTGATAATCTGCGAAACCGCTTCACGACCATAGGTTTGCGCCACATAATCAATAACGCGGTCGCGACCTTCGATACAAAAGTCAATATCGAAATCGGGCATGGACACACGCTCAGGGTTTAAAAAGCGCTCAAATAATAAGTCGTAATGAATAGGGTCAAGGTCGGTAATATTGAGCGCATAAGCCACGAGCGAGCCTGCACCAGAACCACGACCAGGACCGACTGGTACGCCATTGGCTTTTGCCCAACGGATAAAGTCCATCACGATCAGGAAGTAACCGGGGAATCCCATTGATAAGATAACCTTGAGCTCATACTCTAAGCGGTCATCGTATCTTTGGCGTATATCACTCCAATTATCACTGCGCGCGTCAACTGGAAAGAGCTTGTCTAAACGATTGTCAAGCCCACGCTGCGATTCTAAGCGAAAGAAAGATTCAGTGGTCTCGCCCTCAGGTACTGGAAACTCTGGTAGTACGTTAATACCTAGCGTTAAGCTCACATTACAGCGCGTTGCTAAGCGCAAGGTATTGTCAATTACCTGCGGAATATCAGCAAATAGCTGCTGCATCTGCGTTTGGGTTTTCAGATACTGCGCATCAGAATAAGTTTGCGGACGATTTTGGTCGGCAAGGACATAAGAGCCAGCAATACAAACCCGCGCTTCATGAGCATCGAAATCATCTTGTTCTAAAAACCGCACGTCATTATGGGCAATAATAGGAATGCTATGTTTGGCACCCGAGTGAATCGCTGCTTTAATAAAGGCATCTTCGCCAGTACGATTGGTGCGTTTAATCGCAAAATATAAGCGATCAGCAAACTGCGCTTGCCATTCTGTCAGTAGATCATCGGCTTTTTCTGGCATTGAGCCAATCAATGCTTGCCCAACGTCTGACTTTTCAGTGAATAAGACAATGACACCTGCCGCATGCGCTAAAATATGGCTGCGTTTAATAACAGCAGTACCGTGATTAATAGGATCAGCACGTCCTTCGGTAAAGCCAAGCGATACGATACGAGTGATGTTTTGATAGCCTTCGTTGTTCATCGCCAATAAAGTTAAGCGCGAGTCTTCATTCTCCATGATGACTTCGCTGCCGATAATTGGCTTGATACCTGCACCTAAGCAGGCACGATAGAATTTCACCGTTGCATACAGGTTGGATAGATCCGTCAAGGCAAGGGCGCTTTGATTGTCTGCCGCCGCTGCTTTAACCAACGGCTTAATACGCACGATAGAATCGGTAATAGAATATTCGCTGTGGATGCCAAGGTGTACAAATGCCATAGAAGACTCTTACGGATGCAAACAAAAGGAAATGGTACGAGTTAGTGTCAGAGATAAAGCAAGTGAAAACAGGTGGTAATTTATTTAAAAAATATATTATATCAATGGTTTGACTGATATTTTCAATAAACTATCATGTTAATAGCCACACTTTATACGCTGTATCTCAGCCGCTAATCATAGCATTATTTGCTCATAACAGCCACTCGACGTCGCGCAAAAATATAGATAACTATCCACAATATAGTAATTGTATGGTTGACAGCTGACTGTGTTAGAGAAGACCAATAGTTATCAATTTCCTATATTGATTATATGGTATTCACTTGTAATAGCATTAAAAATGCCCTTTACCTTATATATGGTAGAGGGCAAGAAGGTATGAAGAGTAAGTGCTACTTGGTGCTTTTATTGAAATATTGAAATAGTGTTATTTTAGTATCCAACCACCGCAGCATCGACAATACGTGGATCCGAAGAGCCGTATACGCCATTTGGAGTAACCATAATAGACTGTGTTGATCCCATAGCTGACTGCTGACTGACCTTATGTCCCATGGACTCCAGTTTCTTAATAGTATCGATATTTAGTGCTTTTTCGATACGAATCTCATCCGGTAGCCATTGGTCATGAATACGTGGCGCATGCGTCGCTTCAGCGATATTCATATCATGGTCAATGACATTTGAGATCACCTGCGTGACGGTAGTAATAATGCGGCTACCACCCGGACTGCCTGTGACGATATAAGGTTTGCTGTCTTTAAATACGATTGTTGGACTCATAGAAGATAACGGGCGTTTATTGGCTTCAACCGCATTGGCGTCGCCGCCGATTAAGCCGTAACCATTTGGCACACCGGGCTTAGCAGAAAAATCATCCATCTCGTTATTGAGCAGTATCCCCGTACCTTCAGCAACAAGCCCCGTCCCATAAGAAAAGTTCAGCGTATACGTATTGGCTACCGCATTGCCATCTTTATCGACAATAGAAAAATGCGTGGTTTGATCACTCTCATAAGGTAGAGGGTTATTTGCCTTAATGGTTGCTGCTGGCGTGGCTTTATTTGGGTTGATTAAAGCGCGCAGCTTATCAGCATAAGGCTGGGCAGTTAAACCGCTAGCGGGTACGTCAATAAAATCAGAATCCCCCAAATATTCAGAACGATCTGCATAAGCCAACTGCATAGCTTCAGCCATTAAATGAATGGTTTGGGCGCTGTTTTGACCATAGTCTTTTAGCGGATAGCCTTCCAAGATATTTAAAATCTGTACAATATGAATACCGCCAGAAGACGGTGGTGGCATTGAGACAATCTCATAACCACGATAATCGCCTTTAACAGGCGTACGGGCAATAGCTTGATAATTTGCCAAGTCCTGTAAGCTCATTTTACCGCCTGCTTCATTGACCGCTTTAACCAATTTACGGGCGGTTTCTCCTTTATAAAAACCATCACTACCTTTTGCCGCAATCAGTTTAAGGGACTTTGCCAGCTCCGGCTGTTTTAAACGCTCACCCGGTTGATAAGTGCTACCATCGGCTTTAAAGAATATCTTTTTGGTACTTGGCCATTTTTGTAGGCGATCACTTAACGCTTCTAGGGACTCTGATAATCCAGCAGTGACTTCGATACCGTTTTCAGCCAGCGCAATCGCTGGTGCCAGCACTTGCCCGCGGCTCATGGTGCCATGATCCTCTAACGCTTTGAGTAAGCCTGCGACCGTACCCGGCACACCAACTGCTAAGCCATGATAACGAGATAAATCACTGACAGCATTGCCCTCCTTATCAAGATACATATCACGCGAAGCGCTACTAGGGGCTTTTTCACGATAATCGAGTGCGACTGTTTTACCTTGTTTGGCGTCATATACCATCATAAATCCGCCACCGCCAATATTACCGGCTCGCGGTAATGTCACAGCTAACGCAAAGCCAACAGCTACAGCAGCATCAACGGCATTGCCACCATCTTTTAAAATCTTTAAGCCGATATCAGAAGCCAGTGCTTCTTGGGTAGCAACCATGCCGTTTTTTGCCCAAACAGGATGGTGGATAGCGTCCACAGAATAGATGGCTTGATCGGTTTTGGCTTGCGTGGTCTTAGGCGTGAGCGTGTTGCTTTTCGCTCGTGTCACGCGCTGCGTCTCAGACAATACCGTGGGATTTTCTTTCATAACCGTTAGATTAATCGCACTGGTATTAATCGAGGTTGGATTGATGGTTTTTGAGGCGACAGCAGTATTTGTGTCTACCGCATGGGCAGATACAGAGAGTAATAGCGTGCTGCCAATAATTAACGCTGCAGATTTTAAAGTCTTATAAGTGGGCGCTTGTGTCTGATGAGAATGAGAATATAGAGCTGACATCGCAAAGTCCTTTTTACGAGGATGAAAGAAATTGGGCTAAAAATACAGGATTAATCAATAAGATTAACTGATAAGGTTAAATAGTAACGAATATTGCTAGTAGTAGAAAGGACTTTGACATCTTTCGTTTTCAGATAAGAAAACGGTTATGAGGTAATTGAATTTAGGAAATGTAAAATACAGAGGAAAAGAAGCGCATCGGTAAGCCAATACGCTTCTTTAAATGTTCTTACTTTATCTAACTAATGCTTTTTAATTCCATGGCTTATATCTTACTGCGCTTGGTTATGCATCTTACGCTGTTTTGAACCATGATAACCTTTTGCCTTTCTTTCTGATTTTAACTGTGCCATTTTTGCACGCTGCTCAACAGTAAGTACTTGCGAGATTGCATGTTGGGTTTGAACGCGTTCAATAAAGCGCTGCTTGGTTTTAGCTGCTTGCTGATCGGCAAGACGATTGATGGCAGCGTTATCCAAGGTGTTAGCATTGGTCAATGCTTGCATCTGCTGCTGCATTTGCATACGTTCTGCTTGATATTTTGCCCGGTCATTTTTGCGATCGCCGCTCTTTTCTTGCATGATGGCTTTGATTTGTGCCTTTTGTGTCGCTGTTAGATCTAGCTCCGCCATTGGATTTTTCATACCATCTTTATACATGCTTTTATGCTGCATTTTGGTTGCTGTTGGTGCAGCCTCAGTAGAGGCATTGACACTGCTGCAGGCAGTCACGGTCAATACGCTAGACATCGCTAATACTGAACCCATCAATAATTTTTTCATTTGCGTCATTTGCATAAGAGTTACCTTAATTTCTGTAAAAGTGAGGGTATATCTGATAATTCTAGTCTTGATCGAGCGTCCCGGATAGTCACTATTAATCACTACTATGATTCATTACTTGGCATTGTAAATTAACATCAACTTGTTTTTGATAACCGCTATCATACGACAGCCAGAGGTTACGAACATTTATGAAACATTAAGAAAGGTAACGTTTATGGCGCATAGGTGAGGCTTGCCTGATAATATGAGCAATAACATGATTGAGAGGCGTGAGAATAAGGTGATAACGATGTCAAATATTTTATTGGGTGACGATGACGAAGAGTTGACTCAATTACTGCAAGAATATCTAAATAACCATGGTATTCGTTGTGACTGCGTGCATGATGGCGAGGCGGTTATAGAGCGTTTAAAAACGACGATGCAGGATAATTCACCTTATGATTTGTTGGTGCTCGATATCATGATGCCCAAACTAGACGGGCTCAGTGTATTACGTCAGCTGCCAGCTATTAGTGATATCCCTGTTATTATGCTTACGGCAAAGGGGGAAGAGATAGATCGTATCATAGGGCTTGAACTTGGCGCTGATGACTACATTACCAAGCCTTGTAATCCACGTGAGCTGTTGGCACGTATTAATGCAGTGATTAAGCGCACCAGTATTGTGGCAAATCTTGTAGAGCAATTGCCATTACCTAGCAGTCGTTTACATCTTGACCAACAACAAAGGCTTTGTCAAATAGATGGCGTCGAGCTGCAATTGACAGGTACAGAGTTTGATTTATTGCTGGCTTTACTACGACAAAAAGGCGAGGTAGTCAGTAAATCGTGGCTATCACAGCATGTCTTACAGCGAGAATTACAGCCCTTTGATCGCAGTCTCGATGTCCATGTCTCGCGCCTGCGTAAAAAACTTCAACCTTTCCATGATGAGCCAATCAAGGCGATTCGTGGTAAAGGCTATCAGTTGGTAATCTAATGACAGAAATAGCTAGAAATACTACAGCGACAAAAAAATCAAGGCTGAGTATACCTGTGCCGCTATTTTGGCGACTATTTTTAAGTTTGCTGTCGATGATTCTGATCACCTCTGTCTTATCTATTGCGGTCGAGCGCTGGCTGAATGAGCGCGAGCTTGCTACTCGTATGGATTCTCAAATTGATAAGCTGCTTGTTCAGCGTGAGCGGCTGGTCATATCCTTGAAGGCGGGTGACTTATCTGCTGTAAAGCAGATTTATAATGAAGATCGAAGACTCATGAGCCAAATCAGGATATACGATGAGCAGGGCGCTATTATATTTCCAAGATATCGGTTTCGAGAAAATCAAGTCAAGCGGCGTCAAGCACGTGACGTGGCAAGTATAAAGGCAATAGACTTGCAGATAGAAGGTGAGCAATCATCTGTGTGGTCTAATCCTCAAAATTCTGTGAGTATCAGTACTGACAATAAAACATCTGATTATCATGAAATTAGTGATAAAGAGCGTGTCGATAAGAACCCTTATAGGGCGTATTCCTTTGATAAGGATGGCGTCAAAAGCGAGCGCTCAAATGATAAACCTTTTAGCCTTGATGATATTTTAAAACCAATACCGTCTCATAAAGCCATTGCTGACATTGATAGCCGACCTGAGTTAGCTGAGGTTACAGTGGTTATGCCAAATAATGACAGCGTTATCATACAGCTGCGTCCGCACCTATTATTTAAAGATGTGTTAGAGCTACAGCGGGGCAATTTTATGCTGCGGCTCTTGCTGATCATACTCTTTAGCGTGTTGGTGTGCTTTTGGCTCAGTCGTACGTTGACTCGGCGTATTGGGCGTGTGCAGGATACCGTACACCGGATGATAGATGGCAACTATGAAGTCAATCCGCAGTTATCAAGTCTGGGTTCTGACGAATTAGGGTTATTAGCAAAAGATGTCGCTTTACTATCAACGCGGCTCGCTGACAGTGAGCTGGCACGTAAGCAGATGTTAAGTGATATCTCGCATGAGCTACGTTCTCCGCTCGCTCGTCTTGATGTAGCTACTGAGCTGACCCGTGATTTTGCGCCCAATGCCAGTCGTTATCTCGACCGTATCGATAAAGAGTCTACACGCATGAATGAGCTGATTGAGCAAATTATCCGTATTCAATCGCTTCAAATGCAGCAATATACCATCAATACTCTAGAAAATGAGGCAGTAGACATCTGTGAAATTATCAATGAGATCGGTCAAGATGTCTGTTTTGAGTTTCAGCATAAGAATATATATTGGCAATGGCATGCGAATCCGTCTTTATTGCTAGGTTCTTGTACAGTAATGGGCAATCAAGAACAGCTGCATAGTGCCCTTGAAAACATCATTCGTAATGCATTTATGCATACTGCTTTTGATTCGGCAGTGATGGCTGAGATACAAGCAGTGAAGATGACTAATAAAACAGCAGCTATTGAAATAAATATCACTGACGAGGGCGGCGGTGTTGCAGAAAAGGATCTGAAGCGTATTTTTCAGCCTTTCGTTAGGCTTGATACGGCGCGCCATCGCGAAACGGGCGGTTATGGACTGGGGTTGGCAATCGTCCATGCTGTAGTGATGGCACATAGAGGTCAGATCACTGTCCATAATCGCCAAGATGGCATATTGGGTCTTGTGATAAAAATAATATTACCTATCAAATAGGAATAACCTCAAATGAGAACGTATTTCATCAACATATATTCACTAATAAGAATATAACTGATGAACGGTAGCAAATTACCGATGGGTGGTATTGAGACTCTCTGTATATTCGTTAATAATAATATACAGAGAGTTATAATGATTTTACAAAATAAGACGCTTTATGTCTCAAATAATCATCTAAGTAATTTTTTAACCCTAACTTCTAATCCTATTGCCTCATAACTGTTTTCTTTTGTTACATCAACTCTCTACAAAATGGATTTTAACTTCGATTTTTTAAATCAGACAAATCTATAAGGGAGTACACATTATGAACCGCATCTATAAGGTAATATGGAATGAAGCCTTAAACTGTTTCACTGCAGTTGGTGAATACGCAAAGGCACGTGGCAAATCTTCCAAATCTAGCGTGAGTGCAAACGCTACCATCAATACAACTGCTAGTTTATCTACTGTTAACACGCTACGATTGAGCACACTCATAATAGGGATGTTAGCTGCTGGTTTCAGTATGCAAGCAAGTGCTACAACTGATAATTCAACTAGTGGCACCTCGAATCACCATGAGGGAACTTATAGTCACAGCCATGGCAGTCATGGTACTCATACTCATGTAGATGGTAACAATAGTCATAAAAATAGTTCTAGCCCTAGTAACCCACTAGATCCAATAGTTCTAAAATTTGAAGGTGATATTGGTGGTCCTATTGCACTCACACAAGGTGAAACACTTCATATTTTAGGTGGTGAGACTGATGCAAACAATTTATCCAATAATGATAATATCGGTGTTGTCGCAGATGGCGATACCTTAACAATCAAGCTTGCTAAAGATATTAACCTTGGCGATGAGGGTAGTGTCACGACAGGTAAGACTCTGATTGATAACTCGGGTATCACGATCACTAATAGTATTGCAGCTAAAACTGTCAATTTAACGAGCACTGGTCTTAACAACGGTGGCAATCAAATCACTAACGTGGCAAGTGGCGGTACGAACACAACCAACGCGGCAAACATTGGTGACGTTCAAACCATTGCTGGTGGCCTCAAGACCGTAGTTGCTGCAGGTACTAATGTTGCTAGTGTGACTAAAACTACAGTTAATGGCAAAGATACTTATACCGTCAATGCAGATGGCACGAC
>NZ_VOBF01000014.1:0-30711 GCF_008369245.1 Psychrobacter sp. ANT_H56B
TTCATAAATACAGATCCCTGTAGTATGTATTGAGTATATAAGTATATAAGTATATAAGTATATAAGTATATAAGTATATAAGTATATAAGTATATAAGTATATAAGTATATAAGTATATAAGTATATCTAAAAATATACGTCACATCACTACCAATAGCAATATGGCATAGTTAAAATAGCGCCGCCCTTTCCAAATAAAATACAGCAATCATGATAGACGCCATGTGGCAAAGACTGATACCAGCATATTAAACTACCTACTAATACATAAATTACTGCTATTGAATAGCAATTTGAGCTACCAAAAGGAATACTTCATCAGCTCATATTCGTTATAATCCGCTCACCAATCAAAAACTACTAACCGCTAATGAGGAAACCACTATGGTGAAGTGTCACTTATCTACCATCATGGGTGAAAGACGCCTTAAAATTGCCGACATCTCAAGAGATACTGGCATTAATCGTGGCACCATTACTCGCATGTACCATGAAGAAGCCACCCGAGTTGATCTAGATGTCATCGAGTCTTTATGCACTTATCTTAGAATCAATGTTGGTGATTTATACGAAATCATAACTGAGGACGGCAGTGAGTCGCCAGCGTAAACAACCTCACTTATAACCCTTTATTACCTTCAAAAAAAACAAAAAGACCTGTAGAAGATTATTTTGTCTTGCAAAAGATTAAAATATAGGTATAATTTGACCTTTAGGAAGTCATTTAAACCTTTATTAATATATAATAATCTACAGGAGAATACACATGAACACCAATTTATCGCGGCTCAACAGCTGCACATGGTTCAGCGTACAGACTAAAACTTTAGCTTCTCAGCTATTATTAAATTTGCAAATACAGCAAGGCGTACAGTTGGCATCATTACTTGGTGTTAATACTATTCTTTATAATGATGAAGCGGTTTATGTCTGGGTTCAACGACTGCTAGATGACGGTCTTATAGTTGACGATTATGCTTTAAGCACCCTTGAAACCGCATTTATTGATTTGGTCATAGCTCACACCGACCAAGTGGCATAACCGTTTTAGCCTACACTTACAGATCTAATGATCAACAACCTTAAGAGCCAGATGATCCATCATTATCTGGCCTTTAGCTGTTCTAGCTATACAGTATTTACCGTATACCTAGCCATAAAAATTTAACAGACGCTATATCGGTGGCTTTTTAACATAAACAAAGATAACAGGAGCCAAACGAACCATTTTTTAAGTATTATATTTTCTAGGAGACTCATTCTTTACCAAGTCTATCAGCTGCCAATATCTAACCTAAGAATGCGCTTACAATTTTCTAAACCACCCTAAGCCTATAAAGTCCTCTTTGGACGGTGTAGTTCACTATTATCTCTACTCTTACTCAGCCGATCTCTCTCGCTGCACCTCAGCTATTTTATAATAAACAAAGCCTTTCTCATCTCTCAAAACGCTTTTGCTGTCTGCTCTAACGCACCAGCTGATCACATCGGGCTGTTCTTCATTGACATCACAAGCCAAAATAAGCTGCTGACTTCGAGCGTTATTAAAGGCCTGCTTCCATCCCGTCTCTAGCTCATCAATGCCTTGTTGCAGCACTGCTTGCTGTTCTCTTAGATCGTTAATATTAGCTAGGCTTGGGACATACCAAAAGACAAGTGCCACCAGACTAATCACCATCGCAGCCGTAGCAGCAGCCGCCGCTGCTGCTATCCTTTTAATGCTCATGGACTCAATTGATTTGTAAATCTTATCTAAGTCTTTATCTGTATCCTTTTTTACCTTTCCAATCCGTTCTTTTGTGGAAGTCTCAAACGTTTCAATATCGGTAATAATCTGCTCATGACCAGCGTGGTACTGGCTGGTAAATAGTGCAAGGCTTGCCGCGCTATCATCAAGCTTATCAGCAACCACTTGCATGGAACTCACTTGAGCCTCTAGGCTGTCGCTCTTAGTGGTCACTATCGTCTCTAAAGCAGTGTCTATCTGCTGTTTTATGTCATCAATGAGCTGTTTGATCTTGTCATCATACCGACTGGGCATCTCATTTTCAGTAAACAGCACCACTGCTGCTTGTAGCTGCTCTAGGACAAGCGTTTGATACTGATTCAATGCCTTTGATGTCGTGCTTGCGCTACCGCCGAGTACTTTAATAGCAGCGGTCACCTCATTCACAGTGCCATCAATACGACCAAGGGAGCGCTCAAGCCGCGTTGCCACCGCATCATCGGCTTGCTTAATAAGCTCACGTAAGGCTTTAATCACCGGTCCCAGAGTGGTCACCAAGTTGATGAGTTGATCGTGTACGTCTTGTTCAGTGCTGTCGTTTTTATTCATAGTAGGTGCTCATTATGATAATAATCGCCGCTAAAATGGGCGTGGTGACGAGTAACGGCGCGTTTTTGCTTGAATATCATTTTCCACCTCTAGCACTTGTGTCGACAAGGTTTGAGTTAAGGTTTTTGTGTCCACGTGGATGTCAGGAACCCGCTCAAAGCGCTTATTGAGTGCGTTTATGGCGTCCATTTTATGGCGGTCGTCAGGAAGCGTGCGTAACGCTTGTAATAGTGTTTGGGTAGATTGCTCAACGTCTATCACCACCCGTTTTTCATCCGTATCTCGCAAACGCTGTTGCAACCCCGTAAAGTCATCCGTCTGCTGAAGCGCTTCTAAAATAAAGGCCTCAGCAGCCAATTTTTCAGCCGCCGCTATCACCGTAGCAGCCGTATCAATGACTTTAAAGTCGATCTCATCAACATGGCGCTTAACCCGTACAACCACATTATCAAACCTATCCTGATATGCCTCAGTCTCTGCCAGTCGGGTGCGGGCAAGGGCGGCCTGCTCTTGCTCTTTTTGTTGTTGTGCTTGCCGTCTCTTATCTGCCGCCTCTCGCTCAAGCTTGGCTTTGTTCTCGAGTTCAGCTTGTTCATGCGCTTTTATGAGCTGCTGATGTAGCGCTATGGTGCGGGTACGCCACTCATCAAGTCGAGCGGCGTTCAATTGGGTAGTTTTGGTACTGACAATCTCATCATATAGCTCATCGTCTTGGGAAATTACCGCGCCGCTTTGATCAAGTAGCTCACGGCGCTGCTCATAAAACGGCGATAGGCGCTGGTAGGTTTTTTCACTGGTGGTGATTTGCTGCTTTAACTGTTGGATGTCTTCATTATTGGCGGTCTTAAACGCTTTAACATCAGCAGCCAATGCCGTTAAACGAGTGTCAGCATCCGCGTCTATCTCTACCGCTTTTAACGTACTGAGCGCCTCACGCTCTTCTCGAAAGTACTTAAAGCGCTCAACATCCAGATCTGCAAATGCGGCAAACTTATGATAAGTGTCCATGTTATTGGTGACATCTATCTCTTGTAGATCCGCAAACGCTTGATCCCACTGTAAGGATAAGTCGGATTTTTCAATATCAATCTCATCAAGCGCTTTAAAGCCAGTCGCCAGTTTATTAAGCTTTGTGGCAAACGGTTTTAGGGTGGCCTTTAACCCTTTGTGGTCAGCAATGACTTCATTATTAAGCGGGATCAGCTTTTTTAGCACCGCTTTATTGTTCAGCACTATTTTATCAATCTGTGACAGCTGCTTCTCAAGACTGGTAACAGCACGGCCCGTTTGTAGGGTGTCGTCTTGTCTAAACTTCTCAACTAAAGCTAAAGCCACCTTTAGAGCCTCGCTTTGCTCTTTTGTGTTTATTTGCTTGGCAAGCTCAATCATTTTTTGGCGGGACGTGCTGTAATCCTGTCCCACCTCCTCGGTGAACTGCGACGTGTTTTTAATATTTTTGTCAATGGTGATGGTCTGTTTAGACTGGTGTGCTAACTCTTCATGCAGTGTATCAATAGTTGAGAATAAGGCACTGCGTACCATCTTTTTTTGCTGCTCAAAGTCGTCTGAGATCGCTAAAAGATCATCAAGTGCGTGATCATTGGCCACATCACTATGAGTCTGACTATCCTTTTTAAGGGTAGCGGGTGTAAGTTCAACGGCGGGATCTACCAAGCGGATATTACTAAGCTCAAGTCGTGCAAAGGGTTTACGCTTTTTATAATGTACTGTAACGCCATTATCCTCTTGGGCGTTGCTCTCAAGATCAATGCGACCCTTGTCGTGATACTCAATTACCAGACCATTTTTTTCGATGTAGGCATTGATCTCATCAATCGTCTCGTTGTACTCATGAATCACTGAGCGCTTACCTTTTAAGACATCCTTATACAATGACTTGCCCAGTTTCATTTTTGGCAAACGATTAATGCCCTGCTCACGGTACGATTTCTCATTGATCACTTTATTCTCAGGCAATAGCTCGTTAGCTATATCCGCCCAAAGGGTGCGTTGATATTTAAGCTCATCACCGCGCCCATTTAGTCCTTTGGATAGCCGCTCACCGGTTGACCACTGCAACCAGTTTTTACGCTTTGATAAGGCATAACCATCAGCATCTGCATCTGCATCTGCATCTGCATCTGCATCTGCATCTGCATCTGATAATATCTCACGGCTTGAGAGTAAAATATGGGCATGAAAGTTAATGCTGGTCAGCTCAACTACTTCACCTTTCCCCACATGTTTCTCATGACTGTGAGGTCGATGGATGGCCACATCGACAAGCACATTATAGCGATCAGATAAGATTTGAGCGTAGCGCTCGGCCAGCACCATGCGCTGATCAGCCGTTATCCCCTCAGGAAACATTACATCAATCTCAGTACCCAATTGCGCATTTTTACGAGTCTCAACACGCTCAATATCATTCCAAAAACTCTCACGTGTCACTGCCAAATCCCCAGCAATGGTTGGCGTTATTAACGCTGTATGCATCACATTTTTTTCAATAACTTGCGTGTACTTAATGCCATCACTGTCAACTAAATTTAAAACCTTATCTTTAGTTTTATTGGTGTAATCATTCACTTCCCCCGACTGCTCATCAATCAGTTTTGAGCCGGAATTATAGGCTGATTTTGCCAACACACTATGATTTTTTGCCTTACTAATGGCGCTAACCGATAGATGAAAACCTTTATTACTCATCACAAAAAATCCGAAATTGAAAGATGTTTTTTTGGGGGTTGTAGGGGGATCGCCCCCTGCCGAAAGACGGAGTTTGTGTAAAAAAACAGTACCCCTCGTGGGTCTTTTTTACACAAACTCCTAAGTTCGCTCTTAACAGAGGGTTAAAATACTACTGCGCCCACAAAATGATGTGGTCTTGTGTATTTTACAACCTTGCATCAGTAGGTATGTGCTGCTAGGATTAACTCTATCATATTTGACTTAAAAAGGATGTTCAAATGTCGATCGTATCAGATGATTTATTCGCCGATAAGATGTCACAGTTAAAAGCACTTAAATATGAGATAGATCAAGACAGAAATGAGGTTTATCAAGTATTGGGCGAGTGGTTAGCCAATGCATTGGATGATGACGATAATAATGAGCTACAAAAAATATTTATGGCTGAGTATGGTAATACTAAGTATCTACGCTTGAAAAGACATCGTGAATTAATCAAGTTGATTGCAAAGAAGTTGGAAGCTAAAGCAAAGGTTATACCCAGCAGTTTTACGCCACCGAAGAATACATCGAACAGTCAAGAAAACTTATCTTTTGATGACAATGCAAATAATAGATCATTATGATTGAGAGGTGTATAAATCGAATCTTTGATTGCAAGGTACAGTAGTTTTCAGAGATTACCCAACGTGGACTGTTCACTGAGGTAACGCTTACTATTTAAGCTTGATCTGTGATTATACTAAGAAATATAAGTCGTAGATAGGCTTAATTGACGATTAAAGGCACCTACAAGGCTTTTAATTGTTATTTAGGTACGATTCATTAGTTTAATTTTTTCTTAGTGCCTATAGGGCGTTTCATAGCGTTTTAGAATTTTATAGTATCTCTTCTGATTATCTACAGTCGTATTTTAATCATTGAGTGTAGCCTATAACGTCTGTTTACTGTCTTTCTTCCCATTCTAAAATACAAACTATAGGTCCAAAATATAGTCTTAGATTTAGCTATTGAGTCATTTTTTTAGAATTTAAACCAAAAATATATTTTTTACTTTTAAATACTTTTAAATACTTTTAGGCAGCTTGCAGGCCTTTCTGGTAAAGGGTCTTATAGTCTATAAAGCTACAATCAGCTAGGTTAAAGCTACAATCAGCTAGGTTAAAGCTACAATCAGCTAGGTTAAAAGCTACAATCAGCAGGTAATATGCTACAATTAGAAAATAATGAGCATTAAGGCACAGCTATGAGCAATCAAGTTGATCTATATGAAAAGAAGTATCCTGCAAACTGGGTTGTTATGCAAAATCGTATTTTACAAGCATTTTATGAAATGACGCTTGATGAAAAACGGCTACTACTGCTTGCTAGTTCAGTAGTACGTCTGAAAGATGCTACTGAAAGAGACACTATAGAAATAACCGCAAAAGCATTTGCAGAGGCTTGCAATATTCAGGTGGATTCTGCTTATACGCAATTAAAAAATGCTAGTGATAAAATGATGCGGCGGTTCTTTAGTTATAGAAACGAACGCGGTAGCCGTGTCAATGTTCAGTGGGTTATCAGATCAATATATGAAGATGGCTATGTATCTCTGTGTTTTACAGATGAAGTATTACTGATGTTAAAAGTTTTTGATGAAAATAACCCATTCACCAAATATAAAAAAGAAGATGTTCTTAAGCTAAAGGGTGAGTATTCAATAGATATGTATCACTTAGCCAAAAAATATGAGGGTATGACATCATGGACAATGTCGCTTGAAGAAATTAGAGAGGAGCTGACACTTTCTAGATCTTATGAGCGTATTAACAACCTAAAAACTCGAGTTATCAATCCAAGCGTTGAAGAAATAACGGAAAAAACTGACATTAAAATAACTTATGAGAACATCAAACGTGGACGTACCGTCACGGGTTTGACATTCACGGTTAAAGCTAAGCCTACTAAGAAAAAAAATCTTAAAGAGCTAAATCAGAATAATGGGAATAGAGATATACCATCCTTAACCGTCAAACAGATTGACCGTTTTGCTCCTCTGTTGGCCAACTATGCCTCATTTGGTAGCTATGCGCCTTCAGGAAAAAGTACCCAAGAAGTGATCAGCTGGTTACATACCCAATTAAGAGATGAAGCTTTTTTAAAGACTCACAAAAAGCATTTGCTGGCGGTAGGCTATACCTATCCTAAGCAGTAAAAATAGAATAGAAGAAAGTGATTAATGTATTTTGCCTATACAACTGGCTTATATTAAGCGTACCTACGTAAACGACAAGTGATGCAATGACAACAACTAATTATAATATCCGGCTTGAGCAAGAACTCAAAGATAGTGCTTTTGCCGTGTTTGAAAGTTATGGTTTAACGCCGTCGCAAGCAATTAAATTATTTCTCACACGAGTGGCGCAGACAAAAACAGTGCCGCTATCTTTTGAGTATCAAGCGACATCTGGCATAAATACGCTAGCTGATGGGATCAAGAATGAGAACCGTCAAAACTTACACGGTGTTAATGGTAGATGATTGAATTTGGGTGGGATAAAAAAATCATCAATCAGCAAAAGTATCGATGATCATTTGACGTAGTAGTGCGTGTGTTTCTTGATTCTTTATGTCTGCGTCAACAAGATCGGCATGAAAATGGCGAGGATCAGTGGTAAGCACTAGGTGAAGTGAACGACACAGCTGTACTATTGGTTGCTATACACAAAGAGAGATAAACAGTGGTGGAGTCATAAGAATCATTTCTGCAAAGCGTGCCACCAAAGCTGAAAGAAGGTTTTATGAACAGTATTAGATGTCACTTAGATGAACTGCCGCCGTTAACGGGCAAACAGCAAAAGGATGTACAACATCTGGCCACACTACTGCCGGGCGACAATCTAGATTTGTCGGATATCCCAGAAGTCACCCACTGGTCAAGTGCTATCTGTAGCAGCATCGAGCCACAAGCGCCCTCTACTGAAGCAAGCGTCATCAATCCAAGCATCATCGCCAAATTTAAAGACAGGGACCAACAAACAGGCGGTAACTACTAAGACGTGATTAATGACGCACTAGAAGAGTATCTGCTTGATCATTAATGCTATCATCAGACCAGAGACCTTAAGATACCTTGAGGTTTTTTTATACATTGTATTGTAGTATGTTGTATATAATATCATACTACAATACAATGTATAAAAATACTATCTGATCCTACAAAATTAAGGATGACCATCATGGCGATTACGACACAGCAAATTCATGCCACCGCTGACCAACTACAAGAACAAGGTATCAAGCCGACATTGGCTGAGGTACGTAAAGCGCTAGGTGGTGGCTCATTCACTACCATCAGTGAGGCGATGAAGTCCTGGCGACAGGATCACCACGAGGAGGAGCAGTTAAGACAGGTGGACTTGCCCAGTGGTATCACTGAGCGCTTGCATACGCTTGGTGCGGATGTGTGGCAGACGGCTATTGATATGGCCAATGATCGGCTGGTGAAAGAGCGTGAGGCGCTAGAGGTCATTAAGGCGAAGGGGCAAGCTGAGACGGACGAGGCGCAAGAGGCAGTGAAGACGTTGGAAGGTGAGCAGTCTGATTTATTAGAGCAGCTGGACGAGGTAATGGCGACGGCAGAGACGGAAGCTATAAAAGCGAATCAGGCCACAGCTGAACGTGACAATCTTAAACAGACGCTAAGTGATACTCAGCACCAGCTAGAGCTTGAACGCATTAAAGCGGATACTACGCAGGCGCAGCTTATTGAGGCACAAGCGGCGCTTCATAAGCAGTCTACAGAGCTAAGTGCCAGTGTATCAACAGTGGCTAAGCTTGAGGCCACAGCTGAGAGTGATAAAGCAGAGATCGCACGTTTGAAGACAGAGCTTGAAGCGGTCAAGGTTGAGCTAAAAACGGTGACTACTGAGCGCAATGAGATAACGACCGTCACGGCAGAGGTGAAAGGAGAGCTAAAGGCGATAACCGCTGAACGTGATAAGTTGTCAGGACTATATGATCAGCTGACTCAAACGCAAGCTAATGTTGAAGCCGAGCATAGATTATTGAATAAGCAGTATGATGAGCTATCAACTAATTACCTATCAGAGCAGGGACGAGTGACAGCGTTACAAACTGAGCTTAAGAAGGCGCAAAGCGAGCTGGCTGTCGCTCAGAATAAAAATAATGATTCGGGTGCTGATTAAATAAAAGAACAGTTAAGAGTGTGGAAAAGACTTTGCCTAAGACATAGATCTTGTTCTATTAACACTAAGCTTATGAATCAACCATGACAATATCGACTCACTGAATAAGTGACTGTTGTATAATAAATATTCTAAATTTTTCTCTGGACTATTATAGTGTATAGCCTAGTGGGCTATACAATACTTAAATTAGCCTAAGTATTTATATGCTGATTTTGGAGCCTTGAGCAGATTTCAAGGAACACTCACCCTAAAGCATTTATGAGTATTTTTATCATACTCACAAACGCTTTAGTGCATTCCTTAGATTTGATGTGATTAGTCATGCCGACTTCATCGCCCATCGCGTCATCAAGACCGTATCACTGTATCAAGCTACGGTTGTTAAGATTACGGCTGATAGCACCGCCTAGACACGCCCTTAACCGCTACTGTGCTGTCATACGCTAGCAAGGGCGTTTGCCCAATATACCGCTACGATATGCACGAGTAACCACTCATTGCGTTGCTCTGATCCTTTGTCTAGTCACCCCTGTAGGGAGCTCACCCTTATGTCAAACGCAGTCGTCACCGAGGCCTGCCACCCATTTGACGGGTAACAATTACAGAGAGAGCAGCACTCGGATGTAACGAGCGAATAAGTATACGGTAGGTATATTGATATTGAGCAGACTTTAAGATAAAATGCACTTATACGGGCACTTTGTGCTGTTCAAATAACGCACTGCACATGCTTATTTGTTCGTTACAGCGTGTTGACGCACTCTGTAACCGTTAACTATATTTAAAACTAAATGCCTCTGGGAGTCAACTGCCAGAGGCATTTTTTTATTTGTCATATAGACTAGGTTTTTAATATCTAGTTCTTCGTTAAATTGCTTAGGCTTTTCTTGTCATCATTTAGCGTAAGCATTTCAATTATTTTGAAGTTAGCACTTAGTACATCCTCACAAGACGTTAAGTTTCTGGCAATACTGGGGTGGTCCACTATGAAGGCCGCCGTAGTCGTCAGATGCAAGGTTTTGCACGCGGTACTAAGAAGCGGTACATCATCGCAAGTCTCTTAAAATTTGACCATAGCTATTCTCAAATATAGGTCGTGGCTAGGTACTCGCGTCAGTTGACTGCTTATGGGCAGTAAATATATACCTATCACTACAAAAAAGCGCCTGATTTTAAATCAGGCGCTTTTTTTAAGCTGTCATATTCTTACTTAATAGTGATAACGGCATTGAACGATAATAATAGCGTCATTTTGAACTTCATAAACTAGTCTATGCTCTTGATCAATACGACGAGACCAGTAGCCTGCAAGGTCATGTTTGAGCGGTTCAGGTTTGCCAATACCCTCAAATGGGTCACGTTTGATGGCTTTGATCAGCTTACCGATCTGCTTGACTTTGTCTTTACTGGTTTTTTGCCAGTACTCATAGTCCTCCCACGCATCTTCAGTCCAAGATAGTATCAAGCGTCTACCTCATCATCAAAAGTGAGGGGCGTGTCCTTGGTATCAATCTCACGTTTAATCAGGCGACCAGCTTTAGCATCAGCAATAGAGCGTCTTAGACGCTTGGCATTGGTAGGGCTGCTTAACAGATGCAGTGTTTCCTCATACGAGTTAAACTCTTCTAAACTCATCAATACCGTCGGTTTAGCATTTTGTCTTGTAATTAATATCGGGCCTTTATCAGTATCTACCTTATCGATATATTTTGCTAAGCTCTTTCTAAAATCAGTGTAGTTCACAACGTCCATAATAGTTACTCCGGGTTTAATTATGTTAGTTATATGACCTATCATTGCAGGTTAATTACCACACTAGTATACACTATATATGTACTCATATCTGTACAGATATTAGGAAAAAGTAAAGAGATACTTTGATATGTGTTCATGCATACCTTTTAAAACGTACATATGAAAGCTGACATATTGATCTTGTTTTAAATTGCTTGATTCGTTTGCCGCATTATATTATTAAAAAAAACCACATTTTACTCAAATACTCAAATACTCAAATACTCAAATACTCAAATACTCAAATACTCAAATACTCAAATACTCAAATACTCAAAATTATTTTGAGCGTCTGTATTAAGACTTGTCAAATTACAATGGTCGGTTATCAGCAGTTCCTGTGATACAGTCTGTTTTAAGTAGTTTATTAGCCTAATTAGGGTTAAGAACAATATTGATTACTTTTTAGGCTAGGATATCTCAGCCTAAAATTTTATAGTCGAATTATCATCGTAACGGTGATATTTATAACAGATTGATTATCAAGGTGGAAATCCCTGCATATAGCAGGGTTTGCTCTACCTCTTCAAATCATCTGTCTCATCTTTAAATGTCTCTACAACAACAGAGAAAATATCATCCCAAACTGCCTCATTTGCTAAAAACGGATAATCCTTGAGTAGCTTATTACTTTTAGCGCCCTTATTTTGTAGCATGCTGCGAATGATTCTATCGGCATAGCTATTGGGCATCTCAACAATCTCTTTTATCGCCAGTCGTGCCTGGTCATGTTGCATTAGGTACTGTGACTCGTTATGCATCTCTTTTTCAATAACATGAGCAATCAGTCCTGATAAGTACTGAACGTGAGGCGTCAGATCCATAAAGCGCCATGCCGGTTGAATAAGGTGACTGTCTTCAAAATTTAAGTTTGAACGAATACCATCAGGGTAAGTAATCGCCTGTTTATCAAAGCTGTAATGATCACGGATTTGCTTCATGAGCGGCACAGACACACGGTCTAAAATCTTATCATAGGCATGACGGTCTGAGGGATGCTCAGCAATGGCTTGTGATATAGGTAAGATAATTGGCTCATGAATCACCTGGTCTCGTCTGAGGACATCGTTAATTAAGAAGCGATGTATTCGGCCATTGCCATCCGCCAGCGGATGAATATAGACAAAAGCAAAGGAGGCAACCGCACTACGTATCAGTGCCGATTGTCCCTCAGTCTTTTCCATAAATGCCTGTAACCCTGCTAACTTATTAACAATGTCATCGGCAGGTGGGGCGATGTAGTGCACAATCTCTTTAAAGCCATTGACCTGAGTATGCGACACAAAAACTGGCGATTGACGGATGCCATACTGCTGAATAACCGTTTTACTCCCCAATATCTCTTGTTGTAATTCTGCCAGTGATTCAGGGTCAAGTGGAATGTCGCCCTTACCGGTGCGCCGTGCCATCACATCGGCAAAACGTTCAATGCGTTTTAACTCTTTCCCTTCTCCCTCTATGGTAAAGCTGGCTTTACTTTCTCGTAATGTCATCCATACGGAGGCGCGCATCAGTAAGTCTTGCCCAAATTCATCGTTCAGCTTGTCAACCATCGTGGCAATATCGAGTGCTGCCGCTTGTGTAAACGACTCTGTTTTAACCAGTTGAGGACAGAAATGACGGGTTCCTGCTAGATTATCATTGATACGCCAGCGAGCGTTCTTGATAACCTGCACAGGGCTTGAAGTAACCAGCTTCTTAGCATCTAGAGCATCCACATAGTTACCGCCTAAATTGCTCGGTACTACTAACTGCTGACCCATGAGCCATTCATACAAGAAAGCCATTCTACGGGCATAGCTGCCTGTGGGCTCATTGTTTACCCATGCTTGTACGTCATCCGCACCTATCTGCTCAAACAAACGAGTCAGTAATTCTAAACTCAGTACTTCATGACGCATGTGGAACTGTAAGTGGGCAATGATAGTATCCAGTGGACGCGCCGTTTCCTGATAAGCGTTATGGATAACGTCATCCTCTTTATAGGTTTGCCTGCGCCCACCGATACTACTGCTGACATATAAAGGGGAAACCAGATCGATGCTTGCATCGCGGATAAGCCATGCTGCGCCAATAGGGTCTGAGTTGTGGGTATTGATCATGAGTGGCTCAAGCGATTATAGATAAGCCATTTTGCAGAAAAGTGATTATGAATGCAACATAATGGTTATTATCAAGCCTTACTGCATTAAATCGATTTTAATATGACGTTAGTGATGCGTTTAGATAAAGACTAAAGGATATATTGAGTCGGCATAATGGATCGAAATTGAATGAGGTAAAGACGCCGTTCTTAACACAGCTACGTAGTAAAACAGTTCCTGTTTCTGTAAATAACGCCTTCTTGCCTCGCGTGTAAAGCCTTATATATCAGCTATTTACAAATAAAAATAAAGCATTAGATATTCCTAATAAAATGGCCGCCTCTTCTTACATTAACAAGCTAATCTATATTATTTTTATTAAGAGGCTTACATAAAAACACTATCCTGACATGCTACTTCCAGTCATATAAATCGAGCTAAATTCCCAATCTTCCTAATAGAGAAGTTAGGGTGATAGTTGGTCGCCTAGTGTTCAAGTGCTTTTTTAGCAAATGTTCATTACAGCTGTTTATAACGTTCGATGAAGAACTATGATATCAATCTGTCTATGAGACAAACTAAGTCAAATTACTTTAAAAGTAATTTTTTACATGCGACTTTTTCATTACAGTTAAGTAAAAATCTATAAATTGAAATATATAAATTGACTTGCATATCATAATTCCATTATATTGCCCACCTAAAATTGAAGACTGACTATTCACCTTTTTTCAACGTAGTAAGTATCTTAGCTCGGTATTGCCTTTCCCTCCCCTTTAATCCTTTAAAAAAGAAGTAAGCAATGAGTAATGATAAGGAACTATCAGTTTATGAGCTTGGGGTAATCAAAAACTCTTTGAGAGAGCGATTGATAACAATAGAAGAGGTTAGAACCTATAGTGTACCCGAAGAATATGAAGAAAAACTAAACGAGCAAGTAGATGCTTTTAGGCTAGATTTGGTCGCAATTAAAGATAAAATCGAAGTGATGATTTTAACTCAATTGGATGAAAAAGGGGGTTCCTAAATAGTGGTAAATACTCTGACTTAGCCGCTTATTGAACTTAAATAATTAAATAAAAGCTTTGGTTGTTACTTGCTGTATTGGTAAGCAAACTGATTTTATGTGAATAGTTCCATTATGCCAGACTATTTTGGGTAGTTTATTAGCCGATTAATGAGCTTAATTGTAACTTCAGTGAGCATGTGTACACATAACATGTTACAATTTATATACAATTTTTGGAATATGGTTTCAATCTTTATATATTGTTATATAAATATATATGAATTGTTATTGTTAACTAGGTGCGCTATACCAGCGGGTTCCAGATTGCCAAAAGATGTGATTTCAGCTTTATAGCACGGTGTGGATCAGTATTTATCTGAGTATTGATCCTCACATGATCGGAACACTAATAAATCTAACCCTTGGAGCTTTACCATGCAATTTAAAAAATCTTTAATGACCGCTACATTAGTTACTATTGGCGGATTCGCTGCTATGTCTAGTGCGAATGCTGCTAGCCCTACCTCGAGTAGTTTTGGCGTTAGTATGGACGTTGAATCAATATGTACTGTAAATGCAGCTCCTGCAGCTATTGTTCTCGCTAAAACTGAAGCAGGTAAAGCAACTGAAGCTGTAACAGCAGAAACCGCACTTGTATTAAACTGCTCTAAAGGTTCTGTTGCTACTATCGGTCTGACACCTGCATCAACCACTAGCCTAGATGGTACTGGTAACCTAAAAGGTGGTCTATTAGGAGCAGAATTGGTTGCATATAAACTGACTTCTGGATCAGCTACTGGCACTGCTTGGGGTACTACTACTCCAGTTAAGACTGCAGCATTCGCAGATTATGCTACCGCCATCTCTACTCCTATATTTCTTACAGTGACTGGTACAGCTGACGTCACACCTGGTCCTTATGCAGATACTATCAATATTTCTGTAGCCTATTAATTTCTATGTTAAGTCTCTGGTTACGCCGTGTTGCGAGACCTGCTGTTTTCTCTAGCTTAATACTATTTAGTAGTGGAGCAATGGCGAGTGGCCTACAGGTCTCTCCCATCTCTTTAAGCTTACAAGCTAGAGAAAACGCCAGTGGCCTGACCCTTAGTAACTCAAGTGACGAAGCGATAAGTGCGCAAGTGCGCATTTATCAGTGGTCACAGGATGAAACAGGCGATCAGCTCACGCCCTCACGAGGATTATTGGCCAGTCCGCCAATGATTAAGCTCAACCCCGGTGACAAACAACTGGTTCGAATTATCCGCGCTAAGGCTCCGCCACAAGGTGCTGGAGCGGTGGAAGATAGCTATCGAATTTTTGTTAATGAGTTGCCCATTAAATCTGCTACTCAAAAGACAGGCTTGCAATTTGCGCTAAGTTATTCTTTACCAGTATTTGTACAGCCCGTTGGTATTGCCAAAACTGACCCACAATTGCAATGGCGTTATAGCTTGCAGCCAGATGGTAAGCAAATAACATTACGCGTCAGCAATAGCGGCAATGGTCATGCAAAGTTGATTGACCTGAGCGTTGTAAATGCTGCGGGCAATAGCATTAATATACATCAAGGTTTATTGGGTTATGTTTTACCAGATGCCACTATGAACTGGACACTGAAAGTACCACCCTCCGCCATAACAAATGGTGCGATAGCCGGTAAATTCAAGGTAACGATCAATGGCACTCAAACGATGCAGGACGTTACACTGGACAATAGCATTCGCTAAAGTAGCTTTGTTGCAAAGTATGGCTATCTCTCACAGCCATGCTGTTGAACCAAATAAGCTTGTCTCTAAAGATATTACCTCTACAATTATTGATAATATTAGACAGGCTCAGCTCAGCTTAGACAGCGACTATGATGAAGTTGATCTGTACCTAGATGTCACTCTTAATCAGACCAGCTCTGGTTTGGTGAATTTCGTGTACCGCGAAAACCAACTCTGGGCGAGCGCTGAGGTATTGCAACAACTTGGCTTTATACTACCGCATGATAGCACCGAACCCATACCGTTAAATAGCCTGCCTGATCTCAGGATTGACTATAATGCACGAAAGCAAACGCTGAGCCTTATCGCGCCTCTAAGTTTACTCAACCTAGACACTACCATACGCAATACGCGCAGTAATCAGCGTCCGAAGCCTACTGCATCGCCAGGCATGTTATTAAACTACAACATTTATGTTAGCCAAACTCAGAATAGTGCTAAAAATCTGAGTGCTTTTACAGAACTGCGTGCGTTTAATTCCCTCGGTGTACTAAGCTCCACGGCATTGACCACAGCCACTCACTCTGCTGGCAGCAATGGGGATAGCAGCAATAATGACAAAGATTGGGACGGACGCACCGTGCGTTTGGATACCAATTGGAGTAAATCGTTTCCTGATAAGCTGCTGACGGT
This sequence comes from Psychrobacter sp. ANT_H56B, assembly GCF_008369245.1. Lineage (NCBI taxonomy): Bacteria > Pseudomonadati > Pseudomonadota > Gammaproteobacteria > Moraxellales > Moraxellaceae > Psychrobacter > Psychrobacter sp. ANT_H56B. The sequence goes on from NZ_VOBF01000014.1 coordinate 16,513, forward strand.
TCGTGCTGGTGATATCCTGACAGGCGCCCTGTCATGGACACGCTCCACGCGCCTAGGTGGTCTACAACTTGGGACTAATTTTGACTTACAGCCCTATAGAGCAACCACTCCATTGCCTTCATTTTTTGGTTCCGCAACCTTGCCCTCAGCAGTAGAGCTGTATGTGAATGGCCTTAAGCAATATAGCGGCGATGTACCAACCGGGCCATTTGAGCTACAGACGGCTCCTAGCTTCAGTGGCGCAGGTAATGCTCAGTTGATAGTTACCGATGCATTGGGGCAGAGTACTACGCTTGAGTTCTCTTTATATGACGCCCATCGCTTACTGCAACCGGGTCTTTCTGACTGGTCGGTAGAGCTGGGCGCTGTGCGCGAAAACTATGGTAACAAGTCCTTTGATTACGGTAATAATATTGCTGCTAGTGGCACTTGGCGTTATGGGGTGAGTAACCGCTTTACCGCAGAAACCCATGCCGAAGCAACCAAAGGTCTGAGTAATGCCGGAGTTGGCGGTACGTGGCTATTAGGTCGTGCAGGGGGCATCTTGTTTGCCTCGCTAGCGGGCAGCCAGAGTCAAGGGCAAGATGGTGCCCAATACAGCACAAGCTACTCATGGAATAACAGTCGCTTTAATATCGGCGCCAGTGCCACAGGCACGAAAGGGACTTACCGTGACGTAGGCAGTCAGTACGGATCTGTACCCGTTCGCCGCAGTGAGCAGATATCGTCAGGTTATAGCACTCAATCCTTAGGTAGTTTTGGTATGAGCTATAACCAAGTGACACTTGCTGATCAGCAAACCACACAGTTCGCCAGTGCCTATTGGAGTAAGTCCTTTGGTCGACGTCTAAGCTTGAGCGCTAATCTTAATCAAGACATCAATGACTCTGCTAATAGCAGTGCCTCTCTCAGCGCTTCATTCTCGTTAGCTCGTAATATTTCGATGAATAGCAGTATGCAGCATACAGACGAGCGTGATGTATTTGTGGCTGATATTTCACATTCAGCGCCAAATTCAGGCGGCATAAACTGGCGCGCGCAAGCAAGGCACAGTATAGACAATAGCTTAGACAGTCATTCTAGTAGCAGTGACAGTAATGATGGATTGGCAGAAGTAAGTTACCTTGGTCGCTACGGCCGAGTACAAGCGGGCGTCAGCGTCAACGATGACAACTACTCTACCTATGCTAGTGGCACAGGCTCACTAGTCATGATGGGCGGAGGAATCTTTCCTACTCGTCAAATCAATAGTGGTTTTGCCGTAGTCTCTACTAACGGTATCGCCAATGTACCCGTACTCCTACAAAACAGTCCTATTGGTACTACCAATAGCCGTGGCTTGTTGCTGGTGTCGCCACTGAATGCTTACCAAAGCAATAAAATTGGCATCAATCCTATGGATTTGCCCGCTGACTTGCGGATTGATAAGGTGAACATTGAGTCCACCCCAACTGACCGTGCTGGTACCTTAGTAAACTTTGTTATCACGCCGGTGCGCTCAGCATCGGTTATCCTAGTAGACAGTGATAACGAACCGCTGCCGCTTGGCAGTCAGGTACGCCAGCTCACTAACACGGCGGTGCCACCGACTATCATTGGTTTTGATGGTGAGGTATATCTGGATACGCTGGATGAGCATAATGTGCTAGAGATAATGAACCCCTCTGGTGATAGCTGCACTGTCAGTTTTGACTATCAAAAGCAGGGTGATGAGATTCCATTACTCGGCCCTCTCATCTGCCAGAAGGTACAAAAATAATGCAAAGATTGCGAATAAAGACGTTCCAATGGCGTTACAGTTTATTGTTGATGCCTATCGTGCTGTGGTTGATGGCAGGGAATGCGCAGGCAGCGCCAATCGTCACATGCTCAGCATCCATCAGTAATATCGAATTTGGTTCTATTGACCTCCTCACTAACACTACTTTCACAACGACAGGTACAGTGAGTTACTCCTGCATAAATACAGGAGATGCCCCACAGTCCCTGACACTATGCTTAAACATTGGTAGTGCAGGAATCAATCCGCGGGCGCTGCCACTGCTACCGAAGATATCGCCGGGCGACTCTACGAATCTCCCTTTCCAGCTTTATAAAGATAGCGGATATAGTAATATTTGGGGGTCTACGGCAAACGGATCAACTCCAGTACCCGCTAGTATCAACGTTACAGTGGTAGCTGGTGCTACACAAGCAAATACGCTAACAATTTATGCAGCTATTCCTCCAAACCAGAGCGAAAAGAGCGCTGGAAGTTATAAACTCAATTTTAATATTAACGACACACTTGTGACGTCTGTAGCAGGTATAAATGGTAATTGCGCCTCATCATCAGGATCTGGTCCTGGAGTTACACCCACTCAACGTATGAACACATTCTATGTTCAAGCCAATGCTCCTACCAAATGCCTGATTAATTCCAAAAGTAATGTAGATTTTGGTAATACGCCATCCAGTACTAATAATATTGAGAGCAAAGGTACTAACCCTATTAATTTAACTTGTACAAATGGTACGGTATACAATATCGGCTTGGCGCCTTCCAATGGTAATAAAGATGGGGCGGGTGTTATGAAAGGAAGCAGTGGTAACTCAGATATGGTTCCTTATCAACTGCGTTCCACCGCTGGTCTTAGTGGAACGCCATGGGGAAACACTGCTACCTCTACAAACTTGGGAAATGGAGTAGCGGGTACTGGCACTGGTTCTGCTCAAAACCAAAGCGTCTACGCTACTGTTCCTAGCGCTGACTTCAAGCCTGATACCTATTCTGACATAGTCACGATTAATGTGAATTATTAATAAAACCTGTTGCTTTATTGGTGATCAAATCTTTATTTGCCTATCCCTAGGGAATCAGCAACGTCGGGTATTTACGCTTATGGTTAGTAACTAAGCTGATGGCTTCAAGTTTGAATTCTCGAGTATATTGGTTGCGTTTGCTGGTCATACTCTTTTCCTTCTTTGAGGTAGTATAATATCTTAACAGCTGTCCAACTTTATTATGCCACCATACTATTAGCCCTGCTTTAACACCCGATAAACGGTAGCTACGCCTACACCAACTGCCTTAGCGATCTCCTCCTTTGTCATATTGTTTTGGCTATCTAACTCTCTAATACGATTGTGTTTTGCTACATTGGCTTTCTTTCCAGTAGGTTTATAGCCACTGTTAGCCAATCCCTGCTTAATACGCTCTCTACGCTTATCGTTATCAAGCTTTGCCATCGTTGCTAATAAGTCGATCAGCATATCGTTAATCACTGTTAGGATCTCACCTGTCATGCCTTTACTTACCGTATGCGTAGTTGGTAGATCAGCCACTACCAATCGTAAGCCCTTGTCTTTGATACGCTGCTTTAGAATCGCAAAATCATCTTGAGATAGCCTGCTTAATCTATCCACGCTTTCAACCAGCAGAATATCGCCTTCCTCAGCGTCACTGAGTAACAGAGTGAGTGCGGGTCTATCGAGCTTCGTACCACTAAAATTCTCAACGTACTCTACATGGTTATCATCATAGCTTTTGCTAAAACTAATCAAGTCAGATAAGGCTCTCTTAGCGTCTTGATCCTTAGTACTGGCTCTCACATAAATACTAACGGTCATAACGCCACCTCTATTACTTAGACTTAATAATTAATGTTCATTGATAATAACAAGATATTGCTATCATTTAATAATAGAAACAAGTCTAATGATAGATAGGTTATCATTTAGAGGATTTATGTTTTGAGTATAGGTCAATGATAGGTTGATTGCAGCGGTTTTACACCTTAGTTTATTCTAGGTAGGCTATTAGCTCTATTATTAATTTAGATAAGCGGTCTTTTTAAAATGCGCTTATACAGAATCCAGTAAACACTCCAAATCCTGTTTCTGAATGTTTTTAGGTATAAATTCGTTATGCATTTTATGAAGGTAAGAGAGACTAGTTTCTGTATCAGCTTCATAACGTAGCTGCTCTTGATAGAATTTTAGCCGTGCTTTAGCATTGGTTATAACTTCTGACCACGTCATAATATAAATTTCTATTCCACTTACTTGATGAACGCAACCTTTGGGGAGTCCGATATTGTTTGCTCTCATTTTTGCTATAGAATCAAATTGATTGGAAACTGCTATAAACTTCCATTTGCAATTAGACTTATCAAATCTTTCGTCATCATTAACTGCTTGGGCGTAACCCATAAGCTGACCTATAACATCATTGTCTATTTTCTTATTAGGACGCTTTAACTCAACGACTAAGAAGTCTTTATGACCTGGCCTAACTTCTACCGATTTAGATAGCATTAGATCTACCCTTCCCTGTCTTTCATCATTTATTAAAACGTCTCCATCATCTTCACTGCGTTTTCCAAGTAACTTGAGGTGTATATCTAATACGTCTTCAAGGCGTTTCTCACTACCTGCTAAAGAAAAGTGCTCATCGAAAATCCAGCCTTCAGTTTCCAGAATTTTATGCAGCTGATCTCTTTCTAGCAACGATTTTTTATGATCAAAAACGAGCGTATGTAATGATTCAATAAAATCTAAACGATCAGCTACAATTTTGGCTGATTTGATTATATGAGATAAGCTGGTCTTTTCTAATAATTTAGCAAACTCATCTTGTTCTTCTGTGCTTAGGTTCAATACCTCCGTCATAATGGCTTGCATCGACTGCGGATTATCTTCAAGTGCTTGGGACAGTAATTTAAAGGTGAACTTTTTTGTCTTATCATTTGAGTTTGCAAATTTAGGTAAATTATCCTCAACTTTAGAAGCGATAATATCAAAAATTTCACGTTTGGCTGTTTCAATAACTCCTAGATCATTATTTTCCTCAAATGGATAAATACCTGCTTCCTTCCATCTTTGAAGTCTAAGCAAGTGCTCCTTTGCTTTTTTTGTTTTGAAGTGGTTATTTATTTGTTGATAGGCTGCTTCTATCAAATCTTTGCCATCAGCATCCAAGTCCACCAAGTCTAAACTAGACTCACTGTTTAATTTAGTAATGTAATCGCTTATTAAGTAGGCAGAAAAAGAGTATCCCAAGCTTCTGATACGATGAGGCTCAACTCTTTGCTCCTTCAGAACAGTACCGTTACTTTTGCATAGTAAAAGCTGTTTTGACTTGATCTCTAACCATTCAATAATTTTAACTTTATGAGTTCCCACTATGCTATCTAACTCTAATTCATATTCACTAATACCTTCTATAGCTTCATGAGGATTAATTGGATAGCCATTTATCAGTATTTTAATATCAGAATAAGCGTACAAATAGGGTGAAAAAGTCTGGGTAAGTTTGTTTCGTAGCTCATTGAAATTATGCCCTGCAACTTTTTTATTTAACTCACTTATTCTTATTACGGACTTAGTTTCCTTATCGTTTGATTGGGCTGCTTTAAGTACATCAAACTTGTTAGCTCTATCAGAATTTAAAGAAATGACTAATTTATGAAAGTTATCATCTTGCTGAAATACACTTTCCCAATCAACAACTCTACCTAATGAAAATGCTTTAAAGCGCCCTTCACCTTTTTGGCCATGAATAGGCCTACCACTTTCAGTTTCTGACCTAGAAGCTTTCCAAGAGTTGCCAATGTAACCTAAATAATTTCTTGCTTGTTTCTCAGATATACCAGTGCCGTTATCTTCAATAGTAATGGACTGGTTGCCTATGTCATTAGATTCGATACGTACAGATATATTGGTAGCATCGGCATCCAAGCTATTCCAGATTAGCTCTTCAATAGCTTGGATTGGGGAAGCTCTCGATACACGCTTCAGATGATCGTCAGATAAATTGACTTCTAGTGTGCTTATATTGGACATACCGTAATCCTATTTACAAGATAATTTTGGGCAGTGCTTTTTTAAAAAGTGATTCTAATTCAAAGCTATTAGATAATAGGACAATCTATAGAAAAAACGAGAGCATCCCAAACTTTGTGCAACTGTCATTGCGCTTATACTGACACTGACACAAAATTTAGTATACCCATCTTTCATGTCATCAATCAGACCTTCCCACCAACCCCTTTAAACTTCTCAACAAAAGCAGCAATTTTCTGTAAAACACTTTGCTTTTTGGTTAAGTATTGTGGGTTGAGTGGACTCAGTTTAGGTAAGATGGCGTTCAGCTCTGTACCATTCTCACTGGCATACTCGCGCTTTAGAGAAGCAGTAATATAACGCTTAGCTTCATCTTCATTTAGGTTTTCAGCGGCAATCATATCTTTGACTTCACGTTGTTGTTCTACCTGAGCATAACTAAAGAAGGCATCAATAATGCTGGATTTATCAGGGATGTTGTCTAAGTTGGTTTGATTAATAAAATCGACCACCAGACTCTCTTTGGCACGGTTACCAAGGCTTGCCCGAATCAAACGTCTTACTTCTTCAACCAAGGCAGATTTGTCCTTGGTATTTTTATTATGCTCAAAAATTAATCCGAGTATGTAATCAAGATTAATTTCCTGTGATTTGAGCAAGTCTATCTCAAACACCACGTCATCCCAATCAATAGAAGACTCATCTTGCTGCTCACCCGCTTTTTCACGACGTAGCCAATCGCTTATGTCGTTATAGGTAGAGCGATAATCTTGTACGGTACGTTCAGCAGGCACTTTAATGGCTTGCATAACGGCTAAATCATCGTCGTTTAGGTAATACTCATCCTTAAACGTCTCAACTGCTTTCGCGTCGGTCACATCCAAGTCTTGCAGTGCTTTTAGGCTTGCAAACTCATCATAGTTTTGTAAGATGTTCTCAACACGCAAATACTCCCCGAATAACTTGGCAAAGTCTTTCTTGTCGGACTCTTTGACAATCTCATCAGGATTAGGGAAGCGTTGTTGCAGCTCCTTGACCACTTCCAAATAACCACGGCGCGCTTTGCCTGTAGCAATATCGGTAAAGCCTTCCAAATATTCTTTATAGCTCTTCTCTAGCACCACGTTTTTAGTATTTCTATCGCCAAACAAGGTGATAGCATCAATAGTCGCTTTCTCTAAATCTCGAAAGGTCACGATATTGCCAAACGTCTTGGTGGCGTCATAGATACGGTTGGTGCGTGAGAACGCTTGCATTAAGCCGTGATAGCGCAGATTTTTATCCACGAATAGAGTATTCAATGTAGGGGCATCAAAACCTGTTAAGAACATCCCAACGACAACTAATAAATCTACTTCCTGCTTGATGACACGCTCAGCAAGGTCACGGTAGTAGTTCTGGAAGGATTTGCTGTCTACGCCATAATTGGTTTTGAACATGCCGTTATAATCACTAATAGCACTGCTTAAAAACTCTTTGGCACTGCTGTTCATTGCCGTCGGCTCAAAACCTTCATCTGGAATGTCCCCCAATGCGTCTTGTTCTTCATTGGCGGCAAAAGAGAAAATGGTGGCGATCTTTAACGGTTTATCGCTGTCCTTTTGCAAGTGGTTCAAGGTTTCATAGTAAGCCTTAGCAGCGTCCACACTACTGACAGCAAACATAGCGTTAAAGCCTTTGCCCCCTGATTTTAAGCGATGGGTTTTCTGCCTATAGTGCTTTAACACGTACTGCGATATCTCATTGATACGATCAGGATGTAATAGCAGCTGTTTATTCTCTGCTGCAGTCAGCTTGGTCTCATCCTGCTCACTTTCAATACCGCTAAACTGTGGGCGTACGTCGTTGTAATCGACTTTAAACTTCAATACCTTCTCATCACGAATGGCATCGGTAATGACGTAGGAATGCAGCTCATGACCAAACACGCTGGCGGTCGTCTCAGCCCCTAACGCGTTCTCTGGGAAGATAGGTGTGCCCGTAAACCCGAACTGATAGAACTTTTTAAATTTCTTTTTCAGGTTCTTTTGAGCTTCACCAAACTGGCTGCGGTGTGCTTCATCAAAAATGAACACTACTTGCTTGCCATAGATGGGTAAATCACCGTCACCTTTAATCAAGTTGTTCAGTTTTTGAATGGTAGTGACGACGATTTTATTGTCGTCTTTCTCAAGGTTAAGTTTTAGCCCTGCGGTACTGTCTGAACCATTTACACTCTCAGGGGAGAAGCGCTGATACTCCTTCATGGTTTGGTAATCAAGATCCTTACGATCTACCACAAAAAATACTTTATCAATGAAAGGTAGCTCAGTCGCCAAACGTGCCGCTTTAAAGCTGGTTAAGGTTTTTCCTGAGCCTGTGGTATGCCAGATAAAGCCACCACTCTCAAGGGTGCTCCACTTTTTGGTTTGATAGGCGCTGTTGATTTTCCACAAAATGCGCTCAGTAGCCGCTATTTGATAAGGGCGCATCACCAATGAGGTGTCGCTTACATCAAAGACGGTGTAATGCATCAGCACGTTCAACAGGGTATGCTTTTGGAAGAAGGTAGCAGTGAAGTCTTTTAGGTCTTTAATTAAGGTATTGTCTGATCTCGCCCAGTTCATGGTGAAATCAAAGCTGTTTCTATTGCGCTTAGTGGTATTGGCAAAGTAACGGGTATCTGTACCGTTTGAGATCACAAACAGCTGTATGTATTTATAGAGGGAGTTATCAGAGTTAAAGCTCTCTTTACTATAACGATGCACTTGGTTAAAGGCTTCGCGAATAGCAACGCCACGCTTTTTCAGCTCGACTTGCACCAATGGCAAGCCATTGACCAAGATAGTGACGTCATAACGGTTCGCCTGTGTGCCTGTTTGGGCAAACTGTTTGATCACCTGCACTTTATTGCGTGGGATATTCTTCTTATCCAATAGCGCGATATTTTGCAGCCGTCCATCGTCAAACGTAAAGTCATGGATATGGTCATCATGAATCTTACGCGCTTTATCAGTGCTGTTATCGCTAGGGTTATCGAGGTAACTCATCACAAAGCGTTGCCACTCGTCATCGGTGAACTGCACCTCATTTAAGAGTTGTAGCTGCACACGCACGTTAGCCAGCATAGTTTGCGGTGAGTTTAAAGCAGGGACAAACTCATAGCCTTGGTTCTGTAAATCTTTGAGCAACTCACGCTCTAAGTCGTCTTCGGTTTGATAGCCGCCATCAGGCTGATCACACTTGGTGTATTTATTGAGGACAATAAAGTTGTTCGATTCAGCAATCGTTTTGGTATGCTCAGTCATTTACTACTATCCTTCTTTTGCAGCAGTTTTTTAACTTCACGATCAAAATCGGACTCTATCTTTTGTTGCTTATTAAATACTTCATATTCTGCATGAGCCTTACGCTCTGCCACTTTACGAGATATATTTCCATAACCTTCTAATATTTGATATTCATTAAAGGCTAAAAACTTATCTACACTTTCAGCAAATGCTTCCATGGTGAAAGTATTACGTCTTTCAACAATACCCTCTATATAATCAAAAAAAGCCGATATAGTGCGTTCTAATTTTTTAATATCTTTTTCGCTTAGGTAATTCTTAGCAATAACTGTATCAGCTTTTAACACTCGACCATCAGGTGCATTTTTGTAGCTAGTCATACCCATTAAAGGCTTATTCGCATCAGCACTTAATGAGATTATTTCTGCTGCTGTATGGCCAGTAATTGCAAAGTGAAACTTATCTTGCACACTGGCATAAAACAAACGAGTGGTTTCTGAACTCGAATCGTAGTCAATGCTACATTCGGCAAAAATATCAGTAATCTGCTGATAGATACGCCGTTCACTGGCTCGAATAGACCGCACTCGATCCAATAGCTCTTTAAAGTAGTCTTTACCAAACAGCTGCCCATTTTTTAGACGTTCATCATCCATGACAAAACCTTTGATAATATATTCTTTAATCAGTTGTGTTGCCCAGATTCGAAACTGAGTGGCTTGGGTTGAATTGACTCGATAACCTACCGAAATTATCGCATCTAGGTTGTAATACCGCACGTGTTGAGTTTGAGTTTTCCCAGTAATCGCGCCGTGTTCAGTGGTATGTTCCAAAATGGAACATACCACTTGTTCTTGCAATTCACCACTTTCAAAAATATTTTTCAAGTGCTTTGTAATAGCAGGGCGTTGCACTCCAAATAGCTCAGCCATACGTTCTTGAGTTAGCCAAATTGTCTCGTTACTTAGCAGCACCTCAACTTTTACTTCTCCATTTGGTTCGGTGTAGAGCAGAAACTCAGTAGTTTGATTTTGTAGGCTTGGCACGGAAGTAGACATATAGGTTTATCCTTACAAATTGGTGTCTGTGCATGTTTCTAATTTAGGAAAACTCAACAGTAGCTCACGATAATACTCATACTGCTGCTGACGCAAGGCAATTTCACGCGGTAATCCTTCAGTGAGTGAGGTGGTTAAGGCGTCGAACTTGTCTAGGATGGTTACGATATGCTCTTGTTCAGGTAGAGATGGAAATGGGAATTTTATACGTTCGAAAGTTGCAAGGTTTATATTGCTTTGAGCACTACCAGTACTTTTCGCCTGAAGTTCTGATTTAAATGAAGTCAAAAGATACTCGACGTAGCTAGCAGTTGTTTTTTCTGGATTTGCAACAAAACCTATAATGCTATCTGGAAAACATGAATCAAAGCCAAGTATGGTAGTTTCTGCGATATTGGCTGCTATGGTTATGCAAAGCGTGCCCTTAGGCCATAACTTACTTTGTGCCAACCCAAATTCACTATAAGTTTGTGTGTACTCATTAATAACATGAGAAGCATTTCTAATATCCCCTGTTTGAATAAGTGGTACGTCTCCTCCATATAGTTTTGGATCATTTCTAGGGCGGTGTCTTGATTTTCCGCGACCAAGTTCAAGCGCAACTTCTTTTAACGTTTTCCATTCAACCTCATCATCAAACGTTAATAACTGTTTACGATAGTAGGCATATTGCTGCTTACGTGCTACAAGCTCAGCGGTAAGCTCAGCGGTAAGCTCAGCGGTAAGCTCTGTAAATGTATCTAAAATTCGGACGATTTCGGCTTGGACTTTGATAGGTGGAATGGGAATTACTATATCTTTCACCATCGGCTTAGTAAGCTGAGGTATTCCATTTTTTGGAACATTATAATTGTTCTCTATTGCTTTCATATAGTGATAAGCATATTTCAGATTCAATTCAATTTTAGATGTTAGTACAAGCAATCGAACTATAGGAAAAATTGGTTTATCTCGATAACTAGTCCACCCTATTGTTCCTCTAGCAGATATAGTTATGCTTGGTCGAACAACTTTAGCTTTATTTGTCCATCCATATAAAGATCTATCACCTATTCCATTAGATAAAATAGGAATATTAAATTCTTCTGTTTCCATATCTGATAGTGCCTCTTTAGGCACGTCACCGCCAGCTAAAATATCAAACACTTCATCCAGTTTTTTCCACTCAACCTCAACCCCATCAAGCAGCTTATCCATATAACTTAACTGACTCATGCCTCAATCTCCGCAACGATTTTATCGATATCAGAACGCAGCTGATTAATCTTAGCAACCGTGACTTTCAGTTCCGCATTGAGGGTAGTGATATCAATCACCTCTCGCGTGTCTTCTGCTTCCACGTAGGCGCTGACGGATAGATTGTAGTCATTGGTTGCAATCACTGTATTATCAACGCTTACAGCTAAGTATTCCTCATCTGCTTTGCTATCAAAAATCGCCATCAGCTGCGCGATATGCTCGTCGGTCAGAATATTGGTATTGGTTTCTGCCTTAAATAACTTACTGGCATCGATAAACTGAGTTTTGCTATCCGTTTTGTGTTTTGACAGCACTAAGATATTAACGGATATGGTAGTGCCAAAGAACAAATTGGGCGCAAGGGATATCACCGTTTCTACGTAGTTGTTATCTATCAGGTACTGACGGATTTTTTGTTCAGCACCACCCCGATAGAAGATACCAGGAAAACAGACAATTGCTGCACGGCCTTTACTGGATAAGTAGTTTAACGCATGAAGCACAAACGCAAAGTCCGCTTTAGACTTGGGAGCGAGTACACCAGCTGGCGCAAAACGCTCGTCATTAATCAGCGTCGGATCATCGCTACCAATCCATTTCACAGAATAAGGTGGATTAGATACAATCGCATCAAAGGGTTTGTCGTCACCGAAATACGGGTTTCGCAGGGTATCGCCTAGCACGATATTAAACTTGTCGTAGTTGATGTTGTGCAAAAACATATTCATCCGCGCAAGGTTATAGGTGGTGTGGTTGATCTCTTGACCAAAAAAACCGTCTTCAATGATATGGTTATCAAAATGCTTCTTAGCTTGTAATAACAATGAGCCTGAACCTGCTGCTGGGTCATAAATCTTATTGACCGTTTCCTGTTTGTGCATGGCAATCTGTGCAATCAGCTTAGAGACGCTTTGTGGGGTAAAGAACTCGCCCCCTGATTTACCAGCATTAGCAGCATAGTTAGAGATCAGATACTCATAAGCATCACCAAACAAATCAATTTGGTTATCAGCGAACTGCTCTAGCTTGAGACCTGCCACGCCTTTAAGCACGGCTGCTAGGCGCGTGTTCTTGTCGGCAACGGTATTACCTAAACGGTTACTGGTCGTATCAAAATCAGCAAACAAGCCTTTAATATCAGGCTCTGATGGGTAGCCATTGGCTGAGCCTTCAATAGCCTTGAATATGGCGGCTAAGTCTGTATTAAGGTTCTCGTTTCTGTGCGCCCCTGTTGCGATAGTGGCAAACAGTTGGCTTGGATAAATGAAATAGCCTTTGGTTTTAATGGCATCGTCTTTAATATCATCAGTAATCACACTATCGGGAAGCGTGGCATAATTAACGCTCTCATCACCGCCCTCGATATAACTGGCAAAGTTTTCACTGATAAAGCGGTAGAACAACGTACCCAACACATACTGCTTAAAGTCCCAGCCATCGACTGAACCCCGAACCTCGTTTGCAATTTGCCAGATTTGGCGATGGAGTTCGGCACGTTGTTGAGTACTTGTCATGATAAAAATCCTATAGAAATAATGATGGGGCTAAAAGCCCCTTATACTTTGTATAACTTTAATCGTTATTGAGTGCGCTATGATAAGGGGCGATATACCTTAGCACTGCTGACCGTTCCTGGTTCTATTATATGGTGCTGACCAAAGCAACAGTGCTTATTTTGCCATTGGTATTTTCTTTGCACCTTGCTCCTGCATCTGACTTAAGCAAACAATCATCCGATGATACTGAAGCGATTCACGGCTTTCGATAATATGCATCATTTTTTGGGTTTTCTATACACATGCTCTTTATATGTATAGAAAATTCACTTTTTTATACCTACCTCTCAACCAGCTTGTCCTCGATCATTTCAGTCAACAGCTCAGTCACCGTTTTGCGATTTTCGAGCGCATATCGTTTGAGCGCAATATGCTTATCTTCATCTAGATTAAAATTCACTCGTACCGTTTTTTTGGGACTGTCAGTCACATCTGACAAAGCCAATTCATCCTTAGCTTTTTTACTTGGACGACCTGCTGATAAACTCATGACTTACTCCTCACCAAAAAATGTTTGAATCTCACTAACCAATGCAGTTATCTCTTTTATCGCATTGCTATTAGACGATTCAGTATCAAATACTGTCTTGCCAAGGGCAGCACTGTTAGGATAAGCAACACGCTGCATAATTCTAGCCTCTAATACGGGAAGGTTGTAATCGAGTAGTGCTGTCGCTACTTCCTTACCTATATTAGTGTTTTGAATGGCACGTGATACTACAAACGCCGCCTTTAGTTTGCCATCCATCATCTCAATACGCTGCTGCACCAAATCAACCAAATCGCTGGTCGCCCAAATATCGTAGGGACTCGGCTGTACCGGAATTAGTATAAAATCAGCAGCCTTGATAGCAGAAATGGCCAGGCTGGTGGCTTGTGGCGATCCATCGATCACTACGTACTCTTTATCAGACACGTATTTTAGATCTTTATCCAGCGTCGGCCTATCTAGCCCAATCACTGGTACCGGATTGTCCTCATCTACTGCCCTCCAGTCACGCGCACTGCCTTGCTGATCGCTATCTACCAACAGTACGCTATGACCTTTTAGCTGTAGCCCACGCGCCAAATGCGTTGCAATGGTGGTCTTACCGCTGCCGCCCTTTTGATTTAATACCGCGATTACCTTCATAAATACAGATCCCTGTAGTATGTATTGAGTATATAAGTATATAAGTATATAAGTATATAAGTATATAAGTATATAAGTATATAAGTATATAAGTATATAAGTATATAAGTATATAAGTATAT
>NZ_VOBF01000015.1:0-21965 GCF_008369245.1 Psychrobacter sp. ANT_H56B
TTTAATTTGAGTTAACTTAAAAGTAATTTTTTCGGTTGGCTAAATTGTCTAAGCGGTAAATCACTTCAACCCGCCTTCCTCTCCGACTGGGTGGCAGTATACGCTGTTTTAGTAGAGGGTCAAGGGGGTTTGCCCGATATTTTGGCGATTATCTATCCTTATCATCAATACCATCCATTTATCAGTCAGTTAGGGTTGAAAGTACTTTTACCTTTACCAAAATCAATTCTTGTCCTTAGTTAGTGCTTATATATAGCCTCATAGCTTCTTCTATATATAACACTTTTATAGCTTACCTATCTTTTTGAAGAAGTCTTTATAAGCAGAGACTTTTTTATCTAATGCTAAAGGATAGGCGCGCGAAGTAGAAGGCAGTCTATATAAGGTTAAACTATTAACATCAGATTTTTTATTATCTTTATCCTGCCACTTATAAGGATAGTCCATACTTTGATTGGTCTTAGGATGCTTTGATTTGGCAGGTGGTTCAGCTAATAAGTTCAGTAAGACCTCTGTTGCCTTACCACCAGTGGTGAATAGCGCCTGTACTTTCGGTACTTGCGGCAAAATTGTGTCTAGATCGACGGTGGTCACGACCGTAAGGTCTTTATCAGACGCATTGCCTGTTTCACGAATCGCTTGTACTACCGTGGGACAAGAGGCAATACCACGCTCAAACATAAAGGCTCGAATGCGCTCAGGATCAAAGCGTTTCTCCTCCCCTACTCTAAAATAATCCGCATCATCAAAAAATACGCATCCATAAATGCGCCACATGTCATTTTGAAAATTGGGATAATGGAACCTCATTGCCCATTTATCGGCAGTGGGCGGAAAACTGCCCATCATCATGACGGTGGCATCAGGTGGTAGGACAGGACCAAAAGGATGGGTTTCGATATTTGCGCTATCGGTCTTTAATTTCTGTGTCCACACAAAGTCGTTAGCAGCTTTTTGTGGATGGGTGAGATTATTCAGTGAGGTTTTGGTCATAAGATTCTTCATCAGAAAAGCGGTTTTTTTGCTATCATAGCAGGGTTAAACACTACTTCATTTGTTATAGCGCTATATAGTCAAACATAGTCGGCTTAAACAAAACCGAGCTCGTTATAATTGCCTTTGGCTTACTTTTTGTTAAAGTATTAAGCTTACTATTGATGGGCTAAATATAGGGTTGAAGTGCAGTAAGTGTTTGTATCTTTTATACTAATCAAGCATCAGACCAAAAACCCAAGAGAATACTTATGAGCGACTTAAAAATCACTGTTATCGATCACCCGTTAGTCCGTCATAAACTCAGCCTTATGCGCGAAAAAGACTGTAGTACTTATAAGTTTCGTACATTAACCAAAGAGCTTGCGCGCTTGATGGCATATGAAGCAAGCCGCGATTTTGAAATTGAAACCTTTCCGATGGAAGGCTGGTGTGGTGAAATCGTTGGTGAGCAAATCATCGGTAAGACGGCAACTATCGTACCGATTTTACGTGCAGGTATTGGTATGCTTGATGGGGTACTCGATTTGATTCCTACGGCAAAAATCTCTGTCGTTGGTTTACAGCGTGATGAAGAAACCTTACAACCGGTGCCGTTCTTTGAAAAGTTTGTCAGCCATATGGACAAACGCCCAGCCCTTATCATTGACCCAATGTTAGCCACTGGCGGCTCTATGGTTGCAACTATCGAAATGCTTAAGAAAAACGGCTGTACCAATATCAAAGCCTTGGTATTAGTTGCGGCACCTGAAGGCGTCCGTGTAGTCAATGAAGCACATCCTGACGTGACTATTTATACTGCTGCATTAGATAGTCATTTGGATGAGCACGGTTATATTATTCCAGGTCTGGGCGATGCGGGCGATAAAATCTTTGGTAAGCAATTATTTAATAAGTAAGCCAAAGCAGATAAACTAAGACAAGCTGTCGTCTCAAACAACATGACATATGTACAAAACATCAATGATAAGGATATAAGATGAACGTATTGATTACAGGGGCAAGCGCGGGTTTCGGTAAAGCGCTGGCTGAGCGTTTGATTGCCAAAGGTCATCGCGTGATTGGCTGTGCCAGACGCTTAGACAAACTAAATGCTTTGGCAGAAACTTTGGGCGAGGCGTTTTTACCTGTGGTTATGGATGTGAGTGATACAGCGTCTATCCCGCAAATCATTGCAGATTTGCCTGTTGATTTTAAACAAATCGATGTCTTGGTAAATAATGCGGGACTGGCACTTGGTACAGAGCCTGCTCACAGTGCTAGTCTTGATGATTGGATGCGTATGACCGATACCAATATTAAAGGGTTGATGGCGCTGACTCACGCGGTCTTGCCAGCCATGGTCGCACGCGATAGCGGTTATATCATTAATGTCGGCTCAATTGCCGGAAGTTGGCCTTATTTTGGTGGTAACGTCTATGGCGCGACCAAAGCCTTTGTCAAACAGTTTAGCTTAAATTTGCGTGCGGATCTCATCGGTACGCAAGTGCGCGTGACCAACCTTGAACCGGGTAATGTCGCGGGTACTGAGTTTTCAAACGTGCGTTACCACGGCGATGACGATAAAGCTGCTCAGGTTTACGACGGCTTTAAAACCATGACCGGCGATGATATCGGCGATATTTTATTATGGTTGATTGAATCGCCTGCTCATATTAATGTCAATCGCTTGGAAGTCATGCCTGTCGCGCAAACTTATAACGGACTAACGATTGCTAAGCAAGACTCTTAAAATTTTAGCTGACTGTTTGGCCTATTAACGTAATTCATAAGACCGAAGCAATATAGTCGCATCTATGTTGCTTCTTTTTTTGCTACTGACATTCTCTTCATTGACCAAGCGCAACTCTTGAAAATCTAAAATCAGTACTTCATTACGCAAGCGCTCGCTAGTGCGTTTATTGTGCCGTATCGGAAATCCTAAGACTTGTTTACCTTTAATCACTATCTGATTGATAATCGTGGTCGAATTATTGATGGTAGCTTTTTCACTTAACTTTTGAGCATTAATGATGGCGGTAACAGGATTAACAGTTGTAATTAACACCTTTGTCCGACGCACACTTTTTGGTAAATCCCCTGCAAAAAACAATACCTGCTCTAATGGTAAATACTGCGCGTGACGCATCAATTCCTGACGAAACAGCGAAGGCATATCAATATTGAAACTGTCTTCTGTTTGCTGAGAGAACGCCGTAAAATTACGATGTAAATAACGTCCAAACACGCTGCTATTAATCCAGTCTTGATAAATATCATTGGCTAGCAATTGCTTGGTGAAAGCATCGGCGTCTAGTGTGATATCTGCTGTTAACATCTCCATCAATAATGTCTGTGGACTAGCAAAGTTCTGCTGCTGCCAGATTTGCGGATATAGGCTGCTATCAAGCAATGGTAAATTTGACTTGTTCATAGACTGATATCCTTATATTTTACTTGCTGACGTTTGATTCGATTGATCACAGTCTATGACAAGTCGCTACTTTTACCGCTCAACTGCTTTTAACCCTAAACAGCTTTTATGTTATGGTCAGTTACCTATTTTAATATAGCAGTCTTTTAGAAATGAGATAAAGACTTTTGCTACGATATATTTTGGCTAAATCGACTTGGTAAAACCGATTAATGAAAACAAGGTGCATTGCCTTATGAAGAGAAATTTAATCAAACTGCCTGCTAACTATCAGTTGAAAATAATTGATATCGCTTTGACTGACGGCACATTACTACCCGTATCTGTCATAGGAAATGGTAAACCCATGCTACTCTTGCATGCCTATGGTATGGATGCGCGTGAGTTTTTGCCGTTTATTTTACCCTTAGTTGGCAACTACGCATTTTATCTACCGCATTTGCGAGGGTTTGGGGCGGCAAAAGATATCAAGCTGACCCAGTTTGATTTTGTGCGTCAGTATGCAGATGATACTAGTGTCGTCATTGAGCAAATTTGCTTAGCACGCAGTATAGAATCCTTGCCAGTTGCCGCCATCTCGATGGGCGCGCAAGTGATGTGGGCGTATTTTGAGCGTTATGGTAGCGAAAGAGTCAGCCGCTATTTGAATATTGACCAAAGTCCCGCTATTCATAATCAACCTGATTGGCAAGGTGGCTTGTTTGGCACGCGCCAGCAAGAAGTATTCGATATCTTTCATGAGGTGATTGATAAGACTTTGCCTTATGCTGACATCGAAAGCTTTACCCACCTGCCTTTTGCTCTTAAACGCCGTGCAACGGATGTCGAACGACTATTTTCTCTGTTATCCGTCAATCGCACGCGCTCAAAAGCTTTTATACAAGTGATGACCTATAAAAACGATCCCAAACTTGCACTTTATGAACACAGTATTTGGCATCATAAAATGTGCTGCTTACAAGCCTATCTGACCTTACCCTATGACTTCCGCGGCGCGATAGAACAGGTCACTATTCCAGTAGTTAATCTGATTGGCGGGCGCTCCAAACTTTACAATGCTAAGTGGCAGCAAAAAGTCACCCAGATGCTACCCAATGCAACTGAGGTAGTGTTGCCGCACTCAGGTCATGCAGTACCGATGGATGAACCTGTTGGGTTTTATAAAGTGTTAAAGAGTTTTTTGGAAACTTAAGCATAACATTACGATGTCACTTAAAAACTCTATAATCGACACTATAACTTTACAACACGTCATAGTAATTACTCAAACCTACTTTTATACTAAAAAGCTGACGTTCGCCTTCATTAACCAAAAAACCAAATCAAAAAAGTGCGTCATTATAAAAACTTTATAATAGTATAAAAAGGATCTGAACATGCCATATGTAAAAGTTGCAACACAAAACGAGCAACCTGTCGAACTGTATTACGAAATCCAAGGTACCGGCAAACCTGTCGTGTTAATTCATGGTTGGCCATTAAGCGGACGGGCATGGGAGTCACAACTTCCTGTGCTGGTTGAGGCTGGTTATCAAGTGATTACGTATGATAGACGTGGTTTCGGGAAATCCTCCCAGCCATGGAATGGTTATGATTACGATACTTTGGCACAAGATTTAAAAGCCTTGATGGATGAGCTAGATTTAACAAATGCTACTATCGTCGGCTTCTCTATGGGCGGCGGCGAAGTGGCACGTTATCTTGGGAAATATGGTTCTGAGCGTATCAGTAAAGCAGTATTAGCCTCTGCTGTGCCGCCTTATTTATATAAAACAGATGACAATCCTGAAGGTGGTCTAGAAAAGCAAGATATTCAGGAATTCTTAGATGGTGTCAGCGGTGACCGTATTGCCTTCCTAAATGATTTTACTAAGAAGTTTTTTACCCCAAAAGACGGCACGTTATTAGTTAGTAAACCATTACGCTTATATAACCGTGATATTGCTGCATTTGCCTCCGCCAAAGCTAGCTACGATTGTGTTAAAGCTTTTAGCTATACCGATTTCCGTGATGACCTAAAAGTATTTGATGTACCAACTTTGGTCATTCATGGCGATGCAGATCAAATCGTACCGTTAGAGGTCAGTGGTCAGCGTTCGCACGAAATGATTGCAGATAGTCAACTTCATATCGTTGAAGGCGGCCCGCACGGTATCAATGTGACGCATGCTAAAGAATTTAATGAAGCTTTAATTGATTTTTTAAACAGCTAATGAATTTTGTATATAAACAAGAAAGCGACCTTGAATGGTCGCTTTTTTTGATTATAAGTTATCAGAAAATTCTTAGGTTTAATCAGCCAAGGCTTTAATCAACTCAAATCTTGGTACTTTTTCACCATCTACCGTGACAGTTTCAGAAAACATCACTAACGGTCTTACCCAAACGCCATACTCACCGTAGAGACAGCGATAAACGACTAACGCTTCTTCCGTTTCGGAATGCTGCGCAGTATGCAAGACTTGGTAAAGGCTGCCTTTGTAATGGCGGTAGATACCTTGGGGGATAGGTTTTGTCATGATTGCACCCTAATTTCTATTATAAATGCACGAATCAAATACTTTCTCATTATATTTATATCGCAAAAATAGATAAGGTCGACCATCATGTCGACCTTATTCTTATTATCAATAGCTTGTCTCAATAAATTATTAAGCTACTGTCACTTTCGCATAAGCCTTTTTGCCTGCTTGGATAACAACCGTCTGACCTGAGGTTAAGCTAAAGCCCGCGTCGACGACTTCGCCATCTACTTTCACCGCGCCGCGTTTAATCATGTCTTTAGCCGATGAGCTATTTTTGGCAAGCTCTGCTTGGTTTAATATCTGCGTGATAAATAATGCGTCCTGCCCTTCTAAATCTAAGGTCACTTCTGGTAAATCGACTGGCAATTCGCCATCAGCAAGCACGTTACCCGCTGACTTGTGAGCATTAGCCGCAGCATCGGCATCATGGAAACGCTCAATCAATTCTTCAGCAAGAATACGTTTGACTTCTTGTGGATTGCGACCGTTTTCCATCTCTGCCATTAACGCTTCGACTTCTTCCATCGGCTTAAAGCTTAAAAACTCAAAGTAGCGACGGATTAAAGTATCTGGCATCGACAGCAGTTTTTGATACATGGTGCCCGGCGCATCGTAAATGCCGACATAGTTGCCAAGTGACTTAGACATTTTATTAACACCGTCTAGTCCTTCTAAGATTGGCACGGTAATACAAACCTGCGGCTCTTGACCGTAACGACCTTGCAAGGTGCGTCCCATCAGGATGTTAAAGGTTTGGTCAGTACCGCCAAGCTCGACGTCGGCTTTTAGTGCGATAGAGTCATAACCTTGCACCAATGGGTAGAGAAACTCATGAATAGCAATCGGCGTTTGCGCCGCGTAGCGTTTAGAGAAATCATCGCGCTCAAGCATACGCGAGACGGTCAACTGGCTAGAAAGCTGGATCATATCGCCCGCTGACATGTCTTTAAACCATTCAGAGTTGAAGACAATCTTGGTTTTTTCTTTATCCAAAATCTTAAAGACTTGTTCCGCATAAGTCTGCGCATTGACTTTGATTTGCTCATCGGTCAATGGCGGACGCGTGCTGTTTTTGCCAGAAGGGTCACCAATCTTGGCGGTATAATCGCCGATTAGAAAATAAATCTCATGACCCAAATCTTGAAAATGCTTCAACTTATTGATCAGCACAGTATGACCCAAATGCAGGTCAGGCGCGGTAGGATCAAAGCCTGCCTTGATACGCAGCGGACGATTCAGTTTCAACTTCTTAACCAAATCTTCTTCAGATAGGATTTCTTGTGTACCGCGTTGGATTATCGCTAGTTGTTCTTCTAAGGTGTAAGTTTCGGTGGTCATGATGCTCTCTTTATTGTCTTTATTTAAAGGGTAAAGCGTTTGGGCTATTTAGAATCTCGTAGCCATCAAAAAATGTTAGAATTTGACAGATATACTAGCGTTTTTTAAGGTAAATTGCCATGACCAACCCTGCATCGATTGCTGATAGTCAGCATAATAATTTTTCAGATCTGAGTTTAGATAATGATTTTGATAGCCGTCTAGATAATATGGACGATTTAAACTATGCCACCTTGACCGATGCGCTCGAACAAACGGTGTTTAAAAACTTCGATGATGGCTTATATATAGGTATGATGTCGGGCACTAGCTTAGATGGTATGGACGCGGTCCTTTGTCAATTCAGTGAGAAAGATAATACCCGGCAACCGATGCACTTGTTAGCGACTCATAGCCAAGATTTCCCGCCGCGTCTGCGTGAAGTGCTATTAGCATTGTGTCAGCCTAATGGGATTCAAGCATTAACGCCATCCGATGATGAACCAAATAGCGAACTAGACTGGTTTGGCTGGGCAAGTAAAGAATATGCAGAATTTTCAAGCGACGTGGTTAATACGTTATTGCAGCAATCAAATACTGATAGTGAATCTGTACTAGCGATTGGCTGTCATGGTCAAACGGTACGCCATCGTCCGCAGATGGGTTTTAGCTTGCAATTGGTCGATGCCAATATCATTGCTGAACGTACGGGCATTAGCGTCGTCAGTGATTTCCGTCGCCGTGATATGGCAGTCGGTGGTCAAGGTGCGCCTTTGGTTCCAGCTTTTCATCAAGCATTGTTTGCGGTGCCTGATAGCACGCGTGTGTTATTAAACTTGGGCGGTATTGCTAATATCGCTGTCTTGCCAGCGATTTCTAATGACCTTGTAGATTCTAATGAACACTCAGAAAATCAGCCATCTGATAGCGTGGTTGGTTATGATACCGGTCCTGCCAATCTATTATTGGATGCGTGGACAACATTGCACACGGACAAGGATTATGATGCGGGCGGTACATGGGCACAGTCAGGTCAAGTCGTTGAGCCTTTACTGAATCAGCTATTAGAGCATCCATTTTTTAAGAAAACCTATCCAAAAAGTACGGGGCGTGAAGATTTTAACTTAGCATGGCTACAAGATGAGTTACAAAAATTCGACCAGGCTTCTGCTGATGTTCGCTACTCATCCGCCGACGTACAAGCAACGCTCACTGAGCTGACCGCCATCAGTGCCAGTGCGCAAATCAATTTATTTATCAATGCTAGTAGCAATAATGCTGTTTATGTCTGCGGCGGCGGGGCGTTAAATAATTATTTAATGACTCGCTTACAAGTACATCTGCCACGATGCAAAGTAGAAACGACAGCCAGCTTAGGACTTGAGCCAACTTGGGTAGAAGCCGTTGCCTTTGCTTGGTTAGCAAGACAAACACTTATGGGTGAAACCGGTAACTTGCCTGCCGTGACAGGCGCAAGCAAAGGCGTGGTATTAGGACAAGTATGTTTTGCCTGAGCGGTCAAATTTTAGTTTACATGCGTACACCTATGTGTTTTATAATGGCTTTAGAAATACACTCCTCTTAGGATCTGTCAGTATAGGATATAGCGAATGAGCCAGCACAGCAGTTTACCGAACGACTCACTTATCGACCAAGCTACGAATAGTACTGTTAATAACCCTATTGCCACCGCTCAGACAAAAAAACGTCATAAGCCGCCACATTTTGAACGCACTGATGAGATGCGCGTTGTCGTGACAGGTATGGGCGCGGTCACGCCATTGGGATTAGATGTCGAAAGCTCGTGGGCGAAACTACTCAAAGGTGAAAGCGGCATCACAGCTATTAGTCATTTTGATGCATCTGGTTATCGTGCGCAAATCGCAGGCGTGGTCAAAGACTTCGATCCAAAGCAATACATGAATGCTAAAGACGCACGCCGTTATGATGATTTTATGCATTATGCGGTTGCTGCTTCCTCGATGGCGCTACAGCAAGCAGGTTTTATCAATGAAGTAAGCGCTGCTGACGCTCCGGTACAAGGTGTTGATCAAGAACGCTTTGGTGTCATTATAGGCTCAGGTATTGGTGGTATTCAAAACATCGAAAATAGCCGTGATACTTTACGTGAAAAAGGTGCCAGTAAAGTCTCTCCCTTTATCATTCCAGGCTCTATCGTCAATATGGCAGCAGGACTGGTGGCAATCAAACATACTTTAAAAGGTCCAAACCTTGCAACGTCCACTGCTTGCACTACAGCAACTCATGCAATTGGTCTGGCAGCGCGCTTGATTGCTTATGGCGACGCCGATGTGATACTAGCAGGCGGTAGTGAAAAAGGCTCAAGCCCACTTGGTATCTCAGGTTTTGGTGCTATGCATGCCCTCTCAACCCGCAATGATGAGCCTACCCGCGCCTCACGCCCGTTTGATAAAGACCGCGATGGTTTTGTGCTTGGGGATGGCGCAGGTGTCATGGTACTAGAAAGTCTTGCTCACGCAAAAGCGCGCGGTGCGACGATACTGGCTGAATTGGTTGGCTTTGGTATGAGTGATGATGCCAGTCACATTACTGCGCCGCCAGAAGATGGTAGTGGCGCAGCACGTGCTATGCGTAATGCTTTAAACGATGCTGGTATTGAGCCGTCAGTCGTAGGCTATGTAAACGCTCATGGCACTAGCACGCCTGCCGGTGATGTCGCGGAATCTATCGCCATTGAAACGGTATTTGCCCCGGTGAAAGATAGCATCTTGGTCAGCTCCACCAAATCAATGACCGGTCATCTACTTGGCGCTGCGGGCGGCGTTGAAGCCATCTTTACTGTGCTTGCTTTGCAACATCAGCAAGTACCACCAACGATTAATTTGGACAATGTTGAAGATAACTGTAATCTGGATTATGTCGCCAACCAATCACGCCAAGTTGAGAACTTGCAGTATGCCGTATCCAATAGCTTTGGTTTTGGCGGCACCAATGGTTCACTGATATTTGCCCGCTGGCCACTCAATGATTAAAGCATTAAGCTTATGAGTGAGGCCTTGTAACCTTGGTGGCAGATTTACTACGATTGTCTACTTGCAGCCCCTTATCATCCTTGCGTATGATAAGGGGTAATTTTTGCAACATTTATGGACGATACCATGTCAAGCTATTCATTTTCTCATCAGTTTTATCAGCGCTGGACGTGTGCACCAGAGCCTATCCGTGCCTCAATCATCCAAGAACTCACCGATATCACGACTTTATTGAAAGCTGAAACGCCATTTGAAACCTTTGTGTTTAGTACCCATGACCTAGATGCGCATCTTGATGACCTTTATGAGAATCACGAAGCTGAGCAAACTATCGCCAAGGCAATCGCTGATAAACAAGCGGCAGAACAGCTAATTTTTGAACAACAGCGTTTAGAAGAAGAACAAAAAATCAAAGCGGCAGAAGAGACCAAACGTCAAGAAGAGGCTCAATTAAAAGAGGCTAGCAGATTAAAAGAAGAAGCTCTGAAAGAAGAAAATAAGCGCAAAGAAGCTGAAAACGCTCAAAAACAAGTAGGCAAAGAGACTTCTTTAGCTGCTGTAGAGCCGGATACAACCGATACTGATAAGACAAACACTGACAGTATTGCTAATGCCATTATCAATAATGAGTCTGATACTGAGAAACATGCTGTTGCCGGTAAAACCATTAGCGAACATGCTAATGCAATTGATGATGACAGCATCAAAAATGATAGCAGTATTAACGCCATCAACAATAAAGCCAGTTTAGCGATCAGCTTAGCCGTTAAAGATGCCAAGCTCAGCGTCACTCATAAAGACTTAATTCATGAGCTTGAAATGCAGATTGACGATTATTTGAGCGATCAGATGATGCTGATGTCTGAAAACCTAAAATCTTGGCTACGTGCTGAGATGACTCAACATTTAAGCGAGCAAGACAAAAATCTTTCTAACGGTAATCTTCCAAAAAACTAAACGCATTCTCTGAACAAAAAAAAGCCCCATAAATATTTACGGGGCTTTTTTATGCTTGCTTAAAAATGAGCAATGTTTATATGGCTTGCGTACGCTCCGTTAGCCACTCAAGTGCTGCGCCTTCAACACGGTCTTTTAGCTCTGCATAGACTTGGCGATGATAGTCATTCAGCCAATCGACCTCTATTTGACTTAATAATGACGGCTCAATCAAACGCGTATCAATTGGGCAGTAAGTAACAGTCTCAAAATTAAGGAAATTACCAAATTCCGTCTCTACTGGTTGAGCAATACGTTTATTAACCATCAAGTTTTCGATACGGATCCCCCACTTACCTTCGCGGTATAGACCCGGCTCATTACTAGATATCATACCTTCCTTCATCGCACGCTCTTTCGGCGTACTGGCGCTATAAGCAATAACTTGTGGACCTTCATGGACATTGAGGAAGTAACCAACGCCATGACCCGTACCGTGACCATAATCCATTTGAGCTTGCCATAGTGGCGCACGGCAAATCGCATCAATCAGTGGTGAGGCAATACCATCAGGAAAATGTGCTTTTGCTAAAGCAACATGTGCTTTAAGTACGGTGGTAAAGTCGCGTTTGTGTTCGGTGCTTACTTGACCAATGCCAACCACCCGGGTGATATCTGTGGTGCCGTTTTGATATTGAGCACCTGAATCAATCAGTAGCAGTCCGCCTTCGCCTTCATTTACCTCTAAATAGCTGAATTTTTCTGGTGTTGCGCGGTAATGCGGCAAAGCACCGTTTTCATTGAAACCTGCGATAGTCGGGAAACTTGGCGACACATAATGTGGCTGCTGACTACGTACCTCAATCAGCATACTATCAACATCCAGCTCACTTAAACGTTCACCGTCTGCTAAACGCTGCTCAAAGGTGGCAAAAAACTCACATAATGCTGCGCCATCTTGACGCATCGCTTCACGTACATGATCGATGTCAGCGTCAGATTTAACCGATTTTAGCAAAGTACTTGGCGCCATTTGCTCAATAAAACCTACGCCATCGGCCATTTTAGATAGCGTACCCACTGCCACTTTACTCGGGTCTAATAGCAATAAGTCATCGGCTATGAGCGTACCCAATGCGTCTTGCACTGCCTCATAATCAGCAATTGCGATACCGCTATCTTTCAAGCTTTGTGCTATCTCGCTACTGACTTTATTATTATCAATAAACAAGGTCGCGTCGTTTTCGCTAATGAGCATATGTGCCAAAAACACAGGATTATAATCAACATCAGCGCCGCGTAAGTTGGTCAGCCAAGCAATATCATCTAAGCTCGAGAGCAAATGATGCGTCGCCCCTGCCTCTGCCATACCCGCACGGACGGCGGCAAGTTTGTCGATAGCAGACTGCGCTAAAAACTGTGCATCATGTACATATAAACTGGCTGCTGGCAATGCTGGACGGTCAGTCCATACTTCCGTCAATAGATCACGCTCAGTAATTAAGGTAATATCATTGGCTTCAAAGGCATCAAGCAAGCGATCTTGCTCAGCGATAGACAGTACATTGCCATCGACTGCCACGCTATCACCTTCCGCCAAATGCGTAGCTAACCAATCGATATGGTTTGGCTGACCCGGTGCTAGCTTCTCTAAAGTAATACCCGTGCCATCCAACTGCTCAGCTGCATGTACCCAGTAGCGGCTGTCGGTCCACAGACCAGCAAAGTCAGGGGTAACGACCAATGTACCGACCGAACCGGTAAAGCCTGACAACCAAAGCCTCGCCTGCCAATATTCTGGTAAATACTCAGACAGATGCGGATCAGCAGAAGGGACCATAATCGCAGTAAGGTCTTGTGCTGCTAGGGTTTGACGTAAGATCTCGATACGATCATGGATGGCTTGTTTATTCATTAGGTAATTCCTTATGAGTGTTTAAAAATTAGTATTTAAAACAGTTTTTAAAAAATAACGTGAGGCGACTATGGATAGCCGTCTTATTTGAGAAATTGCTTTGGTTCTTCATGTGAATTAAAAAATAACAAAGATTAGGCAAATGATATTAGGCAAAGTCATTTTGCATAGTAATCAGACAAGGTTGATGAAGCGTAAGAGTAAAAACAATACCCTTAGATGTTTGGGCAGACAGTCAGCTTTCAATAGCCTTAGGCAAATATCTTACCAAATTAAAAAATAAGACTTGCTACCCATAATGGTAACACGTCTTATCATCAGTCACTGACTTGGACCAGTCATCTAATCAATAACTGGTTATCTAGCTGGCTTGATCCGCATGCTCGCTTTGCTTGAGCATATTATTGATAGGTTTTGCCAATAATAGCAAGATAACTGCCGTCACTACCAAAAAGACAGTCATAGTGGTAAACAATCCGGGTAATCCTTCAATCTTATCTGCTGATACATGACCACCAAAGAATGCCGCAACTAAGTTGCCAAGTGCAACAGAAGCAAAGAACAGTCCCATCATCTGCCCTTGCATACCTTTTGGCGCAAGCTTCGTCATAGCAGACAACCCAACAGGGCTCAGTGCCAACTCACCAAGCGTCAGTAGTAATAGACTACCAACCAACCATAAAGGTGATGCCAAGCCGCCATCAGCGGTTAAGATGCTTTTTGATGCAAATATCATCAAGGCAAAACCAGCAGCCGCAAGTAACATACCAAGCGCAAACTTCGTCATACTACTTGGCTCAAGACCTCGATTGCCAAGCTTGACCCATAAAATACTAGCTATAGGCGCTAATATTAAGATAAACAACGGATTCAATGATTGAAACCAGATACTGGGTACTTCAAACCCTAAAACATTTAGATCTGTATAGCGATCGGCAAACAAGTTAAAAGACGTTGGTTGCTGCTCAAAACTTGACCAAAATAGCGTCGAGCCAATAATCAAAATAAAGCAAATCAACAAGCGCAGCTTATCTGTTTTATCCAGTCTTGGTGAAATAGCCATTACTGCAAAATATAAGATGACCACTGCAGCAATGACATAAGTCATATATTCTGCAACCATCTCAGGGTTAAATGGCATGATACCAGTGGATACTAAAATCACAATGGCAACTAGCAAAGCTAAGAATCCTGCAACCCACTGACCGACGTTTTTAAATAGTCCTGTCGTTTGCTCCCATTCAGGGGTGATATTTTTGGCACTGGCATAACGATTTAACGTCTTTTTAGCAGAAAAGCGGTAAATGATTAGCGAAGCCAACATACCAAGTCCACCAACGCCAAAACCTATATGCCACATCCCTTTTTCTTTAAATACGCCCACAATCAGTGCTGCCAATAGCGCGCCAATATTGATACCCATATAAAATAAAGTAAATCCACCATCGCGGCGCGAATCGCCCTTAGGGTATAAGGCACCAACCATCACTGAGATACAGGTTTTAAACAAGCCTGAACCCAAGACGATACAGATGAGACCCATAAAGAACAGCGTCATACCGAACATAGCAGAAAGCGCGATACACAAATGACCCAATGCAATAATAATACTGCCCCACCATAGCGCACGCTCTTGACCCAGCCAATTGTCAGCTAGCCAGCCGCCTGGAACGGCTGCTAAATACAACGAACCGGCAAAAATACCATAAATGGCAGAGGCAGTCACTTCATCAAAGCCAAAACCCCCACTACCGACAGTCGCTACCATAAACAATACGAGTAGCGGACGGATACTATAATAAGAAAAACGCTCCCACATTTCAGTGAAAAATAATGGGCGTAGCGGCTTAGGATGTCCCATAAAGCCGTTTTCTAGCGATGCCAATTCGGCAGCACTCACCTCTGATTTTGATTCTATATTCATAAATCTATTCCCTTAAATTCCACTTAGATAATGCCCCAATTCCTAATTCTTTTAGTCAGTGGTTTTATAGGCGCAATATTGTTTCACCTGCTCGGAAGCAAGTAAAGAGAGAATTGGTCAATAATTACACAAACAACCATAAAAAAACCCCGCTCTCCATGATTGAGAACGGGGTTTTTATGGTTGTGCTGAGTCGTAATCATAGCAGCAATAGCAATGTCACTAAGTAGAGACTGAACGCTACATTTAGAGACTTAATTATAGACATCTTGCTCATCACTATATTTATGCTATCACTCTAAGACAGCAAAATTACTGTGCAGCAGGCGCTTTTTCAGTAGTTTCCGCTGCTACTCCATCAGCAGGTTCTGCTGTTAAATCAGCATCGGCAACTGCCGCTTGACTTACTGTACCTTCAGCAGTAGCTGTACCTGCTTCTGCGCTAACAACGGCACTATCAGCGTCAGTTGCTGGAGTCACTGTCGCATCTGCGGGAGTAGCAGTCGCCACTGCGGTATTATCTGCTGCTGGGGCAGTAGCAGTTGCTGCCTCTTCGGTTGCGGTTGCAGGTGCTTCTGCTTCTGCTTCAACTGCTGGCATAGTTTCAGCAGTGATATGCTCTCCCGCTGGGCGCAAGAAACCAGAAATACCGATCAATAAGACGATACCTAAAAATAAGGCGACACCGCCTAAAGTCAACAATAGCTCTTTTTTAGGGTTGTTTTCGACAATATGTTCTGACATACCTTATCCACCTTGCACAAAATATTTAAAATATTGGGCTATTATATCGCAATTTATGTCGATTTGTTAAAACCCTCAACTAATTAAAGGTTTTATTATCGAAAAATATGATAGCCACCGTATATTTACGGTGTAATTACTCAATCGTACGTGTTTGAGGCGTCGATCGTTTGCCAAGATAGCTCAATAACAATAGCAGCGCAATCACGATTAAAATAGGATAATTACCAAAGCGCATAAAAGGGGTATTACCGACACGCGCCTGAACATCGCCACGTAATACGGTACGCTCAAACTGCGGGGCACGTTTAACGATACGCCCTTTGTGGTCAATAATAGCAGTCACACCCGTATTGGTCGCGCGCATAAACCAGCGTCCATTCTCTAGCGCGCGCATCTGTACCATTTGCAGATGTTGCAGCGGACCCGCTGAAGTGCCAAACCATGCATCGTTTGAGATGGTCAATAAAAAGTCAGTATCAATAGCATTTTTGCGCGTGGTATCAGGATAAGCGACTTCATAACATACTGCCGCGCCCAGATTATGCCCACGTACACGCAGTGGTGATTGGCTATCACTACCACGGCTATAGCTCATGATATCTTGGCTACCAGCAAGATTTGGCAAGATATCTAGCATACCCTCAAATGGAATATATTCACCAAAGGGGACCAAACGCTGCTTTTTATACATCCCTTCAGCATCACTACCAAGCGCAATCACACTATTATAAAACGGCGGGTACTTATCCATTTTTGGATCAAAGTCTGCTTGATCTCGATAAGGAATACCTGTGACCCATGTGGTATCGGTTTCTTTTGCCATCTTTACCATTTCATTGATGAAACCAATCGCTTCATCTTGAAACATAGGAATAGAAGATTCTGGCCATACGACAATATCACGTTCCCATTCTGTACTGGTCAAAGTTGCATATATTTTTAGCGTCTCTACTTGGTATTCAGTCAGCCATTTTAAGTCTTGGGGGATATTGCCCTGAATTAACGACACCGACAAATCAGGTGTGCCCTTTGGCTTCGTCCATTGTGGATTGATGAGCCATAAAGAAGTACTAATGATTAATAGCGCAAACGTAGCAATCAGATAACCACCGCGACGGCGAAATTGCTCCACGATACTGGCTGCTAATAATACGGCCACAAACGATACAGCAAACACGCCAGCGACTGGTGCCAATGACGACAGCCAATACTGCTCAGTAAACGCATAACCGACAAACAGCCACGGAAAGCCTGTAAACAGCCAAGTCTTCATCCACTCTTGCAATATCCATAGCGCGGCAAATGATAACGGCTGCTTGCCAACCAGCCGATTAAAAGTCAGCGCCAAAAAGCCATGGAATAACCCCATGCCCAGACCCATTAGCGCAATCATAATCAGCGCAAGCCATACTGGCGTATCACCATACACATGAATAGAGGTATATAACCAAAACGCCCCCACACACCAAAGCCCTGTGCCATAAGCCTGACCAATGAAAAATGCTCGCTTACCGCTCATCTGTGGTAATAGTAAAGCGTATAAAATCGCCGGAGAAACCAAAGCCACGGGCCAAAAGCCATAAGGCGCGAGTGCAAAGATAAATATTGCGCCTGCCAGCCACGCAATCAATATCGTCAGCACCAAAGGTAAGCCCTTTGGCTTCTCAGGGTTTAGACGTTTTTGCAAATCAACAGTAGACAGACGCATAGCAGTTATCCAAAACTTTATTATTCAGTAATTTCAAATCTTGATGATTCAATCGACGTTTCATATAAAAACAGGCATATTATGCTCAATACAGCCGTCAAAAATCAAACTTGCTCATAATACCAGTCTGTCCAAAATAATGGGTAAATTTGCGTGTTTTATCGACCAATTTATCGACCAAAGAGTGATTACAAATGCTAAAAAACAAAAAACACGATCGCAATCGTGTTTTTTGTATGGTTATGACCTCTGTTAAGCGTATCTTTAATAGCTCTAATCAATAGGCTCAACTTATTCAACAAAGTGTTTAATGGCTGCCAATCAAGATTTGTTGTTCAGGATTAATTTTAGTCAGCTCAAGATTTTGAATAAAACGCCCTTCGACATCAGTGATAGTGATTTGCCAATCGTCTATGACCACGCTCTCACCTTCTAAATCTCCGACATGACCAAGAGTCTGCATGACCAAGCCACCCATAGTATCGACATCAGTATCATCAAAATGACAGCCAAGCTCATCGTTACAATCTTCAATCACGGTAGACGCTTGCACACGCCAAGTATTGGGCTTTTCAGGGTCAGCGACGATATTATTAATGTCACTGTCTTCATCAAAATCATCATGCTCATCGACGATGTCACCGACGATTTCCTCAAGCAAATCCTCCATCGTGACCACACCACCAAAATTGCCAAATTCATCGACAACAATCGCCATATGAACTTGGGTACGCTGTAATGAGCGCAGCAAAGTATCAGAGCGTGCACTTTCACTGATATAGAGTGGCTGACGCACCAAATCTCTTAAGCGCTTGCTACTGATTTTCTCTTCTTCATCGCGCACCATGTGCACCAACAGAGGAATCAAATCTTTTGCCAACAGAATACCAATGACCGCATCGTCATCTTGGCTGTCAAAAACCGGATAGCGCGAATGAGTGGTTTCAAGGATGATGTCCATGACTTCAGCAAGGCTGGCGCTTTCATGTAGCCCAACCACCTGCGGGCGCGGCGTCATGATTTCACGCACTTGTGTTGCAGGCAAATCAAGCACACCTTCTAACATATCCACGGTGTCAGGTTCTAGAAATTGGCGCGAGTCTTGCACCAAACGTATCAGTTCATCTCGGGTTTCGGGGGCGGTCGATAGCCAGCGTTTTAAGCCGCGCATCGACCAACTACTCGGGCTTGGAGCATCTTCAGACATGATGGTGTGAGTTAACCTCTTTAATTAATGTAATGGCAATTAGAATCATAAAAATGATAGATGGGGATAAAAAGGCTAAATAAAACAGTCAGCTTATCATTAAGAGGATATTAAAGCACAAATCATCCATCTTAATCAGGTTTACTTTATCGCAAGGCTTGGCGACATTCAACGTCAAATTCACTCAAATTGTATTGCCAGTGTGTTGCAATTTTTGCTATGGTCAAAGCCTGTTTCTTTCTTAATAAAAGCCAATACAAAGGCAAAATAAACCTTATGTTGCTACGTGCCTTTTTTTCTCGCCTATTTTCGTCGCACTCAACTGGTCATCGTTCAAACAATGGCTTAGGCAATCATCAGTTAAATAATGACAAGGCAAATAGCACATTGAATAAACCATCAAATCGTAAGCCACTAAAAACTAAGCCGACCAAACCCAAGTGGCGATATTATTTGTTGCAATTTTTTATTGCGCTAACGCTGTTACTGTCAGCGGTTTGGCTATTGCTAGCGATTTGGTATCAATTCGGTGGTCAATCAGTTATCGCGTGGTTCACAACCATTACTGTCATTGGGCTACTGGCAGCACTACTTGCTATTCACTTGCGGACAAGCATGGCTGAGAAACTGATAAGCAGGCTCACTGGCATAAGGAAAGTGAATAGTAAACGTATTTCTGCAAAGACTGTTGTTAAAAGCCTTATAGCCACTTATACGGCATTTTGGCTCATCGGTCTTGGCTGGTTTTTCTCTATTGAAGCAGAGCAATCACGTGACTGGATGCCAGAAGTCTCTGAAAGAGTCACTTATAGGCGCGATCCTAGCAATCCTGATCTGATTACACTCACCAATGTACGAAATTTTGATTGGCATACCGACACAGAAGCGACCGAGCGCTGGGAGACGCGCACGATTGATATGTCTAAACTATCGGGTATCGATGTGAGTAATTCGTATTGGATGGGACCACTGATTGCTCATACTTTGGTGAGCTTTCGGTTTGAAGATGAGCGACCGCTTGCCTTTTCATTTGAGATTCGTAAAGAGAATGGCGAATCGTTTTCGGCATTGGCAGGATTTTTTAGACGTTTTGAATTGAGCCTGATTGCCGCTGAAGAGCGCGATATTATCTACACACGTACTAACGCGCGCGGCGAGCAGGTGTATCTGTTTCCCATTAGCCATCTACAGCAGCATGAAGTCAAAGCATTGTTTGAGTCATATTTGACAGCGGCTGATGAGCTTAACGCCAAGCCTGCGTGGTACAACACTTTAACCAGTAACTGTACCAATATTATCTTTTATATGGCGCGACTGGTCAGTGATGATCGTCTGCCATGGGACTACAGGATTTGGGTCTCTGGTTGGTTGCCCAATTATCTTTATGATGCTGGTATGCTAGATACCAATCCCGAAAATAGAGGACAACCTTGGTCGATGGATACCTGGTATGAGCGCACCCATATCAATCCAAAGGTTAAAGGATTTCAGAATAGTGGTGATATTCGTGGCAGCGAATTTTCACGACAAATTCGACAAAGCATTCCGATACCGCCATTGGCTGACTCACAAGCTATTGCCGAAGCAAATGCTCAATCTGCCGCTCAAGCTTCCCATTAATATCACTGCTACAAGAGATTAAAGATTTTAACAATAAAAAGGTCAGAGCTTATTAAGGCTTTACCCAATTCACCACGCGCGTTTCCATCTCTTCATCATCCATACCAATCTCAGTCACGCAGCGCCCTGCTACGCCGACATTGGCAGCGCGCATTTGTTGCTGAGTTGCCACTGCATCTTGAGTCAATAATAAATGCCAATTTGGCAAGCTTTGCCCTTTATATAAGCGTTTATAGGCACAGTGCGACGGTAGCCACATCATATTTGGCAGATTTTCAATGGTCAGCTGAATGCAATCTGGCACATGCTCTTGGCGTGTCGCATAATGCCTGCAATAGCCGGTCGCACAGTCCATTAGCTGGCAAGTTACATCAGTATATTCGACAAAATCTTCATCAACATTACCCTGCTCGTCCTCATCAATATATTTAATCAAGCAGCAACTGCCGCAGCCATCACACAAGGCTTCCCATTCGCTAGGGTTTAATTCTGCTAGCGTATAGCGTGACCAAAACTGCGGGCGCAGTGATTCAGTCGAGCCACCTTCAAATAATAAAGGGGTGTCCGTAGCAGCTCTTAAGTGGGATTTATCGTTATTTAACAAATTTAGGGTCATAAAACTGCCGTATCATTTTGACAAAGAGCGTTACAGTATTATAGCTGTTTTTGACTAAGTTGGGCGTTATGGTAGTAAAGGTCAGCAAATAGATCACTCAAAAAATACAGATATCTGATACTTATAACGTAAATTTCATTACCTAAAAAAAGGACAACACTATGTCAATTAAGACGTTTGAATTAATCAGTACGACAGAAAATGGTATTCAATTGATTAGCTATGTCGCGCTGCCAGAAAATGCGACAGATGATAATCCTGTCGCTGGTATTTTGGTCGCACCAGAGTGGTGGGGCGTAGTCGAGCATCCAAAGAATGTCACTGAACGCTTAGCAAAAGCAGGCTACGCCGCGGTCGCTATGGACGTATATGGTGAAGGTAAGCTAACCTCAGATGCTGCACAAGCAAATATGTGGATGGAGCAAGTATTAGCCGATCAAGATATGCTGATGGCGCGCTGCCGTTTGATTCTCAATGACTTTAGTGATCAGCTAGCCGTTGATAGCGATAACTTAGGCGCAATTGGCTATTGCTTCGGTGGCAAAATCGTCCTCGATATGGCGCGCGAAGGTATGCCCTTAAAAGCGGTCGCTACCTTCCACGGCAACCCATCACCGAAACAGCCTGCCAATGAGCAGTTCACTGCTAAAGTATTGGTTGCTCATGGTCGTGATGACTCTATGGTATCTATGGATGCGATAGAAGGTCTTAAGTCAGAGCTAGATGCGGCGAACATTGATTACACTATTGATGTTTATGATGGTGCTAAGCATGGCTTTACCAATCCAAATGCGGATGAGCGCGCTGCTAAAAATGATGTTGATCTTGGTTACAACGAAACGGCGGCCAAACAGAGCTGGGACAATATGCTAGAGTTTATGAAAGACAATTTGGCATAATAGTTTTTGGGGCTGTAGTAGATAAGGATTAAATATCACACCATTTTCTCAACGTTTTAAGCTGATTAGACGGTGCGCCATAATTGAATCTAAACTCACACTCTTTTAAAAATAGAGGGAAGTTCTTTTTA
>NZ_VOBF01000016.1:0-16039 GCF_008369245.1 Psychrobacter sp. ANT_H56B
GTGTCGTCATCGCTGACATCACTGTGGACACCATTGCGCCTGATGCGCCGACCATCAATAGCCCAATCGCAGGTGACAACATTGTCAATGGCACTGAAGCCACTGACGGCTTTGCTGTGACAGGTACAGGTACCGCGGGTGACACCATCACCCTAACCAATGCAGCGGGCATTCAAATTGGTCAACCCGTGCTTGTCGATAGCAATGGCAACTGGAGTATACCCGTCACTAAGGCTGACGTTGACCTAATGGGTCAAGGGCCTGAATCCCTGAAAGCTACCGCCACTGATGGCGCGGGTAACACAAGTGTCGTCATCGCTGACATCACTGTGGACACCTCTGTTATCATTGCTCGAGATGACACAGATAATATAGATTTAGGCCAGCTACAGGTAACCAGCTATCCTTCGATTACTGGCTCTAACTTAGTTGTGCTTGGTATCGCTGAAGGTAGTGGGGGTACAGATAATAGTCTTGGCTTTACAGTGAGTGAGGGCGCGAGTGGTACGGTAAGTATTGAGGTCAAACAGACCGCATTAGTTACCGTAGCAGATGCGGTGAATATAGAGGTCTACAATAGCGCCGGTCAAATTGTTTACGTTGGTACTACGGGTAATGATCCACTGGTAGGCAATGTGATAGGTTTAGAGCTATTAGGATTGACTGGTAACGATACATTAACAGCGACCGTGACTGGTTTGGAGCCTGGTAAGTACACGATAGTAGTGCGTAGTGATGAAAGTACTCTAGAAAATTTGGTTAAAGAGCTTACGCTGGCAGAATTAGGTGATGCTGGTGTGGTATTAGGGCGGGATAATCAAGATGCTGTTTTGAGTACAGTAGAGACTGCGCTAAATTCTGATTATCCTCTCTTACAACTGGGAACCGTTGTCAAAGGTATTCTTGAAACCGCGTTACAGGTAACTGGTGAGATTGGTGCTGGTGAGTTAGTTGGTATTCTTACAGGAAATCCGCTACTAAATGGTTTACTTGGTGATGTAATTGACCCAGTGCTTGATGCCGTGGCTGATGCTCTTCTTAGTAATACTTTGACGCTGCTTGAAACCACTGATATCACAGCCACACTGACTGAGTATAGTTTTGATGGGAATACAGAAATAACTGGTAATGTTATTGATCCTGACGCATCGACCACAGATGAGCCTGGAGAAGATACGGTTACTGCCAACACGGTACTGACTGATATAGATAGTAACAACACGCAATCAGAGCCTACATTTGATACCGTTAATGGTATTAAGGTATTTACCATTCAGGGTCAATATGGCGTTTTAGTTATCGATGAAAATGGTGATTATACTTATACCGCAAATGGTAACTACGCACCTCCAGGTGCAACAGAAGTATTTGAATACACCATCTCTAATGGTGCAACTATTGACACTGCCAAACTGACTATTAATATCAGTTTTATGCCACCTACGCCTGTTGTCACTGATGATGTCGCTAATGACGGCAGTGGCGGTGTGCTCGCTCCTGCAGAAGTTATTGCAGACAGTGGAACTACGAATGACAATACGCCAAGCGTTGAAATTGCGCCTAATATTATCTCTGACGGACAAACGCCGCAGTTGGTAGTGGATGGTGTCGTGGTTGATGCAGTTGTCGTGAAAAACCCAAATGGCAGCTATACGTTAACACCACAAACGGCATTAGAAGATGGGGATCATGCGCTAAGCTACAATATAAAAGACGCAGTAGATAATGTCAGTGGTAATGCTCCTGTAGTCACTGTAAAAGTGGACACGACGATACCAGACGCTTTAGATGATCAGGCATCTGCTGGATTAGATATAACACCAGTTGTAACAACAACTACAGGTGGTAAGTCTGGAACTGTTAGCAGCTTAGTGAGTCTTGGCGCAGTTGGTGACTTAATTGATGTCACTTTGCTGAGCTCAAGCACTGCCTTTACCGTAGATGTAGCGGCTAATACGACACAAGATCTTACAATATCTGGTAGTGGAAACGAGTTACTAGGGTTAGCCCTTGGTAGCGATAAGGATTTTGATGTTCTTGTATATCGACAAGAAGTAGGCAGTACTCAAGCTGAACTGGTTCAATCCGTACCAAATTGGCTTGATTATACAGCTGGGTTGCTTGGTCTAGTAGGTGGTACTTGGACAGGCGCTCCTTTAGAGCTTAATACTTTCTCCGGTGGTGCGAAGTACTACATTGTTGTTGCCAACGGAAGCGGTTTATTAGATCTGGGCGTCGGCACTTCGATCACTGTTAAAACGGACTCTACTAAAATAACAAATTTTGATGTCGATTTAGTACCCGCTACTGGCAATGTGCTTACTAATGACGTTGATACCGGGCTGTCGACAGTAGTGACCAAAGTTAATGGGAATACGATAAGCGAATTAACCACTATTGCAGGTGAATATGGTAGTTTGGTGATAGACACTAACGGTCAATATACCTATACCCCGAAAGCAAATCTTAATGTGATTGGCAAATCAGACAGTTTTGAATATAAGATTGATAATGGTAATGGCAATATCGATACAGCGACGTTGATCGTAACTATCAATGGTGATGGGCAGGCTACTGTTGCCGATTCAAATCTAGCTGCTGCTCGTATGATCTCAGATGACAGCATGGCATTTTCTGACCTATTCTCTGATGTTCCAGCCTCTTTAGAAGTAGAGTATGGCGGAACAGAAACACTTAATTTAGAACTTGCTAGTTTTGCAATTAGTGATGACAGTGCAAGCAATGACGCATTAGGTGATATCAATACTGACCTGCTATTAAGTGACCTTATGGAAGCAGGTGACACTCAAATTATTAATTTGGTCGCTGCTCAAACAATGTCTCCAACTGATATAGAAGCTTCAAATAACTCAGTGGCAAGTGGATCAGAGGATGTGGGTGTCGATATGGTTAACCAGATAGCCACTATGTCATTAGATAGTATGAGTGCTCAGATCAATAATGATTGGGATAACTTAGTTAGCACACCGTATATTGGTTAATAGTTTTTTACTTATTTTTTGATATAAAAAGCGCTCCCTGAATAGGAGCGCTTTTTACACGGTATAGCCAGCTACTTTAAAACATAGTTAATAAGAATTAAGTGCGCAAAAATAAAGGATGATAATACATGAGTGAAAATACGGATATTAATGGCTTGATTACGCACTTAAAAGACAACCTTCCAGCTATTTATGATAACTGGGCACAAACTCATATCACTCAAGCAAATAATAAAAAAGATATTGTGGTTGATACCTTGCTTAACACCTTTGTATTATCTATATCTGATGGTCATAAAAAAGCCAAAACGGTCACTTTTATCGTTGACGATTTAGTACAGGTAAATGCAGCAGATAACGTCAATAGCGTTGCTAAGTTTGAAAAAATAATACCTTTAATTTTTGCAAAAATTGATAAGTTGGCTTTAAAATTTGCAGCGCCTATCGCTTGGCTAAGACTTGAATGGCTCCATCAAGCATCATCAACGACTTGGCTAAGTCTGCAGCAAAGCTTAAAAGAGTTTAAAAGAAATTACTATCGCTCAGGTATCGCCTTTAAAGGAATACGCGAGCCTTGGCTATTACTTACAGAAATGGAGTTAAATGCCAATGCTTGTCTTTATACCGGTAACACCGTTACTCATGCAGAGGTGAACACCAATAATCTAACAACTTATTTTAGAGCCCGCCATGGCAGCAGCCAAATACCTAACTTCAGTGAAGATTTAACAGTAATTAGCTTTAATACAGCAGGCATATTCATGGATGGCGATACAGGAGAGTGTTATGACCTTGATATACAGCCACGCTTTAAAGGTCATCGCAAGCTACTGCCATTATCGGCAGACACTACCAAGCCTATTATCAAGAGATCAACGCACTACCTCTCCAGACAAGTACAGCCTTCTGGTCAATATGTCTACGGTCACTTCCCTTGCTTTGGTCGTACTATAGATACTTATAATAGCCTGCGTCATGCCAGTAGCACTTATGCACTGATAGAAGGTTATGAGGCCTGTCGTAGTTTCGCTAGCTTCAATACTGATGACTCTATCGTCGCTGCAAATGTAGCAACCACATTAGCGCTGCCTGCTAAGCTGACTTTGGCTCAAATACATAGCAATATTGACAAGGCTATGAGTTATTTAGTTTATGAACTTATCAAGACCTACGATGATAAAGCTTATGTGATAGACACAGGTGGCGAGATTAAGTTAGGGGCTAATGCCGTTGCGATACTAGCACTAGTTAAGTATCTTCAGGTATTTGCAGACACTCCATTAACAGATGAATACACTGCTTTAGCAAATAAGCTAGCACTAGGCATCTTTGCTATGCAACAAGAAGATGGTAGCTTTGTGCATGTGTTGCATAGTAAAGATTTAACACTGAAAGCGAAAAACCGTATTATCTATTATGATGGAGAGGCGGCATTTGCGCTGATGCGCCTATATGGTTTAACTGAAAATGAGCGTTGGCTGGACTGTGTTACCCGTGCTTTTGATTATTTTATTGAAGCCAAACACTATCAAGCACACGACCATTGGCTGTCTTACTGCTCAAACGAGTTGGTCATCTACAAACCTGAGAAAAAATACTTTCAGTTCGCAGTCAATAATATCGCAGGCTATACCGATTTCATCAAAAACCGCATTACTACTTTTCCGACATTGCTTGAGCTATCTATGGCATTTCATAACATGCTCTTAAAGTTAGATGAGTATCCAGAGTTTCATGATGTGTTAAAGGATTTTGATATTCAAGGCTTTTATCAGGCATTGCATGCGCGTGCCAATCATCTAATCAATGGTTTTTTCTTTCCAGAGATGGCGATGTTTTTTAAAGCACCGCAGACTATCCTGCATGGTTTTTTCATCCGTCATCATTCATTCAGAGTACGCATTGATGATGTAGAGCACTATTTATCGGGTTTTATCGCTTACTTGGGTTTTTTAAAATCCAAAACCTATCCTAAATTAGCGGCTAAAAACAACCAATTAATTAATACTCCAACTAGCCCCAATAATATCGTAACATCAAAGCACCTAGCAGTAAGTAATCAACATTTAAAGCAGTCAGTTTTAACGGCTAATGCGCTTGCAACAGCCACTAAAGGAAGATGGCTGATCGCACCAAAAGAGCATTGGTCAGCGACAGGTCTTTGCAAGTGGTTACCGAGTTTTAAGTCAGGTCAGCTGATAGTGGCTCGTAGTAAAACTATGAAAGCAGACTGCCTCTCTAAAAAAGAGGTTGAATCCTTAATAAAAAAAGGCGCTTCCGCGATTATTACCGATGATTCATTAGCCTATAAAGACATGGTTGTTCCAGTATTACAGGTAAATAATGTACGTCAAGCGACTATTGATATCGGTCGTTATACTCGGCAAGCCTACCATGGTCAAATCATTGGCGTTACCGGTAGTGCCGGTAAGACCACGACAGTCAATATGTTAGCGCATACTTTAGAGAGTTTTGGTAGTGCCAATTACAGTCATTCTAGTGCCAATCTGCCAGTAGGAATCGCATGGAACTTGGCTTGTATGCCTCAATCTAGCGATTATTGGGTGTTAGAGATGGCTATTGGCTCCATGTCTGCCAATACTGATTTAGTACGCCCTGATGTCGTTTTAATCACTAATATTGCACCGGCTCATCTTGAGTACCATCATAATATTGAAAATATTGCGCTAAAAAAATCCCGGATTTTTGAAGGTATGGCACCCGGTTCTCTAGCCGTTGTTTGCCGAGATATTGCGCAATACGATTTAATTGAACAGATTGCTAATAAGTGGGGCATTCGCATCATCAGCTATGGCAAGCATAGTGACGCCATGATTAATCTACTAAGCTATGATCAAAAAAATGGTCAAGCAAAGATAGCTATTGATGGTCAGGTTTATAGCCTTAAGGTGGCAGCTCGTGGTCAGCATATGGTACTAAATGCGATGGCTGTTCTAGCAGTAATTCAACATTATAAGTTGTCTATTAGTGAAGCTATTACTAGGTTGAATACTTTTGAAGCAGCTGCTGGACGAGGGTTGGTACTTGAAACCACCTATCAAAACATGCCAATCACACTCTATGATGACGCTTATAACGCCAACCCACTATCGATGCAGGCTGCGCTTCAAAATTTCGAGCAGTCGGCATCACCTGTTCAGAATAAAGTATTGATTCTGGGCGATATGTTAGAGCTTGGTAATGATAGCGGTAAATATCATTTGGAGTTAGCCCCTATTCTCGAAAATATGAATTTTAGAACCTTAATTTTAGTCGGTGAGGAGAGCAAGATATTGGCGAATAAGCTTATAGCATCAAGTATAAAACCTTATTATTTTCAAGATACTCAAGCCCTGAGCAGACAATTACCTGAGTTCATTAAAGATAATGATCGTATTCTTATTAAAGCGTCTAATAGTATCGGATTAAACAAACTATTTTTAGATAATTAAAAATTTATTGCTCATAGAAAAAGTAATTAAATACTTGATGTAACAAATATTGTTATAGTTACTATCGGGTCTAATTTAATCAACTATTATATCGATGGTAGCACCCACTATATAAGTATAGTTTTGGGCGCTGAAAGCCAAGAAATATGTTGTGGGATATCTAAAAAAATTGATAGTTCTGCCTTTTTAAAAGTTAATAAATTGCGAGAATGATTTAACTTGGTAGTAGTATTTTATAGAAAAATAAAATTTGGAAGTAGAGATTGTTTACTAAATTAATATTCTTGTGATGATATCAACAAGTAATATTTAGTAAGCAGAAATCAGCAAATCAATAAAAATGTATTTATAGGTATAATTACTGAAGTTTAATATGAAAAAATTGACGAATCTAAAAAAAGTCCCATGTATGCTACCCATTCGAAGTCAGCTAACAATATTAGCTGCAACCATGTGTTTTGCTATGAATACGCAAGCTGCAGTAAAAGATATGCAAATCAATACTTTGATTACACATGCAGTTCAGACTCACCCTTTGGTTGGATCAGCTCGCGCCAATCAACAGGCAACCACGGAAGGTATCAATGCGGCAAAATTGAATCTATTACCAACCCCAAGCGTCAGCTCTGGCTATGATAGAGATAATGATTTTGTCTCACAAGTTACCATTCGCCAGCCATTGTGGACAGGCGGTAAGCTCACCGCTGAGGTCAATCAAGCCATATTTGATGACAAGGCTGCAGTTGAGTATATCTATGAGCAGCAAAATCTTGTAGCAAAAACCACGATTGATGCTTGGCAGGCTTATATACAGGCCATTGCTAAACAAAGCGTTCATATTGATGGTTTAAAAGAGTTGAATGAATTTGAAGCCATGATGCAGCGCCGTGTTAATCAGGGTGTCTCTGCGCGTATTGAGCTTGATCTAGTGACTAACCGTATATTGCAGGAGCAAAATTCCTATCAAGCGGCAGTAGAGCAGCAACGCATTGCGGCTGCGCGCCTTGAGCAAATTGTCGGGGAGCCTTTGTCGCAGAGTAGTGTGATGAGTTTACCCAATATCAAAGCCCTCGTAAATCAAGCCAAACAACAATCTACCAATTTTGAGCGCATGGCGTTTGAGCAAGCCGGTTTTTATAATCCCACAGTAGTAAAAGAGCACTTTCAAATTGAGTCGGCAAAACAAGGTGTCGAAGCCCAACAATCCTCTAAATATCCGACGGTTTATGCTCAATATGAGCACGCTTACTATCACGAAGACAATGAAAATAAAGGCAAATTCTCATTAGGGTTAAATTACGCGCCTGGCGCAGGGTTT
This sequence comes from Psychrobacter sp. ANT_H56B, assembly GCF_008369245.1. NCBI lineage: Bacteria > Pseudomonadati > Pseudomonadota > Gammaproteobacteria > Moraxellales > Moraxellaceae > Psychrobacter > Psychrobacter sp. ANT_H56B. The sequence continues at coordinate 7,773 of NZ_VOBF01000016.1, forward strand.
TCTAACCTAGCGCTGGCACGTGCCTCGCAGGCGCAGGTGAGCAGCCTGGTACAAACCCAAGAAGCGGCACGTCGGCGCGTTATAGAAAACGTTCAAGTACAATATCAGCAGTTTGTGAGTGCTAGAGATCGCGAAACCTCATTAGTAGCAGCGGTAGCGGGAGCGCAGATTGTCGTCAGCTCTTATCGTCGTCAGTTTATTGCCGGACGTAAATCGTGGTTAGAGGTGCTAAATGCCGTTCGTGAGCACAATGAGTATCAAGTGCAGCTGGTACAGACAAGAGCAGACATGCTAGGCGCATTTTATCGTCTTCAAGTAGATTTCGGCAGCATGCCTTGGCAACAGTATGGACACAATCGTGAGCCAGTGACATTATTTAAGCCATTGGATCCAGTAAAAGAGTGGATTAACAATCAGGAAGTAAAAAAATCCGCCAAGAGCATGGGTTATGTATCGACAGTAGAAGAGGATTATATAGAAATTAGGTTGCCTGACAATGTAGAAGACAGTCTTAACAATGGTAATTTTATTATGCTAAACGAAGATTATAGTGTCACACCCATCGTTGATCAGAATACTATGATAGAGCTGAAGAAATGACTGATATGAGTGAAGAATTTAAGCTGACAACCGCAGATCTAGAAAGTAACCAGATGAGCAATATGGCAGATCAAATGTTGACGTCATCTGATTTGATGCAGACTTTGGCTGATGCTATTAGGCATTTACTGAGCCAGCAAGGTTATCCGATAGACAATGTGCGCTTACAGGAAGTGGTTGCCCGCTATGATGGCAGGTCAACCAATGATAAAGATCAAGTCATTAATGAGCTTGGTAGCGTGGTTGCAGTATTAAAAGACGTTGGTATAGATAAAACGCCAGAAATACTACAGCAGCCAGACGCGGCTTTTTTGCCCTTATTGGCTTATCGTCCGGATTTAGGCTGGGGCGTTATTGATGGTCAAACACCGCAAAAAAGTTGGAATTTTAGACAAGAAAATAATCATATCCATACGCGTGCTGATGAGCTGACATCGGTGCTAAGGATTCGTCTTAGTGATGAGCATATCCAAAAGCGTAAATCCTCTTTTACGGACTTATTAAAATCTGATTTAGGCAACTATAAAGGCGTTCTTTTCGAAGCTGTTTTGGCTACCTTTTTGATTAATATGTTGGCATTGGCCGTGTCGTTATTCTCTATGCAGGTTTATGATCGAGTGATACCCACTCGCAGTGAATATACGCTCATTATTTTAGCCAGTGGTGTCTTTCTCGTGATCCTTTTTGAAGCTTTTATGAAGTTCTCACGGTCGAGAATTATGGATAAAGTCGTTGTGGGATTGGATCAATACTTGTCTCGTGAGGTGTTTCAACGTCTGCTAAAAGTTCGTATAGACCAGATGCCAGGCTCAGTAGGCTCGATGGCGGCGCAATTGCGTGGTTATGAGCAGGTGCGTAGCTTTTTTACGGCCAGTACGTTATTTGGCTTGGTCGATTTACCTATGACCATTATTTTCATCTCCTTAGTTGCTTTTATTGGGTCACCACTGGTGGCAGTCGTTCCTGTCATTGCCGCTGTGATTGCGGTTGCGATGGGACTGTTCGCGCGTAAGCGTATTGATGCCATTGCTGCGGAAGGTGCGACTGCTTCTTACTATAAGACAGGTCTGTTAGTTGAAGCGGTTGAAGGCGTTGAAACCATCAAAGCGGGGGCGGGAAGTTGGAAGTTCTTATCACGTTGGCTTGATGTGATGAAGGTCACTATCAAAAACGATTTAGACATGAAGCACACCAATGATAATCTGACCTATTTTACCCAGATGCTACAGCAGATCAGCTATGTTGGGATTGTCATTGTAGGCTCATTCGTGGTTATCAGCGGCGATATGACCATGGGTGGATTGATTGCTTGCTCGATATTGGGTGGTAGGGTATTAGCACCTGTTATGATGCTACCGAATTTGCTGGTGCAATACTCACATGCCAAGGCCGCTAAGCTTAATATTGAAACCTTGTTTTCATTAGAGCAGGACAACCATGGCGTTGCTTATCCGTTGTCACCCAGTCGTATTAATGGTTTTTATCAATGTGAAAACTTAGGATTTAATTATCAAGGTAATGATAGAGCTGCTGTAGATATTAAAAAACTAACGATTCGTCCAGGTGAGCGTATAGCCATTTTAGGGCCTATCGGCTCAGGTAAGTCTACATTGCTTAAGATACTTGCTGGATTATATGCGCCTACTAAAGGGCGGGTCTTATTAGATGGTCTTGATATTTATCAGATCAGTCGCGAGACCTTAAGTGAGCGTTTGGGTTATCTACAACAAGATCATCGTTTATTCCAAGGAACGCTACGAGAGAACTTATTGATAGGAATGGCGGCACCTAATGATGATGTGATGCAAGAGGTGCTGAGCAAAACTGGATTGATAAACTTGGTCTCTAGTCATTCCAGTGGTCTTGATCTGCCTATTAGCGAAGGAGGGCGCGGACTGTCTGGAGGGCAAAAACAGCTCGTTGCTTTTACGCGTTTATTATTGACTAAGCCCAATGTTTTTTTACTCGATGAGCCCACTGCCTCTATGGATAATAGACAAGAACAGCGCTGCCTTCAAGTACTCAAGCAAGAACTGACAGAAGGTCAAACTTTTATCGTCTCAACCCATAAAACGGCATTATTAGAATTGGCTGATAGACTGATTATTATGGACAATCAACGCATCATTATTGATGGTCCAAAACAAGCAGTACTTGACGAATTGAAGAAAAATGAGCAAGCTAAAAATCCGCCTGCACAATCGCCAAATTTTAAAAGTATAGTGAAGCCTATCATCACTAAAACGCTCACAGACGCTTAAGGTAAGTAGGTATGTCAGACTATAAGTATACGCCCACCACTATCAAGGTGGGTCGCTCAAGGCTAAGTATTTGGATCGGATTAATCGGCATCATGGTCTTGATCGTATGGGCGTCCTTTGCCAAAATCGATCAGGTGACTCGTGCAAAGGCGACTGTGATTGCTAGCGCTCGTACGCAAGAGATTCAAGCTTCAGAAGGGGGTGTCCTAACAGAGTTGGCAGTGACTGAAGGTCAAGAAGTAAAGGCCGGACAGCTACTTGTGGTCTTAGAAGAAGAGCGAGCCAAAGCAGCTTTAGATAACTCTGCTTCTAAAACAGCGGCATTAAAGGCGAAATTGGCTCGATTAAATGCAGAAATTTTTGAGAAGTCTCTTGTCTTTCCTAAAGAGATAAAAAATTACCCTGAATACGTCCAAAACCAAACTGCACTTTATAATCGTCGTCGTCAAGCCATCAATGAAGAAGTGTCTTCTCTTGAAGCGATGCTGGTACTAGCAGAAAAAGAGCTGAGAATGAATGAGCCGTTATTGGAATATGGCGATGTCAGTCAAGCAGATGTGATTAAATTGCGCCGTCAAGTGGCTGATATTGAAGCGCAAATCAATAATAAGCGAAACAAATATTTTGAAGAAGCACAAGCAGAAATGACCAAGGCGCAAGAAGAGCTAGACACTGAGCTTGAGCAACTGCGAGATCGCGTACAGGTCTTAGAAGAAAAGCGTTTGATGTCGCCGACAGATGGCAAAATTAAAAACATCAACGTGACCACTATCGGTGGTGTCGTTAAGCCTGGCGAAGTTATATTACAGATACTACCGACGAGTAGTGATTTGATTATCGATGCAAAGGTCAGTCCTGCAGATATTGCTTATGTTAAAGAAGGTCAGGCAGCCACTGTGAAGCTTGACGCTTACGACTATTCAATCTTTGGCGCCATGAATGGAACAGTGAGCTATATCAGCCCAGATACCTTAATGGAGCAAACACCCAAAGGAGAGGAGCCTTACTATCGAGTGTTAATTATTATAACCGGTGCTGAGTTTAAGGGTAGAGAAGATAGAATATTAATTAAGCCTGGTATGACAGCTTCTGTTGATATTAAGGCGATGGAGCGGACGGTATTGTCCTATCTCACTAAGCCTATTACAAAGACCTTGTCAGAAGGCATGGGTGAGCGTTAGAAACGATTATTAGCATAAAAAGGGCTGTGAGTACATATGTGTTGGCATAATAAAATTGGACAATGTGACCCCTGCCGTCAAATCCTTACAGTTAAAATTGGGAGATTTTAGTTACGCAGCTTGACGATAAAAGTCAAACCACAACTGTCTTGGCGATCGATAGCCTAAACCCTTTTGACTCCTGATTTCACTGCGAGCACAGCTCTCATTTTGCGTCGGGGCGAAGCAGTACTTCGCTTTATCCCTCCTCATTTAGGATCTTTCGTTCCTCTTCAACTACTTTGAGCTGTCGTTTAAGACGCTTGTTTTTTTTGATCCCTGCTATGAGTTCAGGGTGATACCAAGCTGTTCCTGCAAGTTTGCCTTGATTGTGCCAACTAGATAAGGTCTGCATGGGCGATACCAAACTGCTCTGCGGTCGCTGAAATATTTCCATCGTTGTCCGCTATCTTCTTGACGGCTTCTGCTTTGAATTCTGTACTATAAGTGCTGATTTTCTTGGTCATGGTAAACTTCTCATCGAGTCGTTAGTTTACCAAGTTTAGCTGTACGATTTCTTCAGCATAGCTCAGACTTAGTAAAGATGCTTGGTGGTAAGGTCGAGACTAAAACGGATTTAAAGTCGTTTTAAAAATTGAGGAGTTTTACTTAAATGAATGACATAGATATTGAAATTTTTTTGAATGAACTATATATGAAAGGTCAGATTAATGACTCAAAATCTATCAATAAAATTGACAAGTACCTCAATATAACGCCAGATACAGGTAAGTTTTTAGGTTTACTGGCTCAACTCACGTCAGCAGAAAAAATATTAGAAGTAGGTACTTCAAATGGTTATTCTGCTGCTTGGTTAGCATTATGCACTGATGAAGCTGCTCAGATCACCACAATAGAGAATGATCCTAAGAAGATCAGCGCTGCAAGAGAGAATTTTTTAAGTACAGGTCTAGTGGATAAGATTAAAATTATTGAGGGTGATGCACCCATGATTTTATCAAAAATGACGGAAAGCTTTGACTTAGTTTTTGTTGATATGGATCGAAAATTGTATTTAGATATCTTGGAGGATGTAATACGGTTAACTAGGACAAAAGGTATCATTGTGTTTGATAACGCAGTCTCTCATAAGGAAGAAATGACAGACATTTTGAATTATTTCAATGGTAATCCACAGTTTCATACCTACTTAGCTCCTATTGGAAAAGGTGAGTTCGTGGCGCTAAAAAAATGGTAGGTCGTTTCTGATTGAGATTAATCGCACTTACTCAGTGAAAGCCATCAGTAAAGCGAGTCAAGGTACAAGATCATGGGGGTTATAAAGTATACTAAATAGATACGGTTGCTTGAACCTTGAACCTTGAACCTTGAACCTTGAACCTTGAACCTTGAACCTTGAACCTTGAACCTTGAACCTTGAACCTTGAACCTTGAACCTTTGACTATAGGCTAACTCTCAGAATGTTAAGTCCCAGACAGTCTGAGGCGGTTCAGATAGTTCACCACCAATAAGTCGAATACTGTTTACCTTTACCCAAATTGTTATAAATCAGCGCTACCATGACCAAAACGATTGAACCGAGTAGGGTAGGCGTTATCAAAAAACTCCAATTTACTGAGCCTAGCATAACTATTAAAGGGTTAGACCCAGCAGGTGGATGAGGCATTCTAAATATCAGCATTAGTGCAATGGCAGTACCAACAGCAGTTGCCATACTCCACCAGTGAATACCAAATAACGTCATGAACACCAGTCCTGTAAAAGTCGCAATAACATGTCCACCTATAACATTTCTCGGCTGGGCAAAAGGACTGGTAGGATAGGCAAATATTAGTAAACAACTTGCGCCAAACGATCCTAAAATCATAATAAGTTCTATTGAGCTTCCTAACATAGCAAGCGTTGCAGTTGCAATGGTGCCGCCTAGCCAAGCCACTACTATCATCGATAAAGGCAATCTCTTTGGGCATTGGTTCACTTGACCGCTTAACTTATGCCAATTAAAGAATGAATGCATACTTACTCCTATCATAAATAAAAAGGTATCACTACAAGTATACTGAGTGGTATACATACTAAGTATACCGAACGGTATCCGATAATGCTATTATTGTTATTCATTGAATAACAATAACAATAACAGGAGCAGAACGAATGGAATTGCGAGATGTCATTCTACAAAAAAGTTATGAGCTCTTTTATAAGCAAGGCTTTCACGATAGTGGAGTGGAGCTGCTAGCAAAGCAAGCAGGGACTACCAAGCGGACTCTGTATGCCCATTTTGGTAGTAAAGAAGGATTGATTGAGGAGGCGCTTAATTATCGTCATCAGATGTTTATGACTCAATTAAAGGATGACTTTGATGATTTTGAGATTGAGCAAGTAGCAGATGTTGCCACTTGCTACTTAAACTTCCTCAAGAACTGGACGTTATCAGAGGACTTTTATGGCTGTATGTTTATCAATGCTTGCGCAGAGTATTCAGATAAGCAGTCTTCACCGCATCTAATAGCTAAGCAGCATAAAACTGAGGTTAGGCAATGGCTACTTGATAAGTTTGAACAGGTAAGTACGGAAAATGCAAAGCAGAAATCTGACACTTTGTTTGTATTTGGTGAAGGTATTATCGTTGCGGCGCAAACAGGTCAGGAGTCATTAGAGGTAAATGCTGAGTTTTTCAGGGCTTATTGAATGTATTTGTTTATCTGTATAGTGACAACTACTCTACTCGGGTTTTTTCTTAAGCTCATTGGCGTAAAATATGGTTTTCTATTATCGGGAATATTAGTTTCACTTTTTTTTGTGACTTATACTAATAGGGAAGTCACACATGCATTTTATTTGCCGTATATTCAAATAGTTCTTGGTATCTCAACAGGATTATACTTTAAAGACTGGTCTATGGAGGTGCTGTATATAACTGCGGGAAGCATTGTTGTCATGACATTCTGTCTTATCCTTCAATCCTTCCTATCTTTTATTTGGCTTCACAAAAAAGCAAAATGGTCCAAATTGGATTCAATTCTTGCAGTATATCCTGGCTCTCTAGCGGTGGTTATTGATATGTTCAATATCACTAAAGTTAGTCCAAAGGTGATGATTACTCATATAGTGAGGTTGTTCTTATTGACTATAATTTTGACTCTATTTGGACCAGTGCAGTATGTTGCTGTAGGTACAGTGAGCGATACTTTTACTATAGAAACGTCAATAGTATTGATGATGTTATTAATCTCATGTGCATTCTTGGGTAGATTATTAGTAAGTTACCGAATACCTGCTCCATACTTATTGGTTTCAATGTTAATGACGATAGTTCTAGTCAAGTTTGGATTGTTGGCTGGTTTTACAGTTCCTTCCTTAATGATTGATAGTGCCACTATTGTATTAGGTATCCTGATAGGGTCTTTATTCGCTGGTATCTCATTTCAAGAGTTTAAAACTAGCATCAAAGACAGTGTCGTTGTTTTTTGTGTAGGTATGATCTGTACTGTAAGCTTCTCTATTTTAGCGTCAAAAATTTTAGATATAGCGTTCTCACAACTTTTCCTTTCATACGCTCCCGGTGGAGTTGAGACAGTCACGGTAATCTCAGTGGCTTCAGGACTAAATGTTATGTTTATTCTTTCACATCATTTGATAAGAATACTTATTCTACAGTTGGCGCCAGTGTTGTTTGCCTCCAAATTGCGCAAGCTGTGAAATGAGGTTTATAGCTGACTATTATTAAATAAAACATATAAAGAGAGTGAGATGCCAAGTTTTATAGTTGTAGACAATGAAATTATTAACCTATCGGAAATAAGACGGATAACTGCGGATAAAAAGCGACTTACAATTACATTTCATTTAGGATTTTGGAATGGTAACGCATTCAAAAGATGTACTGATAGCCAGCATTTTGAAGAGGTTTTTAAGGACATAGTAACTAAGTTAGAAGCCGAGCGTATTTGATTATACCTATGGCGAACCAATCAAGTACTTTCATTGGTTCGGTTTCCTAGTGAGGACTTGAATGTTTGGTTGTAGGATAATGGTATCGGTATATTGAGTTATTTAGGTAGTTGCGGTGTACATGCAGTGAGCTTTTGGATTTTTATTTTGGGGCTGTAGTAGATAAGGATTAAATATCACACCATTTTCTCAACGTTTTAAGCTGATTAGACGGTGCGCCATAATTGAATCTAAACTCACACTCTTTTAAAAATAGAGGGAAGTTCTTTT
>NZ_VOBF01000017.1:0-7529 GCF_008369245.1 Psychrobacter sp. ANT_H56B
GTTAAGACAAACAGACTAAATACAGCAATCCAAAATCTTACGCTTGCTGAAATAAGGTTGGTTCAGTTGGCTATCATAGATAGCAGAGAGAAAAATGAAGGTTTGTCAGCCGATAAGCCTTTAACTATAAAAGCATCAAGGTACGCTGAAGCGTTTGGGACGACACGACAGGGTGCTTATGACGTCCTTAAAAAAGCAGAAGAAAATCTATTCGAGCGTAGGTTTACTTTTTTAGACGAAAACGATGGCTATCCGGTTAAGTCACGTTGGATAAGTCAGGCAAAATATAAGCAGGATAAAGGTACTATTGAGATTATATTTACGCCTGCGGTAGTGAATGAAATAACACGTATAAATGGTATAGAGCAGTTTTTTACTAAATACACGTTAGAACAAACATCAATGCTCAATAGCATGTATTCAGTACGTTTGTATGAACTTCTAATACAGTGGCGTGAAGCCAAAAAGACCCCTTTATTTGGCTTAAAAGTATTTAGAGGTCAGCTTGGAGTGGACGATGATGAATATGAACGGATGTGTGACTTCAAATCTGGTGTTTTAAACAAAGCTATAAAAGAAATTAACAAGCACACTGATATCAAAGTTAGCTATGAGCAAGAAAAAGATGGTAAAAATATTATCGGCTTTAAATTTAAGGTAATTTCAAAAAGTAAGCCGAAAGGCAGTAACCAACAAAGTATTAGTAGAGATGCAGATACAGCAGATATGTTTACGGTTGAAGATCTAAACGATAAACAGCTAGGACGTATTGCTCGTAATCCCCAGTTTATTACTGACTATAATCACATGGTTAGCCCTACTAGCCCAGCTGGACAGTCGCAGCAAGGGTGGGAGTTTGAAATGATCAACCGTCTTAAAAAAGACGCTTCTCAATTTAAGAAACGTCCAATTAAAGAGTATCTTGATTATTGATATTTTTTAGACTGTGATAAGTGGTTAGAAGTTTTTCTTAAAATTTAGTAACCTAAAATGCATACCTTACTAACAGTAGTATTGAAGTTATTTCTATGAAGTATATGCTTCATAATCACCATAAAAAACTGCTAAACGCTCTGTAATGCATTCTTTGGAAGGCGTATTTTTTATGTTTTTGATTTTATTGGATGCATATGGGGTTGTGTAACCACCAGCATCTATCATCTCACCCATCTTATATTTTTGACCTAAGAGTTTTAACTCTTTATTTTTAATATCAAAGTTTACATGATCTTCAGGAAAAACCGGTGTCATCCAATACGTTCCATCAAACGCTAGTAGACAACCGTTATCAAATTTAAATTCTACTACAATAGCCGTTGGAGTAATGATAAGGGGTTCTGCTAGAGTGCTTTTAGGCAAGGAATACGTGAAGAAAGGCTTACTATATTTTTTCGCAAGAGCCTGTTCATTAATATTAGCATCTACCGTCTGACAACCATTTAATAGCAAAATTGCAGACAAAGTTATTACCGATCTTTTGATAGTTAATGCACCATGAAAAGCATCCATATTACGTAACCTTTGTTATTATTCTGGAGAAACTAGAAATTTTTCACCACCAGTATTGCCCGTAGTACACGAGCTAACAATGCATCAAGTCTCTGACCATGTATCAGGAATTATCTAGAGTATTAAGGCTAGTGGTCTATTATAAGTGGTTCCATTATAGCAGTCTGTTTTAAGTAGTCTGTTAATAGGTCTTTGGGGTGAAATAGCTAGTTCCCTTGGGGTATACTGTTGCTGCTAGAAAATCATTCTACCGGCAAGTATTTCAATCGATATGTCTAAGCTAGTTAATGATTCTAATTCAGCCTCTAGTTTATCTAAAGTAGCTTGACTAGGTTTGCCCTCTGGAAAGAAAATCGACACATTTGTCGTTTGATTGACAGGTGTATAGCCAATTGATTGCATTTCACCACGGTACTTATTTCGAATCAAGATGGTAATTTTTTCAAACATTTTTTCATCACCATAAATAGCCGCTGATTCATCCGCTGAGCGTTTATTTGTTGGTAAGATTTGAATCGGAAGGCTAAAATCCTTAGCATCACTGCTGGTAAATACATAATGATGAATTTCTGCCTTTACATTGGGTCTTGTCATAATAAACAAACGATAATCTCTAACTGCTTCTTTATCATTGACGGGTTTATCAGCTTTTCTAATGCCTTTTTGGTCAGGTGTTGCAAATCCCCAGCTTGCTGCCACTAGATCGTCACCCAGTTGATCAAATAAACCTTGCAATACACCCTCGTCTTGAACCCCGACTTGCATTGCCAAAATCCTCATCGCTTGTCCCTTACTTACTTTAGAGTCTGAGATAAAGGATTGCATCATGACGTCATCAATTTGATAGCGTTGGGTCACTTCCTTAGGAAAATTATCAACAATAAGATTATTTGGCTTATCAATTTTTGACCAATCAATGGCTTTGGTCGTAACCGGCTTTGAATTGACTTTTGGTAATTCGACGGCTTTAGGAATTGGTGGCTGTGTAGTAACAGCTTGACTACATCCATTTAAAATTAAACTCGTCAATGCTAAGAATATTATTTTATTCACTTTTATTATCCTAATTCTCATAGTGGATCTAATCAGCCAGCTTAAAGATGCCCTCTGCCATCAATACTGTACACTCATAATACCTATTGTTCCCATAACAGCGCTTATAGTAAATAAAAATAATGATCCAAAAGCTCACTGCATGTACACAACGAAGTACACCGCGACTACCTAAATAACTCAATATACCGATATCATTAGCCTACAGCCTAAGGTTCTAGTCCTCACTAGGGAACCGCATCCCGAAACTGCGCTGAATATGTATTTTTGGTAGAGTATTAAAACTTCTGCTTATATAAATGGAGATCGGATTCCGGTAATAATTTTACTCCAAATGATGGCATGTCTATAATATATCCTCTGTTCAGGCAAGAACCTTGGTAAGATTTAGGCGTATCTTGAATACCACCTCCTACTAGAACCAATTGATCCAGCTCTACATGAGTATTACCCATAGTAAGCACCTTCGTTTGAGGATTCCATTGTGTGTATTTATAATTCAAAATAGGCGTAGCTACTTTGGTGCTATCTACACTATAAAATATGAGGCAATTATCTTCTTCGCTTATATAGAACCTTCCTACTACCCCAATTGCGTCTACTGGTAGTGTCCTACCTTTTCCGTCTAGCTCTTCGTAGTTTCTATATTTAATAGAACCGTTTACAAAATGCTTATTATAAGAATAAGGCTCTTTGCCCTGCCCATCCTTTAACGTAGATATTGTTGGTATATTATTAATCACCGATGACGTATTCATACAAGCTGTTAGGTTTAAAGTGACTAACGCTAAAATTGGAGTTAGCAGAATATAGTATATTGACACGTATAAGCTCCTAAATTTTTAAAACGACTCAGAATCTGTTTTAGTCTCGACCGTACCACCAAGCCCCTTTACCAGATCTGCCATTAAATCCTTATCCGTCTGTCTGGTCAGGAAATTCAATAGATTATCGGCTGTATATTCCTTTAAACCATCTACAGAATCCTTCTCCAAAGCATCTACAAGAAAAGCACCAAGTAGTATTTTTTGTCGTGTTAGCTTTTTATCTAGCTTCTGTTTTTCTTTATTTATTTTAAGTTCAAGCGCGTTAATATTCTGCTGTTCTTTTAAATCGTTACCACCAAGTAAGCTCATACCTTTCTCCTAAACCATCAAATTATCTATTTACCCGACTATAGCAAGTTCGCCAGTACCTAACAACAGTTTATGATATAGTTAATTGACGGATGGTTGAGTCTCACTGACTAAGTGCGAGTTTTCGACTTTACAAATGTTTATCCCTAACGGTCACACATTTATAAAATCAAAACATCGGCAGGGGCAAGCCCCCACACCCCCAAAGACCACTAATATCAATTTTTCACTTATTAGGGAATTTGATGGGTTGAAAATTAGATTAAAAGAGAAATTTATGATTCTAAAAACCACGATCAATCTAATTACAATACTAGCTTCATGTACATTTCTGTCTTCTTGTATCCATACGCACGAAGCAAATTATAAATCTATAAATGATAATCAAGAGCCAACGCAAGAATACCAGAGCAGCAATCCGTCAACGAATAATTTGCCTGATCGTCGTGAACAGCTTACTTTAAATAATGTTAAATATTATGATTATGAAAAATACGATAAACGAGGAGAGCCTATTCCAGTAGAAATGACAAGCGCAGCAGGTCGATTTTCTTGGGAAAATAATTGCTTAGTTTTCATCAGTATTTATGGTGGCTATAGAGCTACTCCTCTTCTTCCTTATGGAATAACACAATGGGATAGCACTCATAAAGTATTAGTTATCGATGGGACTTTTATTCAAATGGGCGATCTTGTAGAAACCAGCGGCATGTTTACTGAGACTCCATCAAATAAAAAAGGAGTCTGTTGGGATTATCCTTACATTGTAGGTATTGGAACTATGGGAGGAATAAAAGTTTTAGAAAGCGAGAAAGATCTTTCATATCAACCTTAATTTCAATTTATCAACCGGCAGGGCTGAAATCAAAAATTAGAGATTATAGAAATGGCTATTTTCATCGCATCGACTAAATCAATATCACGAGGCAACGGACAAAGTGCCGTTGCCAGTGCGAGCTATCGTGCTGGTTGTGAATTGGAAGATAAGCGATATGGTAAGACTCACGACTATTCAAAAAAGCATGGGGTGATGAGTGCCGATATTATTTTGCCGTCAGCATTGGCTGCTGCCAATGCTGATATTAATCGTAGTGAGTTATGGAACAAAGCGGAGAGTGCCGAGAAAAGAAAAGACGCGCGTGTTGCTCGCGAATGGCTGGTTAATCTACCGCATGAATTAAGCGAGCAAGACAGAAAAGAGTTAGCGCATAGCTTCGCCCAAACCTTAGCAGACCGTTACGGCACGATTGCCGATTGCGCTATTCATCAACCGACACAAAAAGAGATTGATCGGGGCGCAGACCCTCGAAACTTCCATGCTCATATCCTGTTTACCACGCGCAGCGCAGCACTTGACGATAATAACGAGATCATACTAACCGACAAAGCGACCATTGAGCTGTCCGATAATAAAAGGCGCTCGCTTGGTATGGAACGCGTGAGCCATGAGATTAAAACGGTACGCCAAATATGGGAGCAGATCGCCAACGAAAAACTAGCCGAGCATGACCATAAATTGATTGATAGTCGCAGCTATGCCGCGCAAGGGATTGATATTGAGCCACAGCTAAAAATGGGATCAGTCGCTACCAAGCTAGAACGTGACAAATACGAGCAAGAGCTAAGAAAAGCTGAACAAGCCAAAGAAGAAGGCGAGCATTACGAGATCGACAAAACGCCAGCAACACAGCTCGGCACCATCAACGAGATAATCAACGAGCGTAACGAGCTGGTATGGGGCGCTCAGCTTGCCAAAAATCAGACAGTGAATGATGCCGCTGATGCCATTATCTTGAATGGTCATACGATCCAAGACATTGAACACAGCACAGTAGATGAACCGATCAAAGAGCCTGAACCGCCACCTGCGCCAAAGGCTAAAGCGCCCTCACTAGACGCGGTTGCACAAGCGATGGCGATGGCGAAAGGGGTTGCCACTCGAAAAGCCGACGAGCAAAAACAAAAAGAGTTGGCGCTGGAGCAGCAAAGGCAGCATGAGCTTGCTGAACAACAGAAACGCGAACAAGCCGAACGTGAGCGCATTGAACAGGCACGAGCCGACAGAGTAAGGCAGCAGCAAGCGATAGCCGAGCAGCTGGAGCGTGAACGTCAGCAATTCATGGTAGATAAAAAAGCGCTGTATGCAGCTGTAATGGCACAGTTAGAACAGCATACACAGAAAGGGATTGATCCAGACAGCAAGGTAGGCAAACCCATTTTATCGATTTCAGTCGCTAATGAGATCACACACAGCCTCAATCAGTATATGGATAACCCAGATACCACACAGAGACAGCGCGAGCTTGCGCTAAATGAGCGTACCGCGTTAACGGACTTAGTGAACGACAAATCAACGCAAGCCTTGAGTGAGATTAAAAATCTACACTATACCAGTGAGCGTAAAAAGCACACAGCAGCCCTACAAGGCGTTTTAACTGAATTTGCAGACAATCACGGGCAAAGTATCGGTAAAACGCAGGAAAAAGCACTACAGAGCGCACAAAAAGCCATTGCGGACTACAGTAACGAGATCAATCGCAGCCATAGCCCTAGACTAGGAAGATAAAAATGTCAGAGATACCCAACCTTGAAGACTTGCTTACCGCTATTGCAACGCTTACCGAGCATAACACCGAATTGCTCACGCAAAGAGAAGAACAATATCAAGCGATGGCAGCAAGAGACACAGCCACCGCAAAGCTTGTCAATGAACTAACCGCACAGCTCAAAGATTATCAAGAACGAGAAAGTAAAATAAAATCAGCGATTGTTGCCGGTACAGCTAAAGAGGTTCGCTTAGAGGTTGCTGATCTTCTCAATTACTACTCTAACCGGCTAACCCAAGGCGTTGGTGGTCACGTTGAGCAAGCAAATATTCAGCTAGAAAGTACAATAGGTATAGCGAAGACACAGATAACCCAGCTGTCTGAATTATCGACTGCCATGAAAAAGACTTTTGATACTAACTTTAGCAGCTTAAAGCTTTTTTCTGAGAACTTTGAAGAACAAAACAAGAGCTTAGCTAATGATGCAAACATTGCGTTAAACAGTGTTAGACATCAAGCCAAGCAAGGGGCAGAGAAGTACACAAAAGAGTTATCAGATAAGTTTGCTAAAGCGTTAAGCTGGAAAATAACTAGTATTGTAACTGTCATTTGTTTGTCTATTTTACTTATGACTCTTTTATTGGCTTGGTTACTGATACCAAGTAAGGCAGAAATTCAAGAACGTCAAGCAAAATACGACAGCATAGCATCAGCTAAGGTTGCTCATAACGTCATTAAAAGTCCAACAGACGGTGAATATTATGCGATAGTCCAAAAAAAATCATGTTTTATTAGTTCTACAAACAATGAACAATACTGCAAATTTAGATAGATCAAAACCCTTATCTTTTTAGTTAATAAAAAAAAGAAAAAATGCTTTTAATGCTTTTAATGCTTTTAATAGCTTTTAGACACGCTACAGCCATTGATAATAAAGGCGTTCACTGCCCATAGAACGTAGTTTACTTACCCATAGAACGTAGTTTACTTACCCATAGAACGTAGTTTACTTACCCATAGAACGTAGTTTACTTACCTTATAACGATATTTATTTATTTATCGTTATAATGATGCTATATTATTTATCGTTATATAGTTAGAGGGCTAAGTCGATGAAACCAAGTATGAATGCAGGTAACAATAAGATGGATCTTATAGTTAAGACAAACAGACTAAATACAGCAATCCAAAATCTTACGCTTGCTGAAATAAGGTTGGTTCAGTTGGCTATCATAGATAGCAGAGAGAAAAATGAAGGTTTGTCAGCCGATAAGCCTTTAACTA
>NZ_VOBF01000018.1:0-7165 GCF_008369245.1 Psychrobacter sp. ANT_H56B
TACTGGATACCTACACCCATGAAGGGGTGGTTGAGATACTGGCTGAAAGGCATGATTTAGACTTGTCGGTGTCTACGCTAAGAAGTTATCTCTACCGCTATAAAAAACGGTTAAAGGCGTTATCTGTCGCTACAGATGATTCTAGTCGTCAGGTTAAGATAAAGCAGGAAGCCGTCAAACAAATTTTTATTGATTTGCGGGGTAGTGATCCGATTCAAGAGAACGATACAGACAGTGAGGATGATTCAGACAGGGCACTGACGCCTGAAGAATTACAAGCAGCACTAGATGATATGAAAAGACAGGTTGAAACTGAAAGAAAGGAACAAGCTAGGTAAGTATTCCACTTCTGATATTTATATTATACAAAAAAGCATTGAGCGGAAAGTCATGGTTTTTCTTGGGTGATTAGATGAACAGGGCATCATTGCTAAACCTATTAAAATTCTGAATAATCATTGATATACCTATACCTTTAGTTTACATTGAGCGTACTTAAGTAAATATAAGGTATAGTTATGACTACCACTAATTATAATATCAGGCTCGATCAGGAGCTAAGAGACCGCGCTTTTTCAGTGTTTGAAAGTTATGGGTTAACGCCTTCTCAAGCAATCAAACTGTTTCTGAATCAGGTCGCAGAGACCAATACCGTACCCTTGTCTTTTGATTATCAGTCTAAGCCCAGCAACAGCCCTCTACAGCCAGTGGCAGCACTTGACGGTAGTAACCATACCGAAAACACTTTAGAAGGCTAACAGGCGCAAATAAACCAGGCAAAGGGTCAAAAGCAGATGTTTATTGGGTCAGGATTTTAAAAAGACTGAACACTTAAGAAACTTATATGATTTTGTACTTACTAATGACTCAGGTCACGCATCAAACCACGTATTGATTCGAAACTTAGTAAGTACGGATTAAAATCAGCAGTAGTAGAATACTTAAGATAAATCGCGGCGTTATCTTGGGTTGGTGAGACATAGTTCATTGACCATTTTGACCATTCTCTATGCGCCAACTCCCGAGTTTCAAGTACTTGTAAGTCATCATGCCGTTGATCTGCAATCAGGCTATACAACAGGCGATTAATTCGCGCTCTTGAGCCTTCTATGGTTTGCAGAAATATATTGTCTTTAAAAACCAGCATACCTGTAATGGCGTTGGCAGCATTGTTATGCTGTGCTTGCTGTAAAATCTCACTGATTGCTTTAGCGGACATCTCTTGGGTTGCGCGACTGACATAGGTCATGCTGACTAGAATGTGAGCATCTGATGTATTTTGTGCCATATCTGGTTTCTCATATCAATGGTGTCAAATTCAATAGGCTGATTCAACCCTTGGTTTCTTGTTGCTCAGAGGCGCGTTGTTCTTGAAGTGTTGATAGGGCTTCAATAAACAGCATTATTTGAGACGTACTCATAAGATAAGGGTTAAATTTATTGGTTGCTGAGAACTTCAACACATACTCGTTATCACCATCGTTGGGCGTTAAGTATTTCATCGACCATTTGTTCCAACGTCGCTGTTCAATTTCACGACACTCAACAATCTGCAATGAGAAATGTCGATCATCTTTAATCAGCTCTCGCAATAAGCCATTAATAACCGGTCTTGCGCCCTCAATACTTTGAAGAAAGTAGTTTTCATTAATGACCAATACGCCAGTAATACCAGTGCGCTCATTGTTGCGTTGCGCTTGCTCAAGAATACGCGCTACTTCGATATTCGCATTGCCGGTGTTATAGCGGCTCACATAAGTCAAACGCAGGATAATACGCTCGCCATGATGCATGTTGGCATCATTTTCTTTTGAAACCCCAGTCAATTCTAGCGCCATAGGGTAATTCCCTTAATAAAAGATTGTCGTTATTTGATTACTCATCATCATTATCTGAGATAAGGTTTCTGACTGTAACTAAGAAACGGGTATGAGACAAGCAGGTTAAAGAGGGGATTATGTTAGCAAATATAGATATAGGGCGTTATGCGAGGCTTTCGAGTGAGATAAAAGCGCTGCTTACTTAACGTATATTTTGAGTGGTTTTATAACATTGGTCTGATATATGTAGTCTTTTAGATGGATTTAGAGGCAAATATACTGGTTTTTCTGGGGTATGCCTTTAAAAATACGTAAGCTATTAACAATGTTAGATATCAGAAAAATTAAGATTTGCTCTATAACTATTGTATTCAGGTATTATCATAAAGTAATAAATAAATTTTATGACAATTCAACCTACAACGAAATTTTAGAAGCTATGCTATTTCTATAGGTTTTAGTGATATAGATAAGGCATCAACACTGACTAGTGCTTCTGGGGTATTCTAGAAATCAAACCGCTATGAAAACTTCAAATAGAAGGTAGGCTATGGATAAATATTATATATATTTACAGTTCTTATCTCTGTTTTTAACCTATGCTTTCATTGTTAATATACTGGAAAAGAATAAAATTAAGATAAAGCAACGCATCCTTAATACGGTTATTTATTTTTTTATCATCGGGTTAGCTATATCCTATCCTTATTATAGAGACTACAAAATCCAGTATTTCTTCCTAGCTGCATGCTATCCACTAATAGCATGTATTGGACTTTATAGGATAGAATTTAAAAGTTGAAGCGATGAGAAAATGATTTTTAAAATTTGGATGTAAATACTTGATTGGTTTATAAATAATTTTATTTTTGGGTCAAAATACCATTTAGTAGGCTATTTAATATATTTATAAGTCTTATTAAGCAAGACAATCAGTCGATATTTCAAAGCCTGTATAGCGCACTGAGCATATTCTCATAATAGCGCTTATGATAAATAAAAATAATGATTCAAAAGCTCACTACATGTACACAACGAAGTACACCGCAACTACTTAAATAACTCAAGATACCGATATCATTAGCCTACAGGCAAAGATTCAATTCCTCACTAGGGAACCATACCTTTAGACTGCACTGAATATATATCTTTTAAGCATACAAGTTGAAGCTAAATAATAGTCATGGTTTCCTCTAACAAGCACTCAGGATTACCTTCAGTAAATAATGAAACTTTATTATCTGATGCCTTTACGAACGATCCACCTAAAACCACCTCATCACCAATAGAAAAATTAGTTCCTGACACGTTGAAGCTAGTTCCATCACTACTTATTATAGTAGTTTGGACTGGAAAGATTGGGGTATACTTTTTATTGGAGCCTATGGATACAAACTCTAGGCAGTCTCCATTCCATTCGATATAACCAGAAAAGCCAATCATAGGTATTGGTTCATAATTCTCAATTTTATAACTAAAAAGATCATGCTGATTGAGGCTAGAAATATTAGATTGATATTGTTTCATAAATTCATCAATAGGTTCTTTCTTCTCTAAAGATACATTATCTGTAGTAGCGCAACCTGAAACTGACATTAGAGCCAATACCGTAATTAGTGAAATAAAATGCTTTGACATATATAAGATCCTAAATTGTTAAAGTGTTTCAGATTCTGCTTTGGTTTCGTTATTACTTTCAATGTTAACTGTACCACCAAGCCCCTTTACTAAGTCCGCCATTAAATCTTTATCCGTTTGTCTGGTCAGAAAACTTAATAGGTTGTCAGCTGTATATTCCTTTAGCCCTTGTACAGAATCATTTTCTAAAGCGTCCACAAGAAAAGCACCTAATAGTATTTTTTTTCGTGTCAGCTTCTTATCTAACTTCTTCTTCTCTCTATTTATTCTAAGCTCAAGATCATTAATCTTCTGCTGTTCCTTTAAATCATTACCACCAAGTAAGCTCATAAATTTTCCTTAAAATATTGAAATTGTAATCTTTCCAACTATAGCAACTTCACCAATAGCTAACAATCTATTATGATATAGTTAATTGACAGATGATTGAGTCCCACTGACTAAGTGCGAGTTTTCGACTTTACAAATGTTTAGTCCTAACGGTCACACATTTATAAAATCAAAGCATCGGCAGGGGTAAACCCCCACACCCCCAACACTACAAAAAGACGTAGTGATAAAAAATTAAAAATCTAACTATTTAGTAACACTAAAATAACGCTATTATTTACGCTTTGCAGGTTGATAACCTAGCTTCGCAAGATAGGGCATATACCGTAATTGCTTATCTTCGTCTGCTAGATCACTAGCGATAATAGCGGCAAACTCAGCGGTACTTTTGCCAATAGGCGCATTACTACCAAGTTCAGGTAAGGCGGCAAGCTTGGCGCTGAATGTGCTGATTTGGCTATCAGTCATGTTATGGAATAAGTCAGGGGTGGTAGTATCTCTATTTTTATTCTTAGCTGGGTCGATATGCTCAAGTATTTTCTTTTTCTTGAATGCGAATGAAACGGCAGCAATGGTTTTCCCTGTCTTATGCTGCTCATACTTGACGGTTATGTCTGTATGTTCATTAATCTGTTTAATGCCATGATCTAAAACACGTTTTTTAAAGTCTGACATAGCTTTGTACTGCTCAGGCTTAACACCTAATTTTTTACGCAAGTCATCAATTGCTATCTCCTTGGTCTTACCAACAGATTTCCATTGCATCATCAATTCGTAAAGCCTGATCGCATACTCGCTCTGCAACTCACTAACCTGCTTTAAATCATACTCTGTATACTGCTCGCTTAGCCTTGTTATCAAGGGTATAACGTCATCTGTAAACTGTATTTCGATCATACCGGCAGTATCAATATAAGCTATCTTTTGCACCCAATTAACAAGGTAATGCACTGGCTTTCCTGTCTTTTCATGGATGTCGTCATACTCGAAGTAAGCATCAAATAATCCTTTAGTGGCGCTCTTTAAT
Organism: Psychrobacter sp. ANT_H56B; assembly: GCF_008369245.1. Lineage (NCBI taxonomy): Bacteria > Pseudomonadati > Pseudomonadota > Gammaproteobacteria > Moraxellales > Moraxellaceae > Psychrobacter > Psychrobacter sp. ANT_H56B. The sequence goes on from NZ_VOBF01000018.1 coordinate 4,816, forward strand.
GCTTTATAAGCTGAATGCTTTTCTACTTTGAATTGTTCCTGATAGCTGCTTGCGTAGATTTGCAGCACCCCTCTAGCATCAATCAGCTTTTTTTGTTCCCTTGCTGCAACAATAGCCAAGAAGATAACGCGCTGTTCAGGGACGCCAAGTGAGTAACTGGCACTGATTAACTTATTATGTTTGGACACTAATTTTTTTCCAGTCATTTTATATGCTCAATGCTAATTTATAAGGTTAATATACCATATAAACGGACACTCTAATATAATTGTCTTCATAAGGTCGCTAAACGTCCCTTTATGGGTCGCTAAACGTCCCTTTATGGGTCGCTAAACGTCCCTTTATGGGTCGCTAAACGTCCCTTTATGGACAATAAGAGTTATGATTGGCAAGGGCTGTAGCGGACTTAAAAGCTTTTAAAAGCTTTAAAAACATTAAAAACATTAAAAACCAAAACCACGCATCTAAATAATCCACTACTAAAACCAAACTTTGAACCATTTAAAAGATTTTCTATGATGATTTTTTGTTTGATAAATTCAGGATCAGGTGTTATTCAACGGTAAAGAAATCTATCCAACGATAAAAATATTAGGGATGGGTATCACCTCCACAGTTAACAATCTTTTAAAGATTGAATTTAAGAATTCCGCGAGGATTGAGACATACCCCGATAATAAGCGATAAGAATCAGCCTATTTGACCACATAATTCGATTTAAGGGCTGTCTAAATCAATTTTGATACCTTCCTAGCATCTAATTTTTTACACCTATCTACAGCTATTTTACAGCTTTCTAGCTGCATTACCTCATTCACCCTAGCAATTTCCTCTTGATTTAACCCTTTAGTCGCCACTAAGTAAGGCTCAACACGCTTTTTCAGGGTGTCATAGCTGTCTTCCGCAATTTTTTTATCTAGTCTCGCCTTTTCGTAGTTCATCAGAATGCTGTTAGCAGCTTTCACCGTCGGTTCTATTTGCTCAATAACGGCTGATATCACTTTCTCACCGTAGCTAGCCTTGCTTTCAAATAATTCAGGTCTAGGCGGTTCGGCTGTGATAGTAAAGTCTCTCGCGTGGTTGATATCGTGGTAATACGCTTTGATGCTGGTATGTTTGGCTTTAGAACCTTCCTTGCCCCTCGTTAGCTCCAAATCAGTAACCGTATTTGCAAAATCAGTCTGCATCTGGCTTAATTTAACCCGACCGCCTAGAAAATCCTTACAGTTCAGCTTCCCTTTTTGGTCAATGGGAACCACATAAGCGACCAGCTGCGGTGTGCTTATGTCCCGATGAATACTCAGACCCGCAATGTTTTCTTTCCCATGCTTAACACTCAGCCACTGACCCGCTCGCTTAAAAAATTCAGTTTCCTTGTCAGTTCCCCAGCCTTCCCATTCAGGACTGGCGGTTATCAAATACTCAATACACAGCACCGCATCAGCGCGTCTTTTTTCAGGAAGTCGGTTTTGTATTGCCTGTTTGACGGCTTCAGGGCTAGCAACGGTATGATGATTTTTAGGGGTGTGATTGGGGTCAGCATTGGGCGTATTTATGGTTCGATAGTTGTGTGCCAGACTGCTGCCAATGTTGCCCATGGTCTTTAATTTTGCCGTCCTTAAAATTGCGTAGTTCATCGCCACTTTTTCCTGATAATTGAGGTTAATTTCACTAAAGAGTACTTACTACACCATAAATTCATTCATTAGAAAAGTAAGATTTTTGACGAAAAAAGAGGTAAAAAAGGGCTATTTAGGGGGTATTTTTCACTTTTTAGAAGCAACGCTGTTTGCAAAATGCAAACACCTTTTCCGTTATAAATCAATGGTTAATATTGATTTTGTTTGCACTTTGCATACATTTTCAAGAAAACCAATTTCATTAAACCTAACAATATCAGCAACTTGGAAGTCCCTTTAGGGTGCGTATGGTGTAGTCATTAAATTGAATAATTTAATGACCAGAAAAAACAGGTAGAAAAATCGGTTATTTTCTACCTGTGGTCAGCTTTTTTAGCAAAAAAGGCTGATAAGAGCGTTACTACCTTATTACGATGCTGTTTTAATGCATAAGTGAGGCAAAGTAGCCTATAATGATGACATTTTACGGTATTCTCCCTACAAAAGACGGGTAAACAGGGTTGATATTTTTATAGGTGGATAACGATGGCGACAAGAACAAAATTTTCAAAATTCCGGTCACTGTATGCGGTGATTGAGGGTTTACTGGATACCTACACCCATGAAGGGGTGGTTGAGATACTGGCTGAAAGGCATGATTTAGACTTGTCGGTGTCTACGCTAAGAAGTTATCTCTACCGCTATAAAAAACGGTTAAAGGCGTTATCTGT
>NZ_VOBF01000019.1:0-6839 GCF_008369245.1 Psychrobacter sp. ANT_H56B
CATGATTTAGACTTGTCGGTGTCTACGCTAAGAAGTTATCTCTACCGCTATAAAAAACGGTTAAAGGCGTTATCTGTAGCGACAGATAATTCTAGTAGTCAGGTTGAGATCAAGCATAAAGCCGTCAAACAAATTGTTGTTGATTTGCGCGGTAGTGATCCGATTCAAGAGAACGATACAGACAGTGAGGATGACTTAGACAAAGCACTGACGCCTGAAGAATTACAAGCGGCACTAGATGATATGAAAAGACAGGTTGAAACTGAAAGAAAATAGATATTTTTTATGCGAGAACAACAAGGACGAATCACCAGTAATCTGCTGACGCAATGTGAAGCCTTTCGGGGGTCGTTCCATTTCTGAGCGGTACGTGATGTAAAAAAGTATAGAACGCCTATTTTTATGATTTGGCTGTACATTTCGCTTATATTTAACGTACTCACGTAAAACAATAATGACTAAAAAGTTAGCCCCTTGTATCAGCAGATACAAGGGGCTTATTTGTTTTGTTCACTCTATTTGCTCATATGAACGGACAGTCCAATATAGGTAGTTTCTTTTTATCGGTCTGAATTAGGTAGGCTATTAGCTCGATTTAGTGTCTAATTAATTGGTTGGCTTGGGGTATATCATTTGCTGCTTTCGGCAGGTTTCTGAGTTTGATAAATAAACAAGCTTACGCAGACTAATATGACTCCAAAAATAGTCAAGGCACTCAAAGTAGTGTCAAAAACCAGACTCTCTAATATCATCGTCATTAAAGGTAATAAAAAAAATAAGGTGCTTACTTTGTCTGCGGAGCTATATTTGAGCATAAATATCAATAGTAAATATGCACCTACGGAAACCACTGCGCCCATCCATACTAATGACAGCAAAGAGTAAGTATTGATCTTAAAGGACAATCCTTGATAAACAATCACAGCGGAGAATATCAAAAATGAAAATATAGTCTGGATCAATAAGGTTAAAATAGGAGGCGTTTTAACCTTAGCTTGAGCGATAGTACCAAACGTGATGGATAGCAACGCCAGTGCAGAAAATACCATACCTGAAGCATTGATCTTATCAACGGTATGATAGCCTAATGTAGATAAAACCAAGCCTGAAAAACAAATAGCTAGTAATATTAAGTTCTTAAAGCTAACCGTATTTGAGCTTAATAGTGATGTTACAATAGGCTGTACACCAAGCACTAGTATAATGATGCCAAGGGATAGCCCTGTGTTAATAGCTGAGAAGTAAAACGTTAAATAGAATATTTGTAGCAATAGACCTGAAAATATAATGCCCTTAAGCTGTCCTTTTTCCCTCTTAAGCTTAGTGATATCTATTTTTTTATGGGCGGATTTTAGATATATTGCTAGAAGTAGTGACAAAGCGATTGCTGATCTTAAAAACAAAAAGCTCCAAGAGTTTGTATATTGCAAACCAATTTTTGCAAAGATGGCACCGCCACTCCAGATTGCCAAGAACGCTACAGGCGCAGCAAACTTTACAATATTATGCTTTGATTGGGTGTAAAAATTCAATTGCACGTCCTTGCTTACCTTACATCAAACTTAACGGGGTAATCTGGATGAGGTTCATTAGAGTCGTAATTAAATGATACATGACCTTCTACGCACTGCTTCCTTGTAAAAAAAATAAGCATATCCCTATTCGCAAGTTTATCTTCATTCTTTTGATAGACTGGGCTTAGACTATGCTTGCGCTCATTATCTTTGATTAAAACGGTATCCAAAAAATCCTTATGCCTCATAGAAGCTAGTAGATACTCTTTCTTTGTTTGGCTAAACCTTATGCCACTTTTTTCTTCGTTAGAATGTATATGTGTAATAGCACTGTCATCAGTCATATTCTTATAGCCTAAAATTGTGGTCATAGTATGATCTACACCATCGGAATGAACACCTTCTAGAGCAGGCTCACCTAATAACTCCCGTGAGGTTAGAGTTCTTAGATTAAATACTGTTGTTACCCAGTCTGAAGTCTTGTAGTTTAGATTGGGACGAGGTTGAATACTTGTATTATTAATAATAAGATTCTTTATTCTAAGCAAACCCTGGAATGCAGTATTTTTAGTTAGATTCTCACTCAAGCCTGTAAATTTTCTAAGTTGACCAGAATCATGTCTGATAAAGTCCTCAGCTGAGGATAGTACAAAAGGCTGAAATTCTGTTCTATAGATAAAGCCTTGAGTGTTATTGTGAAAAAACCTTCCATTTCTACTTTCCCTAAATCTTAAGGTAGGATCAGGTGGTAAGTCATTACTCACAATTTTTAAAACATCCAATTCATTATCATTAACACCTAAGTAAGTTAGTAGCTCTAAAACTTTAGTACTACTAATAAAAGCAAAACCATCCCTAATGTAATCTTTTTGAATATCAGCTATTTTCTCAAAAAAAATACTGTAATTAAGGTTATCTTCCTTCTTTAAAACCTTCATTTGCAAGCCCTTCTATATTTTTGTATAGGTTAATAAGCAATAAAAAAATTACTAAGACACATCATTTATATGATGTAACTATGGTAATGAAATTGATGCTTATGGGTTTGCTGGAACAGATGGAAATATGTGCTAATCAGCTCGTTATATAATCTAGCAATTATAAAATGATTGCGCTTTTACACTTACTCGCTAGAAATTTTGCGAGCTTGCTTTACAGAGATTTCAAGAATTCTTAGTAGCCGTACTGGGTATCATTTATCAAAATTGTTCACTATAAATCGGATGCTTCATATCTTGATTGTTGCAACGAAGTTTATATGGAGTCTGATGGTAGAAATTAGAAAAACGACGTATAAAGGCAGATACGTTATCATAACCGCATTTCTCAGCCACAATTGCAATAGGGGTGTCAGTATTGAGAATGAGACCAAGAGCTGATTTCATACGAAGTTCAGTAATATAGGCATAGGGCGTACAGCCAAGATATTCTTTAAATAATACCTTGAACTGACTTTCGCTTAGGCAGGCGATTTCAGCAAGTGACTTTATTGTATGGTTGATGGTGATATTGCCTTTTATAGCTTGAACGACAGAAGTTAAGCGAGTATCCAGTCGCTTAGTCATTTGGATAGTTCCAAGAAGCTCTTTTAATAATTCAAACATCATACCTTCTATCTTTTGGTTGTAAGCAGAGGTCAGTTGCTTTTCCACAAAAGATATATATAACAACGTTTTTTCATCCATTGAAAAGTGAGTTTCATTGAGTGACAGTTTTAAAAAGTCAATATCCTCTATATTTGCTACTAAAAAACGAAAGTCTTTTCTTGCCTGAAATTGATGATAAACACCTTTCCTTATTACTAATGTTTCTCCATAAGAAACCTTAATAGTCTGATTCATAATTATCATACTAATGTCACCCATTAAAGGCATAAGTACTTGATGATAATTATGAGTGTGACCCTCCAGTTGACTATCGTATGTTCTGATAAATAGATTATTTATTAGTTCAACATTTTTCATAAGTTATGCTTACTACCTAGAATATTTGTAGTTGATATGATATTAGTAAAGCATTATTTTTTAACGTGTAATGGTTGTGTCCCTCTGACTAATAGCGAGTTTTTGATTTTATAAATGTTTATTCCTAACGGTCACACATTTATAAAATCAAAACATCGGCGGGGGTAAGCCCCCCTACCCCCAATACTACGAAAAGACGTAGTATTAAAAAAGTAAAAAACTGAATATCTGATAGCTATAAAATAGTGCATGTCTTACGCTTTGCAGGTTGATAGCCTACTTTTGCAAGATAGGGTATATATTTCTTTTGCTGATTCTCGTCTGCTAAGTGATCAGCAATAACTGTAGCGTAGTGGTCAAAATCTCTGCCCTGTGGCGCATCATTACCTAGTTCAGGAAGTCGCGCTAATTTGCCACTGAATAATCTGATTTGGCTGTCTGTAAGTTTGATAAACGAACTGTCGTTAGTGGATTTAATGTGCTCAATGATTTGCTTTTGCTTAAATGAGAATGATACAGCGGTGATAGATTTACCAGTTTTGTGCTGAGCATATTTGACGGTAATATCTGTGTGTTCATTTATTTGATTGACCGCATGGTCTATAACTCTTGCCTTAAAATTACTCATTTTCTTATATTGTTCACGCTCAACACCTAATTTACTTCTAAGTTCATCAATATTATATTTTTGAGTAACTCCAACATCTCGCCATTGAATAATCAGTTCATAAAGTCGTATCGCATAGCTGCTAGTAAGGTTAGCAACTTCCGCAATGTCATAACTTGTATATTGTTTTTCTAGTCGTGTGATCAAGGGTACAACATCGGATGTAAAGCGCATATATACAATACCGCTATCGGGCTCAACACCTACCTTGTCCACCCAGCGACAATTAAATGATCTATCTTTACCATTCTTAGGGTTTTTATCATGGTAAGTCACATACCTATCAAATAAACCCTTACTGGCATCTTTTAGCATCGTATAGGCAGTCTTGTCATTTACTTTAAAGTGCTTAGCGTAGCTACTAGCATGAACTCTTAATAAAGTATCATGAGTAATACCTAGCTGTGAATTTCGAGCCTCAATAATAGCCAATAGAATAAGACGCTGTTCTGATAAATCGAGCGTATAACTTGCTTGTATCAAAGCGTTATCTTTCACTACAAGTCCGGACATTTCAGCACCTTATTAGATAAGTATAAATACTAATATAACACTATAAGCATACATCAATCAATGGTGAATCCTTAGGTGCGATAAACGTATGCTTATAGTGCGATAAACGTATGCTTATAGTGCGATAAACGTATGCTTATAGTGCGATAAACGTATGCTTATAAACGCTGTAAGCTATAATTAGCAAGGGCTGTATCGGATCTTAAAAGCTCTTAAAAGCATTTAAAAACATTAAAAGCATTCTTTTGTTTTTTTACTAACTAAAAATACAAAGGATAAAAGCCTAGTTACCTCGAAATATCAGGGTATTTTTTATGATCTTTTGGGTCAGGTAATCTATCCATTTTTTCTGGCTCATCCATCAACTTATTTTTAACCTCATCAAAAGCAGTAGAATTTTTCAAATTCTCCAGTTCTTTTAGCATTCTAGTAACTTTATTTTGCTTAGACCTCAATAATGAGCTATAAAAACCACTTTATTTGCCCAAATAATTAGATTTAAGGAGTTTCTAACTCTATTTTGATACATACCTAGCCTATTTAGTTTTATCCTTCTCTACAGCTATTTTACGGCTTTCTAGCTGCATGGCATGATTTACCCTAGCAATATCCTCTTGATTTAGCCCTTTAGTTGCTATTAAGTAAGGCTCAACACGTTTCTTGAGGGTGTCATAGCTTGCTTCTGCCACGCTTTTATCCACCCTCGCCTTCTCGTAGTCCATCAGAATGCTGTTAGCAGCCTTCACCGTCGGTTCTATTTGCTCAATAACCGCTGCTGTGACTTTTTCACCGTAGCTAGCCTTGCTTTCAAATAATTCAGGTTTAGGTGGTTCGGCTGTGATCCTAAAATCCCTAGCGTGATTGATATCGTGGTAATACGCTTTGATGCTGGTATGCTTGGCTTTAGAGCCTTCCTTGCCCCTCGTTAGCCCTAAATCCTTCACTTGGTTGGCAAAATCAGTCTGCATCTGCCTTAACTTAACTCTACCGCCTAGAAAATCCTTACAGTTCAGCTTTCCTCTTTGATCGATGGGAACCACATAAGCGACTAGCTGCGGTGTGCTTATGTCCCGATGAATACTGATACCCGCCATATTTTCTGCGCCATGTTTATCCATGAGCCATAAACTTGCTCGCTTAAAAAACTCAACTTCCTTGTCATTTCCCCAGCCTTCCCATTCAGGACTGGCGGTGATCAAATACTCAATACAGAGCACCGCATCAGCGCGTCTTTTTTCAGGGAGCCGGTTTTGTATTGCCTGTTTGACGGCTTCAGGGCTAGCAACGGTATGATCATTTTCAGGGGTGCGATTAGGGTCAGCATTGAGTGTTTCTATCGTTCGGTAGTTGTGTGCCAGACTGCCACCAATGTTGCCCATCGTCTTTAATTTTGCTGTTCTCAAAATTGCGTAGTTCATCGCCACTTTTTCCTGATAATTGGGGTTAATTTCATTGAAGGGTACTTACTACACCACAAATTCAGCTGTTAGGAAAGCGCGATTTTTGACGTAAAAAGAGGCAAAAAAGGGCTATTTAGGGGGTATTTTTCACTTTTTAGAAGCAACACTGTTTGCAGTTTGCAAACACCTTTTTCCGTTATAAATCAAGGGTTAACGTTAATTTTGTTTGCACTTTGCATACATTTTCAAGAAAACCGATTTCATTAACCTTAACAATATCAGCTATTTGGCAGTCCCTTTAGGGTGCGTATGGTGTAGTCATTAAATTGAATAATTTAATGACCAAGAAAACAGGTAGAAAAATCGGTTATTTTCTACCTGTGGTCAGCTTTTTTAGCAAAAAAGGCTGATAAGAGCGTTACTACCTCGTTACGATGCTTATTTGATGCATAAGTGAGGCAAAATAGCCTATAATGATGATGTTTTACGGTAATTTCCCTACAAAAGACGGGTAATCAGGGTTGATATTTTTATAGGTGAGTAACGATGGCGACAAGAACAAAATTTTCAAAATTCCGATCGCTGTATGCGGTGATTGAGGGTTTACTGGATACCTACACCCATGAAGGGGTGGTTGTGATACTGGCTGAAAGTCATGATTTAGACTTGTCGGTGTCTACGCTAAGAAGTTATCTCTACCGCTATAAAAAACGGTTAAAGGCGTTATCTGTAGCGACAGATAATTCTAGTAGTCAGGTTGAGATCAAGCATAAAGCCGTCA
>NZ_VOBF01000020.1:0-5704 GCF_008369245.1 Psychrobacter sp. ANT_H56B
GGGGGTTTATCTGGAATAGAGAGCTGACGATGACCTACTCTCACATGGGCGAACCACACTACCATTGGCGCGACGATGTTTCACTTCTGAGTTCGGGAAGGGATCAGGTGGTTCCATCGTGCTATTGTCGTCAGCAAAGGGGGTTAGATATGAGTCTGTTATTATTGTTTTGACTTTCAAGATATTATCTATTGGTCGACCAACTTGTAACCTAACTGAATCAAGGTTAAAGGTGATATCGAAATTATATATATTCTATAGCCTAGGCTATACAAGATAGATTAATTAGAGCTTTCATACAAACCACTTGGGTGTTGTATGGTCAAGCCAAACGAGCAATTAGTACAGGTTAGCTACATGCATCGCTGCACTTCCACACCCTGCCTATCAACGTCGTAGTCTTCAACGGCTCTTTAGGGAAATCTAATCTTGAGGTGGGCTTCTCGCTTAGATGCTTTCAGCGATTATCCCATCCGAACGTAGCTACCGGGCAATGCCACTGGCGTGACAACCCGAACACCAGAGGTTCGTCCACTCTGGTCCTCTCGTACTAGGAGCAGATCCTCTCAAATTTCCAACGCCCACGGTAGATAGGGACCGAACTGTCTCACGACGTTCTAAACCCAGCTCGCGTACCTCTTTAAATGGCGAACAGCCATACCCTTAGGACCTGCTTCAGCCCTAGGATGAGATGAGCCGACATCGAGGTGCCAAACACCGCCGTCGATATGAACTCTTGGGCGGTATCAGCCTGTTATCCCCAGAGTACCTTTTATCCGTTGAGCGATGGCCCTTCCATACAGAACCACCGGATCACTAAGACCTACTTTCGTACCTGCTCGACTTGTGGGTCTCGCAGTTAAGCGCGCTTTTGCCTTTATACTCTACGACCGATTTCCGACCGGTCTGAGCGCACCTTCGTACTCCTCCGTTACTCTTTAGGAGGAGACCGCCCCAGTCAAACTACCCACCATACATTGTCCTCGGTATTGTTATACCTGAGTTAGAACCCCAACATGACCAGGGTGGTATTTCAAGATTGGCTCCACAAACACTAGCGTGTCTGCTTCAAAGCCTCCCACCTATCCTGCACAAGTCAGGTCAAAGTTCAATGTAAAGCTGTAGTAAAGGTTCACGGGGTCTTTCCGTCTAGCCGCGGGTACACAGCATCTTCACTGCGATTTCGATTTCACTGAGTCTCTGCTGGAGACAGCGCTGCCATCATTATGTCATTCGTGCAGGTCGGAACTTACCCGACAAGGAATTTCGCTACCTTAGGACCGTTATAGTTACGGCCGCCGTTTACTGGGGCTTCGATCAAGAGCTTCGCTTACGCTAACCCCATCAATTAACCTTCCAGCACCGGGCAGACATCACACCCTATACGTCCACTTTCGTGTTTGCAGAGTGCTGTGTTTTTAATAAACAGTTGCAGCAGCCTGGTATCTGCGACTGCCAACAGCTCAAGGAGCAAGTCCTATCACCATCGGCAGCGTACCTTCTCCCGAAGTTACGGTACCATTTTGCCTAGTTCCTTCAGCAGAGTTCTCTCAAGCGCCTTGGTATTCTCTACCTGATCACCTGTGTCGGTTTAGGGTACGATTCGTTTATAACTATTGCTTAGAAGCTTTTCCTGGAAGCATGGTATTTGCCACTTCGCTGTACAAGTACAGCTTGCTATCAGATCTCAGCATAGTGACAGTCCGGATTTGCCTAAACTGTCTGCCTACATCCTTTCACCTGGACAACCAACGCCAGGCTGACATAACCTACTCCGTCCCTCCATCGCATTATAAACAAGTATCGGAATATTAACCGATTTCCCATCGACTACGCCTTTCGGCCTCGCCTTAGGGGTCGACTCACCCAGCCCCGATTAACGTTGGACTGGAACCCTTGATCTTCCGGCGTGCGAGCTTTTCACTCGCATTATCGTTACTCACGTCAGCATTCGCTCTTGTGATACCTCCAGCATGCCTTACGACACACCTTCACAGGCTTACACAACGCTCCCCTACCACTTGAAAACAAATTCAAATCCGCAGCTTCGGCTCCTAGTTTGAGCCCCGTTACATCTTCCGCGCGGGCCGACTCGACTAGTGAGCTATTACGCTTTCTTTAAAGGATGGCTGCTTCTAAGCCAACCTCCTAGCTGTCTATGCCTTCCCACCTCGTTTCCCACTTAACTAGGAATTTGGGGCCTTAGCTGGCGGTCTGGGTTGTTTCCCTCTCCACAATGGACGTTAGCACCCACTGTGTGTCTCCCGGATATCACTCATCGGTATTCGGAGTTTGCATCGGTTTGGTAAGTCGGTATGACCCCCTAGCCGAAACAGTGCTCTACCCCCAATGGTGTTCGTCCGAGGCGCTACCTAAATAGCTTTCGGGGAGAACCAGCTATCACCGAGTTTGATTAGCCTTTCACCCCTATCCACAAGTCATCCCCTAGCTTTTCAACGATAGTGGGTTCGGTCCTCCGGTGCCTGTTACGGCACTTTCAACCTGCTCATGGATAGATCACTCGGTTTCGGGTCTATGCCCTGCAACTAAACGCCCTATTAAGACTCGGTTTCCCTACGGCTCCCCTAAACGGTTAACCTTGCTACAGAACATAAGTCGCTGACCCATTATACAAAAGGTACGCGGTCACCCTAATAAATTAAGGCTCCCACTGCTTGTACGCACACGGTTTCAGGTTCTATTTCACTCCCCTCACAGGGGTTCTTTTCGCCTTTCCCTCACGGTACTGGTTCACTATCGGTCAGTCAGGAGTATTTAGCCTTGGAGGATGGTCCCCCCATCTTCAAACAGGATTTCTCGTGTCCCGCCCTACTTAATATGTTAACGCTAATGTTTCGAATACAGGACTATCACCTACTACGGTCAGCTTTCCCACGCTGTTCTTCTACATTAGCATTAATCGGCTTCTCCCCGTTCGCTCGCCGCTACTTGGGGAATCTCATTTGATGTCTTTTCCTAAGGGTACTGAGATGTTTCACTTCCCCTCGTTTGCCTCTTGTACAAGTACAAGATACCTACCTTATGGTAGGTGGGTTTCCCCATTCAGAAATCTCCGGATCACAGGATATTGCCGCCTCCCCGAAGCTTATCGCAGGCTGTCACGTCTTTCATCGCCTCTGACTGCCAAGGCATCCACCATGTGCGCTTCATTACTTGACCATACAACCCCAAGTAGTCTTTCTCTAACCTTTATTACTAAAGATAGGAGTTAGATTTCTAAGTGTTATATAAGTCTAATTATGATAACGATATCACCTAATTTTATACGCTTGATTCAGTTCTCTTTACTTTTTTAATAACTCACCACTGGGATAACAACTGATGTCGTTAAGTAGTGAGTTATTAAGGTTAAGAAGTGCGCGTGAACACGCTCTTCCTAACCCAGACTCATATCTATGTTTTTAAATAGTCTCTATGCTCTCGTCGAGTCACAGATTCTGTATAAAACAGAAAGAAGTAATCTTGTCTTTACTAAGACGAATCACTTGTTTCTATTTGATACCTATTTATTTATTAGCATCCAAAGAATAGTTTATTATGTGGTGGAGCCAAACGGAGTCGAACCGTTGACCTCCTGCGTGCAAGGCAGGCGCTCTACCAACTGAGCTATGGCCCCTAATAATGGTAGGCCTGGGCAGACTTGAACTGCCGACCCCCGCGTTATCAACACGGTGCTCTAACCAGCTGAGCTACAGGCCTGTACGAGGCATATACCTCTAGCTAATAAACTAGCTTAAACTAAAGAACAACTTGTTGTGAATTCTTGCTGACCGAATGCCATCTATAAGGAGGTGATCCAGCCGCAGGTTCCCCTACGGCTACCTTGTTACGACTTCACCCCAGTCATCAACCACACCGTGGTGAACGCTCCCCCGAAGGTTAAGCTATCCACTTCTGGTGCAATCAACTCCCATGGTGTGACGGGCGGTGTGTACAAGGCCCGGGAACGTATTCACCGCGGCATTCTGATCCGCGATTACTAGCGATTCCTACTTCATGGAGTCGAGTTGCAGACTCCAATCTGGACTACGATAGGCTTTTTGAGATTCGCATCACATCGCTGTGTAGCTGCCCTCTGTACCTACCATTGTAGCACGTGTGTAGCCCTGGTCGTAAGGGCCATGATGACTTGACGTCGTCCCCGCCTTCCTCCAGTTTGTCACTGGCAGTATCCTTAGAGTTCCCGGCTTAACCCGCTGGTAACTAAGGACAAGGGTTGCGCTCGTTGCGGGACTTAACCCAACATCTCACGACACGAGCTGACGACAGCCATGCAGCACCTGTATTCTAATTCCCGAAGGCACTCCCGCATCTCTGCAGGATTCTAGATATGTCAAGACCAGGTAAGGTTCTTCGCGTTGCATCGAATTAAACCACATGCTCCACCGCTTGTGCGGGCCCCCGTCAATTCATTTGAGTTTTAACCTTGCGGCCGTACTCCCCAGGCGGTCTACTTATTGCGTTAGCTGCGTCACTAAGTCCTCAAGGGACCCAACGACTAGTAGACATCGTTTACGGCGTGGACTACCAGGGTATCTAATCCTGTTTGCTACCCACGCTTTCGAGCCTCAGTGTCAGTATTATGCCAGAAGGCTGCCTTCGCCATCGGTATTCCTCCAGATCTCTACGCATTTCACCGCTACACCTGGAATTCTACCTTCCTCTCACATACTCTAGCTCAACAGTATCAGATGCAGTTCCCAGGTTGAGCCCGGGGATTTCACATCTGACTTATCGAGCCACCTACGCTCCCTTTACGCCCAGTAATTCCGATTAACGCTTGCACCCTCTGTATTACCGCGGCTGCTGGCACAGAGTTAGCCGGTGCTTATTCTGCAGCTAATGTCATCGTCTCCGGGTATTAACCGAAGAGTCTTCTTCACTGCTTAAAGTGCTTTACAACCAAAAGGCCTTCTTCACACACGCGGCATGGCTGGATCAGGGTTTCCCCCATTGTCCAATATTCCCCACTGCTGCCTCCCGTAGGAGTCCGGGCCGTGTCTCAGTCCCGGTGTGGCTGATCATCCTCTCAGACCAGCTACAGATCGTCGCCATGGTAGGCCTTTACCCCACCATCTAGCTAATCCGACTTAGGCTCATCTAATAGCGAGAGCAGTAAACTGCCCCCTTTCTCCCGTAGGTCGTATGCGGTATTAATACGAGTTTCCCCGTGCTATCCCCCACTACTAGGTAGATTCCTAAGTATTACTCACCCGTCCGCCGCTCGACGCCTGATAGCAAGCTATCATCGTTTCCGCTCGACTTGCATGTGTTAAGCCTGCCGCCAGCGTTCAATCTGAGCCATGATCAAACTCTTCAGTTTAATCTTGCTATGAAGTCCTTTAAAGAGACTTCTAAACTTGGCTCATCTAATCTGGCAAAATCGCTAAAAATTATGTTCGTAATGAATTAACTTTGAGTTTTTTTACTGTCTTAAATGATAATTTTTATAGTTAGAATCCTATCGAAAAGATAGTCAACCAACTTTATTTTTTAGCATTCTGAATCAGCAAAAATCCACACAAGTTGTTCTTTAGTTATGCTTTTAAATAATGTCTCTAACTGTCGTCCAGTTAAAGTATTCTAACTAAATATGCTAAACCAATCTGGCTTATCCTATTTAGCGAGCTGACCATCATATCATGTTTTAATAGTCTGTCAACTTCTTTTCTTAATTTGTTTC
>NZ_VOBF01000021.1:0-5385 GCF_008369245.1 Psychrobacter sp. ANT_H56B
GGTAGTTATTGAAGCTGTTTTCATTGCTAGGCTGAAAGTAGCCATACGATTGATAATGTTTTGCAAAGTATCGAGATAAGCAATTTTAATATTTACTTTATCTTGGTCAGTTAGTTCTATACTCATATAATTTCTCTAAGAATACCTATTCAAACACTTCTGAATGACTACCCAGCCTAACCAAATCTACCGTATCGCTTTGGATACGGTAGATAAGCACCAAGTCAGGTTTGATATGGCAATCTCTAAACCCTTTATGATTGCCAGTCAACGCATGATCTTTGTATTTAGCCGGTAGCGGTATATCGTTCGTCAAACAATTAAGCACCTCGCCCCATGCAGGAGTGAGTAAGCTTAGATAATTCTTTTTGGCATCTCTTTTAAACTGACTTGATACTTCAATGGATCTCATCAGCTTCGCCTTCTAGCTCATCCATGAGATCACCAAAGCTGTCGTACTTACTACCGTTACCATTGGCAACCTCTGCAATAGCCGCGATGGTCTGAGCGTTGAGCTTAGGTTGATAATCAAAAGACAAGGGAACTGCATTGGTATCCGCTACTTGGTTCAAGAACAGCCTTATGGCTTGTGAAGGCGTTAGTCCATAGCTTTCAAGAACAGAAAAAGACCTATCCTTCAGATCCTGGTCAAGCCGTATATTATAATTAGTCGTAGTCATATAAATCACCTATCGCTTATGTTTGTACATACAATATAAGCGATAGGTGGTTAAATCTCAATAGTTTTAGTATTTTATACTGCCCATTAAAAACCCAGAAAAAGGCTAATGGCTTTCTTTCTAAGTTTTTGTATAACATAGAGTTAGGGAAAACCTTGATTATACGTCTCTACTTTAAGCCTTTAAGTAGTTTTGTTTCTATATGACTAACCCCAGCCGCTTCTTGCATTTCTATCCAGCTTTCATAAGATGTATTTGTTTGAATAAACTGCTCCCACTCCTGATCTGGGATGGCTGCAAAATCTTCTTCTGTTTCTACTTTGAACCCAGAAGCTTCTATTAGTTCCTCAAAATTCGAATATTGACTGCAACTAGATATAAAATCAGGGGTCATAAGATCATCCAGTGGGATACTGTGAGTGCCAGATAACTCTGAAAGATTCTTCTCTAGTTGATCAAAACCTCTTAAATCAAATTTCATGATTCTTTCCTCGTGTCTATAAGCTTTATATAGCTTGTAGAGTGTTGATTATTTATAAAGAATAACTAATCAGACCATTGGAATCATCTGTAGCTACAGATGATTTTTTAGGCTAATAAATTATTTGTACTAGCCTAAGATTATGCCAGTGAATGACGAGAAGTAACGCTCTTATAATCCCTTTTTTGTAGCAGATTTTACGACAGATAAAAGACCCGTCATTTTCTACCTAATTTAATGACTACACCTTACGCACCCTAAAGGGACTGCCAAATAGCTGATATTGTTAGGTTTATTGAAATTTGAGTGTTTGCAAAGTGCAAACAAAGTCGTTATAAGTTATTGATTTAAAAACGAAAAAGGTGTTTACAATCTGTAAACAGCCAAGTTGAAAAACAGTGAAAAATAGCCCTTTTTTACCGCCTTTTGCTGCAAAATTCACGCTTTCCTAACAGGCGAATTTATGGTGTAGTAAGTACACCTCAGTGAAATAACACCCAATTATAGGAAAAAAGTGGCGATGAACTATGCAATTTTGAGGACGGCAAAATTAAAGACGATGGGCAACATTGGTGGCAGTCTTGCACACAGCTATCGAAAGATAGAAACGCCAAATGCTGACCCCAACCTCACCCCTAAAAATTATCATAGCGTTGCTACTCCTGAAGCAGTCAAACAAGCAATACAAAACCGACTTCCTGAAAAAAGACGCTCTGATGCGGTGCTCTGTATTGAGTATTTAATAACCGCCAGTCCTGAATGGGAAGGCTGGGGAAAAAGCCAAGAAGATGAGTTTTTTAAGCGATCTGCTCAGTGGCTCATGGATAAGCATGGAGCAGAAAATATTGCTGGTATGAGTATTCATCGAGACATAAGCACACCGCACCTAGTCGCTTATGTCGTTCCTATTGACCAAAAGGGGAAGCTGAACTGTAAGAATTTTCTAGGCGGCAGGGTTAAGTTAAATCAGATGCAAACCGATTTTGCCAATACGGTCGCTGATTTAGGGCTAACAAGGGGGAAGGAAGGCTCTAAAGCCAAGCATACCAGCATCAAAGAGTATTACCACGACATCAATCACGCGCGAGATTTTAGTATCGAAACTGTATCGCCTAAGCCTGAAATGTTTGAAAGCAAAGCTCGATATGGTGAGAAGGTCACAGCAGCCGTTATTGAGCAAATAGAACCGACTGTGAAAGCGGCAAACAGCATCCTAATGGACTATGAGAAGGCGAGGATTGATAAAAGCGTGGCAGAAGGGAGTTATGAGACTCTCAAGAAACGTGTTAAGCCTTACTTAGTGGCTATTGAAGGGTTAAATGAAGAGGAAATTGCTAGGGTAACTGAGGCAATGCTACTAGAAAGCCGTAAAATCGCTATAGAGAGGGTTAAATACGAAAAGGCTAGGTATGTATCAAAATGAAGAATGAAGGCTATTAAATCTAATTCTGTACACAGAGAGAGTGGTTTTTATAGCTTGTTACTAAGGTTAAAGAAAAATGAAGACACTAGGATGCTAAAAAAATTATAAAGTCGAACAAACCTGATGCTTTAGATGAGACTAAAAAACAAATTGATAGATACTTTTGAAAGCATTAATCGATCATCTTATCCAAAAGAGCGTAAAAAAGTCTCTGATATTTCGAAGTAACTAGGGCTTTTTTCTATTATCTTTTCAGTTAGTAAAAAAATAAGAAAATGCTTTTAATGCTTTTAATGCTTTTAATAGCTTTTAAGCTCTCTGTATCCCTTGCTGCTATTGGCTTATAGCGTCCATTAAAGGACGTTTAGTTACCCATTAAAGGACGTTTAGTTACCCATTAAAGGACGTTTAGTTACCCATTAAAGGACGTTTAGTTACCATTAAAGGACTTTTTATAATTTGACCTTTAGATGACTTAATGTAATATGTCATTAAATACTTATGGATAAGATGGTTATGCACAATAAAAAAAACCTAGTCGTAAAGACTAATCAACTGAATCAGGCATTACAAACTTTATCATTAGCTGAAGTGCGAATTATTCAGCTAGCCATAGTTGATGCTAGAGAAACAGCCACAGGATTAAGTACAGACAAGCCGTTACGAATTGATGCCACTCGTTATGCAGAGGTATTTGAAACTACACGGCAAAATGGCTATAAGCGCATGAAAGAAGCTGAAGAAACACTATTTAATAGGCGTTTTACTTACCTTGATGATAATGGTAAGCCTATTAAAAGCCGTTGGTTACAGCAGGTGCAATATCATGATGGTGAGGGTGCTATAGAAATAGTGTTTACTCTTGCTGTTGTAGAAGGTATCAGCCGTATCAATGGCTTAGAACAGTTTTTTACCTCGTATTTGCTAGAGCAAACGACACAGTTTGATAGTGTTTATTCGGTACGCCTTTATGAGTTATTGACGCAATGGCGCACAGCTAAAAAAACACCATGCTTTGATATAGGGGTCTTTAGAGACCAGATGGGGCTAGGAATCAATGAATACAAAGCGATGTGTGATTTCAAAAAACGTGTTTTAGATCTTGCTACAGATGAGATTAACAAAAAATCAGACCTTAAAGTCAAATATGAGAACGTAAAAAGGGGACGCAAAATTGTAGGCTTTATTTTCACTGTTCATGAAAAGCCAAAAGCTAAGACTGATGTAGTTAGTAAAAAGCGCGACTCTAGTACAGCAGATATGTTCACGGTTGATGGATTGAATGATAAGCAGCTAGGGCGTATTGCTCGTAACCCTGCTTTTATGGCGGAATACAATCATTTAGTAAGCCCTACTAGCCCAGCTGGTCAGTCACAGCAAGGGTGGGAGTTTGAAATGGTTAACCGCCTTAAAAAAGACCCTGCGCAGTTTGATAAACGTCCTATTAGAGAATATCTTGAATATTAGAGGTTATAAGAAAGTTGATTAAATAATCTAAATTTGCATATCAAAGCCACGGCTTATAGAACTAGTTTTAGGGTAATCAGATTTTCATAAAGTTTGGTTGCCCTTTAATACCAAGGGTTTAGATGCCGATACAATCTTTCGAATACGTCCACTTTGTTTGAATAATTTTGTTGTAATAAATTTGTCAAAGCTGTACTGGTGATTTTATGGTCTAGATCAGGTTTGGTGTAGGCAACATCTAATGAGTCCATAACTGGTTGTTGAGCTTCCATCCCCAGACTCTCTGTTAACGATTTCAACTTTTGCTTATAGGATGTTTTTCTACGAATATGTTGAACCAATGCTAATTCTGACAAAATCCAAGGTGAATTTACTAACTCTTGGTCTTCAATACCTTGTCTTACAGATACAGAATTAGGCGTTCCTAAAAAAAGAAAGACCTCGCAATTATCTATCATTTTATGTAAAGCAGTGTTCAACATCATGTATGCATGGGAGGTTGAGCGATTTCTTTTCTCATAGCTGTAAGTATTAGTAGAAGAGTCATAGCAATACTTATTATCAATATCTTTTAACAAATCAAATGCATTGCCCCAAACGCATGAGTCAATAAAAACATTCAAACCTTTTCTCTCTAGAGCTATTGCTAGCCTTATCACATTATCAGCGTCAGCATGTGAGTGTGATAAGAAAATATCAACCTCTTTATTAGGGAATAAATGCTTCTGTATTTCATCACCATCTAAAGTACTACTGCTATCTAATAGATAATCTGACAAGTCGTTTAAAGCGTTTTCTTCTTTAGACTTATACTGCTCTACTTCAAAATTGTAGATGTATTCAGGCGAACTAAAGTTATGAAAATCTGTGACTTCTACACTTAAAAACATGGTATTCCTTTTATATTAATAAATGATACTACTGCTATAGTAATCAGGGTTAAGTGGAAAAAAAATAATGGTTTTGAGAAAATAATAGATGTCCATTTTTCATAAGCATTGTTTAGCTTATTTCCATCAATTTTCATATCATCAAAGGTAATACTGTTTTGATTTGAGGAGTTGTTATAAATATGACGAAATGCTCTTTCTAGTCTTAAAAAATATGCATGATACCAAGCAAAAAACAACCAAGGAATAAAAAACATCCATAGCTTAAAGCTATTATCAAGAGGTTCTGAAGCAGAATATGCAAGTAAAGCTGTTAAGGTAGTTATTGAAGCTGTTTTCATTGCTAGGCTGAAAGTAGCCATACGATTGATAATGTTTTGCAAAGTATCGAGATAAGCAATTTTAATATTTACTTTATCTTGGTCAGTTAGTTCTATACTCATA
>NZ_VOBF01000022.1:0-4738 GCF_008369245.1 Psychrobacter sp. ANT_H56B
TAAAAAGACAGAGAAGTGAAAAGACAAAACTACAATGATATACTAGCACAAACAATTTAAACTACGGATAACACTATGCTGACGATAGAACAAAAACTGGCAAGAAATGAAGCCGAAAGAAACCGATTAATGGCTAAAAAAAATTCATTAGAGACTGGTCAAAAAGTAATTATTGGCGGTATGTTCTTATCCCTTGCCAAGACTAATACTGGTATCGCTAAATTTATACTTGAGAACGCTAGCACTCATATCACCCGTCCTGCTGATGTAAAACGGATCGAACCTCTGCTCGAAGAATTAAGACAAGCTATGGTCAATGATACTGGCGAAAACACATCAGTCTAAATCTAACTTGCCTTGACCGTTTTTCTTGACGTAAGCCAACATATAATCTCTAACCAGTTGGCTTGCGGTGCGGTTATTGTCTTTGGCTATTTTCTTGAACGCCTCAACCAATTCTTTATCGGCTCTGCAAGTAAACGTGCTGTCACTTCTGTCTGGTAAACTATTTGCCATGATAAGACTCCCAATCTGCTGATTTGGTGATAATACTAATTTTGTTAGTGCATTGCAATACTATTGTTAATGCAATTCAAAAAAACATGAAAACCTAAAAATAACCAAAGCCACACAATGCGTTCTAAGGGCTTGGAAAAGTATAAACGATACTAGGGTAGCAGAACAACAAGCAAAGCAGCAGCTAGAGGCATAATCTAGCCAATAAGAGCATAATCTAGGTTAGGTTTAAGAGGATAGATACAAAACGGTAGAACATTAGGCTTATTGGCAGGGTCACAGCAATCGACTGCGGTCGATTGAAAAAGACTGATTAATTTTTGATGATTTTGGGGCGGAGCAAAACAGCTCGAGAATTGATTAGCTGAGCTTAACGGCAACCACTAAAAACCCCTTCGGGCTGTTATCTGATTATGGTATTTCCTGTTTTTACTTTTTCTTCCTCTGTAAGCCCCAGTTTGTAAGGGTTCTAGTGGTTACGCCTAACTCCTTCGAAATGACCGTCTTTTTAACGCCATTTTGGTACATTTCTAGGGCTTGTTTTTGCTTGTCTGTGTTATCACCCCACCGCTTAGTTACTCTTGCTCTTTGAAGCTCTGAAAACGCCTTGTGGCTTACTGTGAAGTCCTTTTTTGAGCAATATCTGGCAATACTTCGGACGATGTGTTTTAGCTCGTTAGGAAATAGCGGTTCATCAAAACGCTGATTATAATCGTTTGCAATGCCAGTTAAAACGCTCTCTAGCGCACTGTAGCTATGTGTTTCGGCTAGTGGATAGGCTTGGTGTCTAACGTATTCAAACACGCTGAAATTACGCCCATATCCGTAGTCATTGGCTGCATCAGTTTTGATAGGGCTTTGTAGGTCTAAATGTTCGGCAAGCTCTGCAAGCTCATAAGAGGGCTTAGCCCCTGTTATATATACCATGTGTGCGTTATGGCAAGGGTTTTTAATGAGATTGCCGCCATAGCTGCGGTCTGCTCCCAATGCCAAGCGTAGGGCGTGTTGAACGCTGCTTAAATACTTGAGGGCTTTTGTACTGGACTTTCCGCCCTCACCTACTGGTGTTGTTAGCTTGTAGGCGTAATGAGCATGACCATTTTCAGGGTTTTTTATGATGATTTGAGGGCGTGGTAACCCCTTATCATGGTAAGCAAATAAGGCTTGGGGGTCGTCAATATCAAAGACAAGCCAACGGCACACGTTGGGGCGGTTGGGCTGAATGTAGGCGTGTTTTATAGCGTTTGATTTGGTGCGGATGTGACTAAAACCCTTGTCATTGGTGCAATAGGGGTTAGTCGCTAGGTCTGCGTAGAATTGGGCTAGAGTGCTGACGCTCTGCCAGTCGGTCGGGTCTATTTGTTTGATTGCGTACACTATAAAATTTCAGTTTTGCATCAGGTAGTAGTATGGGTTACTTAAAAAATACTGAAACCTATCCCACCAAATACAAAAAAGCCTTGTCTTAGTGTGTGCAACCGCCTAAAATACACAAATCGATTCGTGGTTCTAAGTGGTCGTACACTTATGAATTACATTAAGCCCTGACAGCTTCCAACTGTTGGGGCTTACTCGTTTCTAGCGTTTGAGTTTACGCCTATTTTTGCCCTGTTGTAAAGGTCGAGCGGCGTTCGTGTGCATCAGTTCGCACACGGATCAACGCTGACCCAACAACCGCTAGGGCGTTAGTCATTATTCAGGGCTTAACATAGCTCTTTTCATTCAATGCTCGATAACGGTCACAACCATATTGATCACCGTTATCACAAGCCTTGCCATACCATTCTTTAGCTTGAACCTTATCGGGGCGAACACCTCTACCTTCTTCGTACATTTCAGCTATCAAACCTTGAGCATCTGGGTCTCCTTGATTAGCTGCTTTCAAGACCAGTTTTCTAGCCAAAGCATAGTTTTGACGAACACCCTTACCCTCATAGTACATAAGTCCAAGTTTTGCTTGAGCTGCCATATCGCCTTGATTAGCTGCTTTTTCATACCAAATAAATGCTTGATGATAATCTTGAGGGAGATGATATTTTTGAGGGACAATTTCGCTATTTTCGTACATTAGTGCTAAGGATACTTGAGCACTAATATTACCTTGCTCTGCTAATATCTCAGTACCATAAATAAAATCGTTAATTTTATCTGTCTCCGCTGCACTTACGATTTCCTGAGCTTCAAGTAAATCTGCCATTGCATTTGTGTCGGGATCTGATTGGCTCACGCGCCAAGCCTCATTTGGGTTCGATGGATTTACAACCCAAGCCTCAAACGGCTGTTTTTCTGATGCTATAGTTGATGTATTCACTCCAAAAAATAAGCCTAAAACTATTATTTTGGAGATAAAAATTCTTTTTATTATATGCATGATAGAACATTCCTCAGGAATAAAATTCTTTAGTACAAGCCACTATTATCCATTTTTACCACGTAAAAATGTTCAGTCTTTCAAATCTAAAACACAATAATCCTTCGATGCCCCAAAATCACATTTCTTTTTCATCACTCTAACGCATAACTCACCCTTGCATCGGCTAATATCTAAGTCACCATTTTGGTTGTTAAGCTCTGCTACTGTTGCTCTACGGTCTGCTATGTCATCAAGAGTAGGGGCGTAAACCACTAACCCCAAAAGTAAGGCAAAGGTAACAGCTAAAAGCCCTCCAACATACAAAAACACAAATTTCCAACTAAGCGCCGTTCTCGCTTCTCTGATTTCTTGTGCTGCTTTCGTTGCCTCCCTAGATGCTTGTCTAAGGTCTTGAGCCGCTTTGGTTGCATGGTTACTTAAATCACTTTCTATGGATGTTCTAGCGCCATTGAGAGAGTCCGTAAATAAGTGCTGAGCGAGGTTTGGTAGTTGTTTATGCAAGCTCTCTATCTGGGCTTGTTGTTTGTTGATTATGTCGATGGTTTGGTCAATGTTCTTTTGCTGTTCTTCTGCGTGTGCCATCAGTGCAAATAGATGCTGTTTTGTGGTGTCATCGCTCATGGTTCAATACCTCTGTCCTGCTGCTTTTCGTGGGTTTTTTCGATTTCCTGACTGACTAATTTTTGTTGCTGCTGCGCTTGTTTAAATAACTCATATTCTGCTTTGAAGTCCTGCATACCTTTGGCTTGCTCTTTGACGTTCTCTATCTCTGTCTTAGCCTCTGTAAGGGCTGCAAACTCTATCTGTAAATCACGCAACTGCTGATTATCTGCGGTAATCTCTCGGTTTAGATCGCCTTTATCGGTCGCAATACCTCTACGCTCCATTGCTGACGCTTTCCAACCAATCTTAATCGTTGGTTTCTGCTCTATCCCTTGCTGCTTTAGGGTTCGATGGTCGATACGCTCATCAATACCTAGCTTTTCTAACTGCGTATTTACGATGTTTTCCCACTCTTTGCGTAGCTCTTTGATTTCGGTCGTTGAGGAACTTAGCCCCAACGCTTTGCGCTTGGTGTTGGATAGCTCAATGGCTGCCTTATCGCCCAGCTCAATACCTTTGTCTGTACGGCTAAACTCTCTTGTAGTGGTCATAATATGAGCATGATAATTGCGGTTATCGCCCTGCTTATCAGGCGTATGAATAGCCACATCAACGGCTACGTTATATCGCTCTGCTAAGGCTTTGGCGAACCTGACCGCTACCCTTGCACCCTCGTTTTGTTTGAAGTCTTTACGCTTGTCTTTATCTTCAGGTATCAACTCGTGAGGTATGGCTAAAACCCACTCCCTAGCGGTACGCCCATCTTTGCGATTTTCGGCAAGCTC
Source organism: Psychrobacter sp. ANT_H56B (assembly GCF_008369245.1). Taxonomy (NCBI): domain Bacteria; kingdom Pseudomonadati; phylum Pseudomonadota; class Gammaproteobacteria; order Moraxellales; family Moraxellaceae; genus Psychrobacter; species Psychrobacter sp. ANT_H56B. The sequence continues at coordinate 4,279 of NZ_VOBF01000022.1, forward strand.
CGCTTTATTCCATAACTCGCTGCGGTCAATTTTCTTCAAGTTTTTATCGAAAGTAAACGCCATTTCTACTCCGCCACGCTTGCTATAGTCGTGTGTTTTACCTGAGCGTTTATCTTCAATTTTTACCCCTGCACGATACGCAGCCGATGCAGTTGCACTTCTGCCACTGGTACGGCTAATCGGTTTTGTAGTCGCATAGTAAATTGCCATTTTCAAAATCTCGCTAGTAAGGTCTTTAAGGTTTTGGCTTTTGCTACGCAGGACGTATTTAGGATTTGATATTTTAAGGAACAACGTGGAATAAAATAATCAAGTCGTAAATGCGCACTTATCTAAAAAGACAGAGAAGTGAAAAGACAAAACTACAATGATATACTAGCACAAACAATTTAAACTACGGATAACACTATGCTGACGATAGAACAAAAACTGGCAAGAAATGAAGCCGAAAGAAACCGAT
>NZ_VOBF01000023.1:0-3052 GCF_008369245.1 Psychrobacter sp. ANT_H56B
GATAAAAAGAACTTCCCTCTATTTTTAAAAGAGTGTGAGTTTAGATTCAATTATGGCGCACCGTCTAATCAGCTTAAAACGTTGAGAAAATGGTGTGATATTTAATCCTTATCTACTACAGCCCCTAGATTAATCGTCCCCTGACGACTGATAAGCCAGCCATCAGACGTTAGCAAAATGGCTGATGATGGCAATGCCTTTAAAATCTCAGCAAGCACTTCTAACGTTTGCTTATTATTTGTCTCAGGTTGCGCAATATATAAATAACATTGCTGCCAAAGCGCTAAGTTCGGCGCGCTAATCAGCTCTGATAGAGGTAGTACTTTATCACTTAGAGTATCTGGCAATTTACTGATAAATGGTTTTGTATTTGCCTCATTTTGCTTTGTAGATAACCATAAGCTGTGACTAGTTTCTACTAGTGACTTCTCTTTCGTACTACTATGCGCATTTTGCGCAGTCCGATAAGTAAATAAAGCTGTTAAGTCCTGCTTAAGCGCTTGCCATAAGCTGTGTGGTTTCTCAGAATCATCGCTCGCGTTATCAATGCTTGGCTGCATGTTTTGATTGCAAACCAATACATGACTATCCAACCACAACGCCAATACGCTATCGAGTAATTGCGCATGTTGTTTGCCTTTCTCGCTTAGCTCAATCTGCTCGCGCAAGGTGATAATGGTCAATTGGTTATAGTCGCTGACTATTTCGCTTTCTAAATCACCTTTAACATCGGCAGTTTTTGCATGAACAAGCGGTTGCGATTTTGGAATAGGCTTAGGATGCAATATCTGGTGTAGGGTATCGTACTCACTTGCCAATACGGCATGACGTTTTTCAAATTCACTTAACTCGCGCTGCTGCATGTTTAAACGCTGCTGTAAATCATGCGCTTGCGGTTGTAGCTCTGACAGACGTTCATCAACGCTATCTTGTTGACGCTCAATCTGTTGCAGCTGTTTATTTAGCTCAGTCACTTTCGTGTCTAATGTGTGCTGTAAATTGTTCGCATCAGCCGGCTCTTGCTCGTCGGCACAATTATTTAGAGATACAGACTGTTGTAATTGCTGCCAGAGATTTTGCCAATTTTGCTGGCGGCGCTGCCACTTATCATGGTTTTGCTGATAACGTTTTTGCGCTTGGCTATTAATCGCTTGCTGCTGCTCAAGCGAGCGCACGGTATCTTGCAGGCGTGACAGCTGATTTTGCGCATCATGGTAGGCGCGCTGCAACGGTTGCTCGTTGCGTTTATGCGCTTCACGTTTATTCGTTAATTCAATGAGCTTCGGACGCAATAATTCTAGCACCTTCTGCTGCTCAGCTTCATCAGATTTTAAGCGCTCAATTTCATCGACTGCTTGCTGACGCTGCTGCTCTAAGCTGGCAAGTTGCTGCTCAATGGTGGTCAGCTGTGACTTTGCATCGCTAAGCTCATGCTCAGCTTGTTGATAGCTTAGCTGCTGCTGGTAATGGTTACTTTGGGCATCGTCTTTTAGCCATTGTTCTTGATTGATATGGGCAGCAAGCTTATCTTGCTTAGCTTTTAGAGTCTCATAGCTGACTTGTAGTGTGGCGACTTCATTAGCGCTACGTTCATGGGCGATTTTTTGCTGCTGCTGATTATGCTTTGCTTGATATAACTGCTGAATGGCAAGTTGTTGTTTAATATCAGCAAGTGTTAACGCTAACTCTTCGTAACGCTCAGCACTGGCGGCTTGCTTAGATAAGCGTTTTTGTTGGCTCACCAGCTCGCTTTGCATATCGTGCAGACGTGCTAAATTATCCTGCGTCTTCTCAAGCTTCTTTTGCGTTTCTTCGCGGCGCGCTTGATAGCGTGAAACCCCTGCCGCTTCTTCGATGAATTCACGTAGCTGCAGTGGGCTAGATTCAACAATACGCCCAATCATACCCTGCTCGATGACAGCATAACTGCGCGCGCCAAGACCCGTGCCCAAGAATACATCGACCACATCACGACGACGACAGCGCGTGCCATTGATAAAATAATCTGAGCGACCTTCCTTATTTACCTGACGACGAACGGACAGCTCTTGATACAGATTAAACTCATGGCGAATACCGTTTTGCTCATCTTGCGTATGCTCAAAAGTCAGCTCAACGCTGGCGGCACTTTTGGCGGCTTTATCTTGCGTACCAGCAAAGATAACGTCACTCATCGCCCCGCCACGTAATTGCTTGGCAGAGGTCTCACCCAGCACCCAGCGAATGGCATCGATGACGTTGGATTTGCCGCAGCCATTTGGCCCGACAATGGCGGTGATGCCATGGCGGAAGGTAAAAGTGGTAGGATTGGCAAAGGATTTAAAGCCTGCCAGCTTGAGAGATTTTAGACGCATGAATAATCAGTAAACTTAGCAAAAACAGGCGGCTATTCTACCTCAAATTGTGCTAAATTTTTAGGGTTTATGAGGGACGCTATAATATGGCTTAAAATCAATATCATTAATTTAAACACTAAAAACCACGAGAATTAAAATGACTAACTATAATCCGCAAGAATTGCAGCAAAAATATGAAGAATGGTGCGCACTATACCGCCAGCAGCTTAAAGCGCAACAGCAGTTTTTGCAAGCTGAAGCATTGCTAAACGAGTTGAAAGATTATTATCTTAATCCACAATGGATGGCGGATCGTGAAGCAGATCTGCCAATTGAGCACTCAGGTAAAGAGCACTCTATATTTAGTGAAGATACGCTATGGAATATGCTCACTGACCGTGACGAGCTGGCACGACAGTGGATGCGTTTAGGGCTAGATGCGATTGATAGGAAGTAAAGCTTTAAGTCTTGGTAAATAATTTTTATCTATAATCATTAAAGACTATCATAGTTGATTAATTCGCTCTTGACCATCAAGTATAAATTTACATTATAATATAAAATAATGTGACTTATAGTCCGTGGACTCATAGTATAGTCAGTCTAGAATAAAAGAGATACAACCCATATCATGAAACAGTTTAGGTAGATTATTCTCCATCCAGCCTTGGCGTAGAAATTTTGCCTGTGCCCACTTCTTTTCAATGGGATTTAGA
>NZ_VOBF01000024.1:0-919 GCF_008369245.1 Psychrobacter sp. ANT_H56B
ATAGTATAGTCAGTCTAGAATAAAAGAGATACAACCCATATCATGAAACAGTTTAGGTAGATTATTCTCCATCCAGCCTTGGCGTAGAAATTTTGCCTGTGCCCACTTCTTTTCAATGGGATTTAGATCAGGACTGTAAGGTGGCAACCAAAGAATACGATGGCCATGTCTGTTCAGTAGTTTTTGAATGCATTTGTTCTTATGAAATCTAGCATTGTCCATCACGATCACGCATTTTGTTTTAAGGCTTGGAATCAGCGTGTGTTTGCACCAGTGATAAAATATGCTGCTGTTAATATTTTGTTCAAAGTAATCAAGCGCAAACAGCATTTTTTCATAGAGAGCCCCAATAACGTTAGTGCGCTTTCTTACTTGCCAGTTGTAGCTATCAATACAAGGTTTGCCAATCGGTGCATAGCCGTAAGGGCGAATCGTTTCCGCCTCAAAGCCACTTTCATCCATATACACAATGGGATAGCCTTGCTGCATAAAGCTATCAAGCTTACTCTGATATATCGCTCTTTTTATCAGGCACGCTCTTGGATGCTCTAAGGTCTTTTTTTTGACTGATACCAAGGCGCTTTAGGGCAATATCAATGCCTGATTTGCTACAGCCTAAACGTTGAGCTCGCTCGTACATGTAATCGTCTGGATATTGAGCGACGTCTTTGAGAAGAGCTTCATTCGGTATTTTACTGGGTGGCTTATCCCGAGTTTGTTTGATACTTGGATTTTTCAGCCAACGCTGTAAAGTGGTTTTACTAATGTCATAGAAAATACATGCTTGACGAATACTCATGTCTTTGTCTTTGACGCTTTTAATCACTTGCGCTCGAAAGTCTGCTGAGTAAGTCATAATGATTATATCTTTCTCTTTATTTTAAAAGCATTGTATCTTATTTATAAAAGACTGACTATA
>NZ_VOBF01000025.1:0-861 GCF_008369245.1 Psychrobacter sp. ANT_H56B
CCAAAAAAAGAGGAAATACCCATGGCAAAGGCCAAGTTTGAACGTCTAAAACCACATGTTAACGTCGGTACCATCGGACACGTTGACCACGGTAAAACCACCCTTACCGCTGCAATCGCAACCGTAGCTGCAATCACCTCAGGTGGCGAAGCCAAAGACTACGCGTCTATTGACTCAGCACCAGAAGAAAAAGCACGTGGCATCACCATCAACACCTCACACGTAGAATATGACACCCCATCACGTCATTACGCTCACGTTGATTGCCCAGGTCACGCCGATTATGTTAAAAACATGATCACCGGTGCAGCCCAGATGGACGGCGCAATCCTAGTTGTATCAGCGACTGACGGCCCTATGCCACAAACCCGTGAGCACATCCTGCTTTCACGTCAGGTTGGCGTACCGTACATCGTCGTATTCATGAACAAGTGCGACGTTGTTGATGACGAAGAATTGCTTGAACTCGTAGAAATGGAAGTTCGTGAATTATTAAGCGACTATGACTTCCCAGGTGATGACACCCCAATCATCCACGGTTCTGCAACTGAAGCCCTAAAAGGCTCACAAGAAAAATATGGTCAACCAGCCGTTGTAGAACTATTAAACGTTCTTGACACCTACATCCCAGAGCCAGAGCGTGACATCGACAAAGCATTCCTAATGCCAATCGAAGACGTATTCTCAATCTCAGGTCGTGGTACTGTTGTAACTGGCCGTGTTGAATCTGGTATCGTACGCGTTGGCGACGAAATCGAAATCGTCGGTATCCGTGACACGCAAAAAACCACCTGTACGGGTGTAGAGATGTTCCGTAAACTGCTTGACGAAGGTCGTGCAGGCGAAAACTGTGGCGTACTA
>NZ_VOBF01000026.1:0-710 GCF_008369245.1 Psychrobacter sp. ANT_H56B
AAGGGGCTGTCCTAGATAACTAGTTCAGTTCCTGTTTAACCCATTGTTTCAGCTGATGTAATTGACGTTTTGGATCACTGTAGTTAAAACGCCACTCACATTCCTTTAAAAACAGATGGAAATGCTCTTTTGGGATGCCATTATATTTACGCATATGTCGTTTGGCTTGGCTCCAAAAGTTCTCTATTCCGTTGATATGGTTTCTGTCTTGTGCAAACTCTTTTGAGTGATTAATACGGTAATGGGTAAACTCGCTCACATCAAGGGCGTTATAACTTCTGAATGAGTCAGTATAGACAATGCTATCAGGCTTTACTTTCTCTCTTATAATAGGGATTAAGGTCTCAGCTCTGGCATTAGGAATAATACAAGCGTAGACGCTACCATTGCGCTTAAGCAGTCCGAAAACAGGCACTTTGTTACCAGCACCGCGACCACGTTTGCCTTTGCGTCTGCCGCCAAAGTAGCTCTCATCAACTTCTATTTCGCCTTCTAGAAGACCAGGTTCCTGACTGTTTTCATAAATCAGTAGTCTAAGACGATGAAAGTAATAGCTGGCTGTTGTTTTATTAACACCCACTAAGCTTGCTGCTGTTCTTGCGGTAGAACCGGCAACAAATAGTTCGATAAGCTTAGTTTGTTTGTACCAACTTAATCTACTCTTTCTCATATGGCTATCCTAGATTATTTTACTTATCTAGGACAGCCCC
>NZ_VOBF01000027.1:0-573 GCF_008369245.1 Psychrobacter sp. ANT_H56B
CCAGCCTAACACTGCTGCACTTTTTTATCATAAAATAAGACTTGTTATAGATCACCATCTCTCATTACAAGCTGATGAGCTCTTTGATGGTGAAGTCGAATTAGATGAAAGTTACTTTGGCGGCGTACGTAAAGGAAAAAGAGGTCGCGGGGCTACTGGTAAAACAGCCGTATTTGGTATTCTAAAACGAAATAGTAAGGTTTATACCATTGTCGTAGCAGATACCAAACAAAGTACTCTAATGCCCGTTATCAAGCGTAAAATTAAGCCTGACAGCTTTGTTTATACTGATAGCTATCGAAGTTACAATGCATTGGATGTGAGCGAATTTAAGCATTTTAGAGTCAACCACTCTAAAGAATTTACTTGTGGTAAAAACAATCACATCAATGGTATTGAGAACTTTTGGAATCAGTCTAAAAGAACACTCAGAAAATATAATGGGATTGATAAAAAGAACTTCCCTCTATTTTTAAAAGAGTGTGAGTTTAGATTCAATTATGGCGCACCGTCTAATCAGCTTAAAACGTTGAGAAAATGGTGTGATATTTAATCCTTATCTACTACAGCCCC
>NZ_VOBF01000028.1:0-500 GCF_008369245.1 Psychrobacter sp. ANT_H56B
GGACAACTTGCCCCTAGGGCCGATGCTCGCGGTAGTGACCCTGCTGATTTTATGGTCGGCGCTGTTTACCGCCATCGAGGCCGCGCAACACCACTTGCTGGCCCAGCGCCTCGGCACTCGCCAGGGTGACAAGGCCGCAGCCCGGCTGAACTTCCCGCGCAACAGCCTCATTCTCTGCAATACCCTGTGCCGCACCGTGATGGTGATCCTCTGTACCCTGTTGGCGATCTATGCCTGGGCCGATAACGGCCCCTGGATCGGCTGGCTGATCTCCAGCGCCGCGTTGCTGGTGCTGGCCGACTACTTGCCTCGCGCCCTGGCCACCCGTTATCCGCAAGCGGTGCTGGGTTTTGGCAATACGCTGTTGGGCGTGCCGCTGAAAATCCTCTATCCACTGGCCTGGCTGCTCAACGGCGTCAGCCTGTTGCTGCTCAAGCCCTTCGCTCGCAAGTCTGGCGTAGTCAAGAAAAGCGACGAGCCACAACCAGATAACGATGACG